>NZ_CP032869.1:5905783-6216613 GCF_003576455.2 Mucilaginibacter celer
GTGTTGGGCCATCTCACCTGTGAGCGCGCTGTTTTTAACATAAAGGGGGTTAAAGCGGATAAACAGGAACTGCGTTTCGGTTTGGATCTCGAAGTAATGCGAATCATTAGGCGTAAGCAAAAACAAATGACCGGGTTTATAAGCGAATTTGCTTTTGTTGATGCACTGCTTCCCACTGCCACTTACGATATAGATAAACTCGAAAAAGCTATGCGAATGCTCGCTTCGCGGGCAGGCGGCAAGAGGCTCGCGCAAAACAATCTCGAAGGGCTGGTATAAATTATCTTTTACCATAGTGTAAATGTACAAATGTTACGAGGGATTGTACAAGGCTAAGGGGCATGCCCTTGTATAATTTTGCATTGTAATTAAACAACAAAACACAAACACAATGAAAACTCAAGATACAACAACCATGCAAGCCCTTATAGCTCCCGAAGCAAACGCCTCATTTACATTAAACCAGGTTGAACGCCCCATTGCCGCCGAAGGCCAGGTATTGGTAAGAATTAAAGCCAGCGGTGTAAGCGTACTGGATAATAAAATTAGGACAGGTAAAGGCGGCCACGCCAAACAACCGCTACCGGCTATTTTAGGGATGGATTTTGCAGGCGTTGTTGAAGCCGTTGGCGCTGGTGTTACCCGTTTTAAAGTGGGCGACGAAGTTTACGGCCTTGCCGGTGGCATTGGCGGCTTGCAAGGCACTTATGCCCAATACAGCGCTTTTGATGCTGATCTGTTAGCCGTAAAGCCATCAACGTTAAACATGCGCCAATCGGCGTCAATGCCGCTTAATTTCATCACCGCCTGGGAAGGCTTGGTTGACAGGGCAAAAGTAGAGGCCGGCCAAAAAGTATTGGTACATGGCGGTGCCGGTGGTGTTGGCCATTTAGCCGTGCAAATAGCCAAAGCATATGGTGCCGAGGTATATGCTACAGGCAGCGCCGCCCAGCAACAATATATTGAAAGCATTGGCGCTACATTTATTGATTACCGCGAAAAAACAGTTGATCAGTATGTGAATGAATATACCGGCGGTGAGGGATTTGATATTGTTTATGATACCCTTGGCGGCGCTACCTTAGATGCTTCATTTGCCGCTGCGCGTTTTTATACCGGCCACGTGGTAAGCTGTTTGGGTTGGGGCGAGCATAAACTGGCTCCATTATCTTTCCGTGGTGCTACTTATTCGGGAGTATTTACATTGATGCCGATGATTACCGGTAAAGGCCGGAAACATCATGGCGAGATTATGGAAGACGCTACCAAACTGGCTGAAGCGGGTAAATTGATCCCATTGGTTGATGAACGCAAGTTTACTTTGGCTACCGCTAATGAAGCGCATGAGATATTGGAAAACGGTAAGGCTAATGGTAAATTGGTTATTGATGTGGCCGAATAAGTTTCTTGTAACAGGTGAAACGCCCTAATAGAGCGAAAATGATCCACCACGTCATTGCTGAGCGATAGCGAAGGATCTTCTTCAATAAGAATGGCCGTTATACTGGGCGAAGAAGATGCTTCGTACCTCAGCATGACAAAGGGTCAAATGTCATATTTCTTTCAGAGGCCTCGGCTTTTATTACTCGCAATGACGTGATGGAGAGTGTAGGCAGGGCAAATCTTTAAAACAAAAAACGGCCCGGATAAACCGGGCCGCTATCAATATCTAAACAAAAATCAATTAATGATTTTGTTCGTGGATTTCTTCCTGCCTGAACAGTTTCGCGCTGAAGAAATCGTTGTTCATGCGGGCAATGTTGGTAAGCTTAATTTCTTTAGGGCACTCAGCTTCGCAGGCACCGGTATTGGTACAGCTACCAAAACCTTCTTCGTCCATCTGGGCAACCATTGATTGTACACGACGGTAGCGCTCTGGCTGGCCTTGCGGTAATAAGCCCAACTGGGTAATTTTAGCCGAAACGAACAGCATAGCCGAAGCGTTTTTACAAGCCGCAACACAAGCACCGCAACCAATACAGGTAGCCGAGTTGAAAGCCTCGTCGGCAATAACCTTAGGGATCGGGATAGCGTTACCATCAGGTACACCGCCTGTGTTTACCGATACGTAACCACCGGCTTGTTGGATCCTGTCGAAAGCAGAGCGGTCAACCGCTAAATCTTTTACGATAGGGAAAGCTTCCGCGCGCCATGGTTCGATGGTGATGGTTTCGCCATCATGAAACGTACGCATGTGCAACTGGCAGGTAGTGATACCGCGTTTTGGGCCGTGCGGGTGACCGTTGATATATAACGAACACATACCGCAAATACCTTCGCGGCAGTCGTGATCAAAGTTAATTGGCTCTTCGCCTTTGTGGGTCAGGCTTTCGTTAACCACGTCGAGCATTTCAAGGAACGACATATCAGGCGAAATGCTTTCAGCTTTGTAGCTTACAAATTTACCCGCGGTTTGAGCATTTTTTTGACGCCATACTTTAAGCGTCAGGTTCATATTTCCGTTACTCATCTTTGTTTTAGATTTGAGTTATCGTTGTTTTTTGTTGATTGAGTGAGCGGTTGATTAGGTGAGTGGTCTGTTAATTTAATCAACCATTCACCTAATCAACTATTCACTAAGCGTAATTACGTTGTGATAAATGAACTGCTTCAAATGTCAGCTGTTCTTTATGTAACTCTTCCGGCTGATTTTCGCCTTTAAACTCCCAGGCAGCTACGAACGCGAAGTTTTCGTCGTCACGTAAGGCTTCACCATCGGCAGTTTGCGATTCAACCCTGAAGTGGCCACCGCATGATTCTTTACGCATCAATGCGTCGTCGATCATCAGCTCGCCCAGTTCGATGAAATCGGCTACGCGGCCGGCTCTCTCTAACGAAGCGTTTACTTCTTCGTTCTCGCCGGTTACGATAGCGTTTTTCCAGAAATCTGCTTTCAATGCCTGGATCAAACCTTTTGCTTTTCTTAAACCTTCATCTGTACGGGCCATGCCGCAGTACTCCCACATAATGTGGCCAAGTTCGCGGTGGTACTCGTTGGTAGTTTTAGTGCCTTTAAGCGATAATAATTTATTTACATGCGCAATAACATCCTGTTTGGTTTGCTCAAAAGCAGGGTGGCTGGTATCAACCTTTTTAGGGCCAATTTTAGCAAGGTAATCGCCAAGGGTATAAGGGATCACAAAGTAACCGTCAGACAAACCCTGCATCAACGCCGAAGCACCAAGGCGGTTAGCGCCGTGATCGGAGAAGTTACACTCGCCCAAAGCATATAAACCAGGGATGGTAGTGCTCAGGTTATAATCAACCCAAAGGCCGCCCATGGTATAGTGTACCGCAGGGTAAATACGCATTGGTTGTTTATAAGGGTTCTCGTCGGTGATCTGGATGTACATATCAAACAGGTTACCGTATTTGGCTTTAACGGTTTCTTCGCCTAAACGCTTAATCGCATCCGCAAAGTCAAGGAATACCGCGAAGCCCGAGCCACCCACTCCTTTGCCCTCTTCAACCATTTCTTTAGCGTTACGTGAAGCCACGTCGCGCGGAACAAGGTTACCGAAGGCCGGGTATTTACGCTCTAAGAAGTAATCGCGGTCATCCTCTTTAACCTGGTCGGCTTTCAATGTGCCTTTGCGCAATTGCTCGGCAATTTCAACCGTTTTAGGCGCCCATACCCTACCGTCGTTACGTAACGATTCAGACATTAGCGTAAGCTTCGACTGGTGATCGCCGGTTACCGGGATACAGGTTGGGTGAATTTGAGTATAGCAAGGGTTACCGAAGAAAGCACCACGTTTGTGTGCCCTCCAGGCTGCCGTTACGTTAGATCCTATCGCGTTTGTTGACAGGTAGAACACGTTGCTGTATCCACCGGTACATAATAATACCGCATGGCCTGCATGTGTATCGATAGCGCCGGTAAGCATGTTACGGGTAACAATACCTTTGGCATGGCCATCAATAGTTACCACATCTAACATCTCATGGCGGGTGTACATTTTCACTTTACCGGCATGGATTTGGCGGTTAAGCGCAGAGTAAGCACCTAATAATAATTGTTGTCCCGTTTGTCCCCTCGCGTAGAAAGTACGCGATACCTGCGAACCACCGAATGAACGGTTATCCAGCAAGCCGCCGTATTCGCGGGCAAATGGCACACCTTGTGCAACGCACTGGTCGATGATATTTACCGAAACCTGGGCCAAACGGTAAACGTTGGCTTCGCGGGCGCGGTAATCGCCACCTTTAATCGTATCGTAAAATAAACGGAAAACGCTGTCGCCGTCATTCTGGTAATTTTTAGCGGCATTGATACCACCCTGCGCAGCGATAGAATGTGCACGGCGTGGGCTATCCTGAAAACAAAACGCCTTAACATTGTAACCCAACTCGGCTAAAGTGGCAGCCGCCGAAGCTCCGGCCAAACCAGTACCTACAACAATGATGTCGTATTTACGCTTATTGGCGGGGTTAACCAGCTTCAGATCAAATTTATGCTTGCTCCATTTTTCGGCTAATGGGCCTTGAGGAATTTTAGCATCTAATGTCATCTCTTATTGATATTTATGTTTGTGGCTTTTGGCCAGCTAACTTAGTGAGCTCCCTGGGTTGATAAAAAGTAATAATATACCGGCATGGCAGCAAAAGCCAGCGGAATAATAACCGCGAACAGCCATGTGCCAATAAAATAAACTACCGGGGTATATTTACGGTGTACCCAGCCCAGCGTGCGGAACGCGCTCTGGAAACCATGCAGCAAGTGGAATGCCACAGCGCCCATAGCTATTACGTAAAATATAACGTAAATAAGGTTGCTGAAGCTTTCGGATACGCGTGCGTGCAAATCTTTCACCCTTACAATTTCAACATTGTTTTCGGTTGATACCGAGTGGCTGAAATCGGCACTTACCGGTTTGTATTCAGCATCGGTTGTTACGCCGGTAGCCAGATCGGTACGGTACTCTTTAAAGCCCATGTTTTTATCGTTATGGTAACGGAACCAAAAATCGCCCATGTGGATAACGATGAAAAGGAACATGATAGAACCTAAAAGGCCCATGTTTTTTGACGACCATGAGGCATCAGACTTTGCCGCTACGGCGTAACGCACCGGGCGGGCTTTACGGTTTTTGACAGTCAGGATCAAACCGTATAGTGCATGCACTAAAATGGAAAGGTACAACAAGTATGCTATCACTTCAATAGGCGGAAAATGCGTAAGGAAGTTGGCATACACGTTAAAACTGAAACCGTTATCGTTTTTAAACAACAGCAGGTTGCCGCCCACATGCACAATTAAAAATGTGCACAGAAACAAGCCTGTTAAAGCCATGATAAGCTTTTTGCCCAGCGACGAGTTTAAGGTTTGTTTGAATTCGCTCATTATGAATTTTGATTTATTAGGCAAAAGTATTTATTAAATAACAAAACATAGAAGAGGTTTTGGCTTATTGAAGGCCAAAAATCTATTTAGAATCAATCTAAAGCAATGTGCTGTGTTTTAAGCTATAAATACACTGGCATGACATTTAACCATCTGTAATAAAGCAATATCGGAGCGGTATGATTTTAATCGATAGCGATCACTTTATCCTTCAATACGGCAAAAATCCTATCGGTTTGGCGGCTGCGGATGGCTACCCTGCCTGTAAACTTGCCGAAGGATGGCAAAACCGCCTGTCTGTCGCCGAAGGCAAAACATGGTAAGGTGATGCTTTGCCTGGCCCTGCCGCTTAGGTTTACGCCTGGGTGGATGTGGCCGCAAAAAACGTAGCCTTCGGGCGTTTGCGCTTCGGTAGGCAATGGGTGGTGCATCATCAGGAAAGGGCCTATCAGCAGTTCATCATGAAGCTCGACGTTGAGGTTTTGATAGTGTTTATCGGCAATAATATCATGGTTGCCTTTTATCAGGATGATATTTAAAGCCGGGAACTGGCTGCGCCAGAGTACAAACCAATCCCAGTCGTTATTGAGATCACTGTGGAAAAGATCGCCTAAAAAGATCAGTTTTTCGGGTTGATATTCGTAGATAAGATCGGAAAGTACGGCCAGGTCGCTTTGCTCCATATCCCTTGGTACAGCAATGCCCGCCTTACGGAAATGGCCTACCTTGCCCAAATGCACATCGGCAATAATAAGGGCTTTTTGTTGCTGCCAGTAAATAGCTTTTTGTGGTGTTAATAAAAGGTCCTGCCCCAGCAGGTTAAAAGGAGTAGCCGCACTTATCATTAAGAGCAAAGTTAATAAAGCCCCCCGACCCCCTGAAGGGGGAGTGAAAAAAAATTCAAATTGGGTGTAACCTGTTTAAAAACCATGTGGTCATAGCTTACAAATACACCACGGTGAGTGATTTATACACAGAGAGAAACAACAACATTAAATAACTTAAAAAATTAAATATTATGCATGCAGGTGAATTGGGCGTATTAGCAGGAATTATAATACCCCTCAGCTTATTCGCAATGATCTTCGGGATCGTTTACTTAAAAAAACGTGAAAATTTGGCCATGATCGAAAGAAATATCGATCCACGGAGTTACAAACCACAATCGGCTCCTTATCAAAACTTAAAATGGGGGCTGTTGCTAATCGGCTCGGGTTTGGGTTTGTTTTTAGCTTATGTTTTAAACCGTGCCGTGTTTAACGGTTTTAACGATGACGCATTCTTTTTATATATATCCTTAATAGCCATCTTCGGTGGAGCCGGTTTATTTGTATCGTACCGAATTGAAAAACGCGAAGTGCTGGATAAGGAAGATCAGCGCATTGAAAAACTATAAGCCATTTTACCAATAATTATTAAGCTCCGCCCTGTGGCGGGGCTTTTTTTGTTTGCGGCCAACAATTATCTTCGCCAAATAAATCGGGACTTAAACCATGGCATTACCAAACAATAAAGCGCTTACCTGCACTAACTGCGGCGGACAGCTTGAATACAATTATTCGCAGGAAGTTAGTAAATGCCTTTACTGTGGCACCGAGTTTAAAAAAGACAATCCAAAACGAGACCGTCAGGACAGGCGCGATCGCACTCCTCAGTTTGTGGAAACCCCGGTTACCATGTCCGCAGAAAATAAGATCATTTATGATGCGGTATTTAGCCCGAGGCCAAAGTTTTGGAAAGCCTTTTTATGGGGCTTAGGTGCCTGGGCTTGCTGGATGTTTATATCGCCAATAATTGGGGCGATATGGATCGCGTCAACGGGGAAGCCGGAAATGCCTAATAATATATTTTCGAGCATGCCCTGGACCTGGTATTGGTTTTTACGCGGGATACTATTTTGCCTGGTTTGGCCTTTTTTGCGTACCCGCGTTTTTTACAGGAGATATTAAAAGAAAGCAGCAGGCTATCCAATTCCATACCGCTCTTTAAAAATATTTAAATGATGGCGCTCGTGCCCGGCCAGCATAAACACAAAGGCAGCTACGGTAAACAGGTGGTTACTGGCGATACCGGTGCGCGCTAATTGTTCATCGCTAAAGGCTTTAACCATATAAAGGTTAGCACGGCGGAGTGACCTAAACTCTTCGGCCAATGCTTTGATATCCTGATTATTGAAATCAGTGTTGTTTACATAGATGTCCTGATCAAAACCCGGAAGTTCGATGTTGTTGCGCGAAAAAACCATGGCGCGGTAAGCAAAAGTGCGTTCGGTATCAATCATGTGGCCGAGGGCCTGTTTCACAGTCCACTTGCCGGGCTCGTAGGCATATAATCCCTGCTCATTGTTCAGGTTGTTAAACAATTGATAGCTATAATCCATTTGCTGTTCAAGCATCGCAATTACATCATTATCGCCTAAAAGGCCCACATATCCCGCTGCAAAAGGCGAATAATCACCCGTTTGTGGTTTTTTTATCATTGCGTGTGTTTTTTAATACAATCCTGAAAGTTGTGCCTTTACCCAATTCAGAGTCTTTTACAAAAATCTGCCCGTTGTGGTAATTTTCAATAATACGCTTGGTTAGCGATAAACCCAGACCCCAGCCGCGTTTGCGTGTGGTGTAACCCGGCTGAAAAACAGTATCGAATTTTGAGCGGGCAATTCCCTTACCGGTGTCAGTAATATCAATAAAAACCTGGTTTTTAACCTTGTTACCGCAAATATCCACTTTAATGCTGCCTTTACCTTCAATAGCGTTAACTGCGTTTTTTAACAGGTTTTCCAACACCCAATCAAACAAAGGCACATTAAGGCCGGCTTTTAAATGCGGGTTGCCGGTAAACTCAAAGCTGATGTTTTTACTTACGCGCACTTTAAAGTAATCAACAAAATCTTTTACAACGGCGTACACGCTGTGCTCTTCCAGTACGGCCTTCGATCCAATTTTCGAGAAACGATCTGCTACTATTTCCAGGCGTTTTACATCGTTTTCCATTTCGGCTATCAGCACATCATCCTGGGCATTGAATTTCTCCTTCATCAACTCAATCCAGGCAATAAGCGACGAAATGGGCGTGCCCAGCTGGTGGGCCGTTTCTTTAGCAAGACCAACCCAAACCCTGTCCTGCTCTGATTTGCGCGAGGAGCTGAATGCCGTGTAGGCCATCAGCAAAAATATGGCTATTACGGTAAGCTGTACATAAGGAAACAGGCGCAGCTGCGACAGCAAAGGCGAATCTTTATAATAAACATAATTATCCTCGCCAAAAACTTTAAGCTTGATGGGCGCGTGTTGCTCTTTCATATACTCCAGCTCTTCTTTAAAATAAGCCGGATCGTACTTTTTATATTTTTTGGTTTCTGCTTCAAGCTTGATAGACGTTCGGGTAGTATCAAGCCCGCGATAGGTAACTATTTCGCCCTTTCCATCGGTAATAATGGCTGGTACCGTGAGGCTGTCCCGAACGGCAAACACGTAATTTAAAAAATCATTATCATCCGAAGCAAGGATCTGCCGCATACTTATAGCCCAAACCTGCGCACGCGTACGCTCGGATTTAGCAATGTTTTTTACAAGATAACTGGTGTAAAATAACGAACCGCTGGCTATCACTACCGCAAAGGCGAGGAGCAAATACTTCCAACGTTTTTTATGTTGATATGGGTTCATGCCGGGCACATGCCAAATAACGTAAAATTAATTCAGATGTGCAGATGTGAGGATGTGCAAATTTCAGATGTGCGGATTTGTGGATGTGCAGGTTACAGATGTGCGAATGTGCAGATTAAGGCATTCAATTACATATTTGTGGTTTATTCATATACTGGCGGTATGGTTTAAAAAGGAGTTTTCAAGTCATACAATTAACAATTATTAACATTTTTTTCATCTGCATATCTGCACATATGAAATTTGCACATCCACACCTGTAAACTGCACATAGATAAACTTATCTTTGCCCCCATCATGACCGATAAAAAAGTAAGAGTCCGTTTTGCACCCAGCCCTACCGGTGGTTTACACCTTGGCGGCGTGCGCACCGTATTATTTAACTACATGTTCGCCAAAAAAAATGGCGGCGATTTTGTTTTGCGAATTGAGGATACCGACCAAACCCGCTATGTGGAAGGTGCCGAACAATATATTTTAGATTGCCTTAAATGGTGCGGCCTTCATGCCGATGAAAGCCCGGAAGTGGGCGGCCCTTACGCGCCCTACCGCCAAAGCGAACGCAAACCGCTTTACCGCGAATATGCTGAGCGCCTGGTAATGGAAGGTCATGCCTATTACGCTTTTGATACCGCCGAAGAATTGGATAAAAACCGTAAGGAGATTCCGAATTTTCAATACGGGCAGGCTTATCGCCAAACTTTGCGCAACTCGTTGTCATTACCTCAGCACGAGGTTGATGAACTGCTTGCCGCCGGTACCCCGCACGTGATCCGGATTAAAATGCCTGAAGGAGAAACCATCAGCTTTAATGACATGATTCGCGGTTTTGTAAGTTTTGAAACCGGTTTGGTTGATGATAAAGTGTTGCTAAAGGCCGATGGCATGCCAACCTATCATTTGGCTGTAGTGGTTGATGATTACCTGATGAAAATTACCCATGCCTTCCGTGGTGAAGAGTGGTTGCCATCTGCCCCTGTACACCTGTTGCTTTGGGAATACCTGGGCTGGAAAGCCGATATGCCGCAATGGGCGCATTTACCACTGATACTAAAACCCGATGGTCATGGCAAGTTAAGCAAACGCGACGGTGCGCGCCTTGGTTTCCCGGTATATGCCATGAACTGGTTTGATGCTAAAACGGGCGAATTAACTCCCGGTTTCCGCGAGTTAGGCTTTTTGCCTGAGGCCTTTATTAACCTGTTGGCAACTTTAGGCTGGAACGATGGTACCGATCAGGAATTGTTTACACTGGATGAACTGATCGAAAAATTCTCGATAGAACGTGTTAATAAATCGGGCGCTAAGTTTGATTTTGAAAAAGCCAAATGGTTCAACGCCGAGTGGATCAAGAAGTCTGAAGCCGGAAGTCTGAAGCCGGAAGTTAGTAAGGTTTTGGCTGATAAAGGGATTGTGATAGATGATGAAGAGTATCTTGAAAGAGTTATCAGTCTGGTAAAAGAACGTTGTGTATTGATCCCTGATTTTTACCAGCAGGGAGGGTTCTTTTTTGAGCAACCTAAAGAATATGACCTGAATGCGGTTAAACCAAAATGGACAGACGCTAAAACTGAGTTTTTTAATACGTACATAGCCCAATTAAGTACCGAAACATCTACAGATGCGCACGAGCTCGAAGCCAAATTTAAAGCTTTGGCCGAAGAAAAAGGTTTGAAAATTGGCGATGTGATGCTGCCTTTCCGCGTGATGTTGGTTGGTGGTAAGTTTGGCCCGCATGTGTTTGATATTGTGGTGTTGTTGGGTAAGGAGGAAACTATTAGCAGGATAGAAAAAGCGCTTGTTGAATTCACCGCAGCCTGATAAAAGTTGGAAAAAATAAAAAAGGGGGTGTTGAAACAAGTTCAATATCCCCTTTTTTATTTTAATAAAGTTTTGCAGCCGCCCGGCTCCAGCCGGGTGGCAACTATTGAAGCGGCCCCTGGCCGCCGAAGTTCGAACATACACGGTGTGCAGGCCAGAGGCCTGCGGATAATCGTCACTCGGCTGGAGCTGAGCGACTGCGGGGGTGATGGGTTGAGTACTTTTTGCTTTCAGCCTTCAGCTTTAAACCTCTCTCAACTTCGCGATAATATCTTTACACCCACCCTCAATCAATTCAAAAACCGGCTCAAACTGGCTATCATCATAATATGGATCGGGCACCACTTTATCGCCAAGCAATAACTTTACTTTAGCAGCCTGATCATCATTGCGGGCCATATTCAAAACATCGCTCAGGTTATTACGGTCCATCACAAAAATGTGATCAAAGTACTCGAAATCGGCGCGGCGAAATTGACGGCATACCTGTTTGCTGATGTCGATGCCATGATTGCGTGCGGCGCGGATAGATCGCCTGTCGGGCGCTTCACCCACGTGCCAATTGCCTGTTCCGGCCGAATCAACCTGCCAGCCAAGATTATGTTCATCAGAAAGGTGCTGCATTACGCCCTCCGCCAGCGGCGAACGGCAGATATTGCCAAGGCATACCATTAGGATTTTCATTTTTTAATGTAAAAGTTTTTGATCGCCGAAGAAAGCTCCTTGCGTCCGTATTAAAAAAACGTGTTAATTGTGACTGTGAAGATACAAAAGAAGAGAACTACGACTTAAGCAAAATATAGTTGGAAAGCGCGTGATGCGTGTTTTCCTTCCGTTTAAGTTCAGTTATTATATTAAACCCGTGTCCTTTTAATGTAGTTACAATTTCATTTGCCGAATCGTCGTTTGCCAAATCCATATGCCCCTCAAAAATAACCGCTTTAACTTCGGGCTTGCCCAAAAAATCAGAACAACCATTTATTACCTGCAATTCCGAGCCCTCGGTGTCAATTTTCAAAATGTTGGGGATTTCAAAGCCGTTTTTTACCAGGTAGTTTCCTGTTAAGGTTTGGCACTTTACGGTCGATTTATAGTCGAGCTTGTTCCAGGGCGTAATTGTTGTCATGCCCGAATTACCTTCGGCAATATATAGTGTGGTGATCTGCATTTGATCAAACAATGCAAATTCGCATATATCAATATTCAGTTCGTTGAGCTTTGCATTTTCATAAAGCAATCCCAGCGTTTTTGGATTCGGCTCAAAACTCACAACATTTACCCCGGGCCTGTTTTTTTTAACAGCTATGCTGTGCAGCCCTATGTTAGCGCCAATATCCCAAAACGTACCGTTATTGCCAAGGTTTAACAATATGGCATCTGTTACTTCCGATTCGTAAAAACCCTCCTTAATGGCTATGCCGTCAATGTACTCATACGGATTGAGGTTCATCCGGATATTAAAGGCGCAATTAACAGTTAGTAGTTTTTTAAACCCAAACCTTTGCAGGAAAGCGTAAAATCTGTCTTTTCCCCTGAACGAATGTTTGTTTAAGTATATTAAAAGCCTGTCGTAAACGGTCATTATAATAATTTAACAGCCAAGGTAGTAATTACCGTCGAAAAGAGTGTTAAAATAACATGAGTCCGGTTTAAGCCGCTAAAAATTTGGCTGTCTTGTTGTCAAAATAATATTAAGGGAATGTTTTTTGAGGCAAGAAATGATGGGTGCAAGTAACCCTATAATAATGTTAATCAGAAATCTGCTTACCGGGCGATGCAGGGTATTTGCATTGGGAAAAAGATAGAGATTTTTAAAGAAAGTAAATAAGTAAGCATAGATGGATACCATTTAAAGTTGATATTTAAGATAAAACAAAATATGCTTACTTGTTGAAATTTTGTTGGGTGAACAGTAACGCCGAAATTGATAACAATTCTTTTTTCTTACATTAGTTAATTTTTTTACACTCCTTTATAAACAAGCCTGGTAAAAAAGTTGCCGTCAATAGCAAAGCCTCCAAATTTAGCATCGTAGGCAGCTGTTGGTTTTGCAGCCAGTACTTCGTTAAGCAGTTTTCCCTGCTTTTTCATGTTGGCTATTTTTGCGTGTATAGTAACCAGCATATCATGAAATTCGATCAACTGCTGTTGGTTACCAACGGGACCGTGGCCGGGAATTACGATGGTTTCTTTTGTTGTTTTGTCGATGTTCATTTGTGCGGCTCTGATCATGCCCGCAATATTTCCACCAGTCGAGTAATCAATAAAGGGATAATATCCGTTCCAAAAAGTATCTGCCATGTGCAGAATATTTGCATTGGGGAAAAAGATAGAGCTATCGCCATCGGTGTGGGCAGGCGGATAGGCTTTAATAGTAATTTTCTCGCCGTTAAAATGGTGTGTGTGCTCCGTTTTGTAAAGTACGGTTGGCAGTGCCGCAGCCGGAGGCGGCGAAAAAGTATAATTCCAGTCGTCAACCCTGGTAGTTTTTTCAAGGTGTTTACGGGTTATATCCTGCGCAATAATTGTTGCTCCGGCTTTATGCAGCCATTCGTTTCCGCCGGCATGGTCAAAGTGCCAGTGGCTGTTAACAAGGTATTTAATAGGTTTGTTACTAATGCTGTTAAGTGCGTTCAGTATGTTTGGTTTTGATACGCCAATGCCTGCGTCAACCAGCAATTTCCCTTCGGGGCCGTTAAGCACAGCTATATTACCGCCCGATCCTTCTAACATGCTGATATTGCCGCGCAATTTGATAATTGTAATTTTTGCGGTTTTGGCAGCATTGGTGATAGTAATTACCGGGCTTTGCTGTGCTAAAACCCATTTAGGCGATATGCATAGCCCGGCTGCTAACAAACCGGCAGAGCCAATAAACCCACGACGGCTGATTTGATGTTTAGGTTGATATTCCATAGTTATGTTTTTGATTCTTCTTAATCCGGACTGTGCATTTTACTTAAAATACATGCAAGAGCCTAAACTGCAAACTGGCATGTTGTTATGTTTTTATTTATCCCAAACTTACGTACACTAATGCAGGCAAATCAAATTACAATACTTATAGCAGTTATTAGTATTATGAAATTCGCTTCATGTTTAGTGGTCGGAGCATAATCAGGCATAAAATGCGAAAGCCCTTTAGATGATCACCTAAAGGGCTTTTATTAATTACCTATTGTAACTGTTTTTTGCTAAATTATCCAAATACCTGGTTCAGTAAACCCGCTAAACGCACACCTGCTTTTACCAGCTGCTGGTTGAGGGTTGCAATATGGGCAAAGTTGTATTTATAGCTTAGCTTATCGCCGGTTTTGGTTTCGGCATAAAGTTTATCGGCCATTTGATTGCTTTCGTAAATCCATTGACTTAACGGGGCTTTTTGCCATTCTGTACGTTGCGCCAACGTAGTATGGTTAATCATAGTGGTGTACTCGGTGTAGCTTAACTGTTGTAAATCTATCAGTTCGCTGTCCCAAACCGAGTGCAGGTTACTTTCTTTGCCAAACCATACTACTTTAACGTCGTTACCGCCTTTATCGCTCAAATGGCCGGTGTGCAAGGGCTGGTGCAAATCTTCAACAATATGGATCAGCATGCGCAGGTAAAGTAATTTATTGGCTTTGGTAGTTGCTTTTTTCTTTAGTTCGGCAGTAAGGAAATTTACCTTGGTATACGCATCGGTAATGGTGTCGGCCTTTAAATAAGCTTGCAATTCCGGATAGGTATAAGCTTTTTCGAGGTTGATAAAATGCCAGTTGTACAGGTAGCTGTAAGCAGGGTCTGATTTAATAAAATCGGCCCAGTTGCTGGTAATGGCTATTGATTCATCGCCTAAAATTTCTTTAATGGCCTTGCGGGCTTTGGCGTTCAGGTAGCTATCGGCAATCTGCCCGCAAATACGGTGACCGTTGGTGCCCCAGGCCATGCTTTGCATCGGGATATAAATTACTGCTGCCAGCAGTAACAGTTTTTTAAATAGTGTTTTCATTACAATGGTTTTGGAATGCAGCTTGTTTTTTTTATTAAATGCGCGTTAATGGGTATTACGTTTGATGTGCTTAAAAGCCGGATGGCCGAATCCGCAGGGTAACTGAGTTTAAAATATTCTTCATAATCGCCAAAGCGAAAACAGCCCTGCTCGTTTTTGTACGTGCCATCGGCATTACAAAATTGTCCTTTAATATGCAGGGTGTCTTGCCGTTGCGAATATGTTCCGCGCACAAATTCGTCCCAGTGGCCCTTGCTCATACAGGTGTCGGCACCGTAGTTTACTTTACTCACGGTACTGATCTTCAAAAGAAACGAATCGCAGCTAAATTTAATGTCGTATAGCGAATATGTTACCAGGCTTTTTTGCCCGGGTACGCTATCCTGTCGCCACTCGCCCTGTAATTTAGCCTCGCCGGGTTCCTGCATATCAGGATTGCGTGAGCAAGAGCCGAAAGCTGAAAGCAGAAGGCTGAAAGCAATTAGCGGGAAAGTTTTTTTGTAGCTGAAAGCGGAAGGCTTAAGGCCGAAAGTTTTTGATAGAAAAAAGAAAAGGCTATTGCGTTTTTGCATAAGCGAAAAATAAAAGCCCCTCTCCTTCAGGAGAGGGGTTGGGGTGAGGCTTATTTTAAACTGCCTATCATATTTTCGGGGCGAACCCACTCGTCAAACTGCTCGTTGCTTAGTAAGCCTAAGGCAATTGCGGCTTCACGCAGAGAGTTGCCGTTTTTTAGTGCTGTTTTGGCAATTTTTGCCGCGTTTTCGTAACCGATGTGCGGGTTAAGCGCGGTTACCAGCATCAATGAGTTTTCGAGGTGTTTTTTAATGCCCTCGTAGTTTGGCTCGATACCTACAGCGCAATGATCATTGAATGATACGCAGGCATCGCCAATTAACCTTGCCGATTGCAGGAAGTTGGCAGCCATAACCGGTTTAAATACATTCAGCTCGTAATGACCGTTCGATCCGCCGATAGAGATAGCCACATCATTACCCATAACCTGTGCAGCTACCATGGTAACAGCCTCATTTTGGGTTGGGTTAACTTTGCCCGGCATAATTGATGAGCCTGGTTCATTATCCGGAATATGGATCTCGCCAATACCCGAACGCGGGCCCGAAGCCAGCATCCTGATATCGTTAGCTATCTTCATTAACGAAACCGCTATCTGTTTCAAGGCACCATGGCTCTCAACAATAGCATCGTGAGCGGCAAGGGCTTCAAATTTATTTTCGGCGGTGATGAACGGCAGGCCGGTAAATTCGGCAATGTATTCAGCAACTTTTACATCATAACCTTTAGGGGTGTTGATGCCTGTGCCTACGGCAGTACCACCAAGAGCCAGTTCAGAAAGGTGATCAAGCGTATTACGCAAAGCTTTCAACCCGTGGTTCAGTTGCGATACATAACCGGAAAACTCCTGGCCTAAGGTAAGCGGAGTAGCATCCATCAAATGCGTACGACCAATTTTTACTACCGATTTAAAAGCCTCTGATTTGGCCTGCAAAGTATCGCGCAGTTTCTCAACACCCGGGATGGTCACGTCGATCAGCATTTTGTATGCCGCGATGTGCATGGCTGTTGGGTAAGTATCGTTTGATGATTGTGATTTGTTCACGTCATCATTTGGGTGGATGAAAGTTTTGCCTTCGCCCAGTTTATTGCCTTGTAGTACATGCGCGCGGTTGGCTACAACCTCGTTCACGTTCATGTTTGATTGTGTGCCCGAGCCTGTTTGCCAGATCACTAATGGAAACTCTGAAGCCAGTGAACCAGCCAGGATCTCATCACAAACTTGCGCAATCAGGTCGCGTTTTTCGGCAGGTAATACGCCTAAATCTGTATTGGTGTAGGCGGCTGCTTTCTTCAGGTACGCGAATGCGTCGATAATTTCCTTTGGCATTGATGCCTCGGGGCCAATTTTAAAATTATTGCGTGAGCGTTCGGTTTGCGCTCCCCAGTATTTGTCGGCAGGTACCTGTACCTCGCCCATGGTATCGTGTTCGGTTCTGAAACTCATGGTATTAAATTTTGCAGGGGCAAAGTTATGTTTTTATCCAATGCGGGGAACGGCGGGTTGTAAACTTTTTGATAAGATGTCTGAATCAGAATTTACCGAATTTGAGAATTTACAGAATGTTTGTCTGAACTCGAATTTTTGAAATTAAGCGAATTGCCTGAATGTCAGGCCGATTCGATAAATTCCAATAATTCCCCCAAATTAGAGTTTGACTTGTCCTAAAAAAGGTTGACAGTGATTTTATAAAAATAAAGATAATTATTGTTTGTTTGTCGTGTTAGGATGTGGGTAACGCGTAGCGTTATCCACATCCTAACACGTTTTTCTTTTTTTGCTTCTTTTTTTCTTTTTAAAAACGGGCGTTTGTTGTTGATAACTACCCGGCTGTCTCCTCCCTTTTTGCAGGTTTACTCTTATAATTGTTCCTCCAGAGGCGTTTGAGTTTAAACTTTCTGGTATGTACCAGTGCAGGTGTTAACATCGATATGCTGCTATGAGGGCGTAAGTAATTATAAATATTGACTGCCTGTGTCACAGCAGTTCTTGCATCTTCAATATCTATGAACGATGGCTTTAGTAGTTCCATTTTCAGGATCCCGTTTACCCGCTCAGCAATCGCATTGTCTCTTGGATCCCCGCTTTGGGTCATGCTAATATCTATGTTGTTCTCCTGTAGTGTTTTTATATAATCGTGGCAACAATATTGCGTTCCCCGATCTGAGTGATGGATCAATTCTTCTTTATTCTGACGCCCCTCAATAGCCATTTTCAATGCTAATATGCTGCCTTCGGCTGTAAGGTTCCCGCTAACATGAAAACCAACGATCTTACGGCTATAGGCATCCGTTACAAGGCTCAGATAAGCAAATTCACTGCTGAGTTCAAGGTAAGTGATATCACTTACCCATAACTGTTCTGAGCGCGTAGGGACCATGTTTTTGATCAGGTCGGGATATTTCTTCATCCAGTGATTGGAATCAGTAGTTTGTGGTTTACCACGCCGCTTTTTGTTCAACAAGCCATACTTGCCCAGCATCCTGAAAAAGTGATCTCTACCCATTTTTAATTTATGGGCCTTGATAAAAGGGGTCATAAGGAAGAATAGTTTACGGCCTCCGATACGGGGCTGTAAATCCCTGTAGCCGATAACCTGCTGAACCAGCAATTCCTCCTTGATGGGTTCCTCCTCTTCCAATAAACGTCGCTTATAATAGGCTTGGCGCGAATACCCAGACAGTGAACATAACAGGGATAAGCTACAACCCTGGCTTTGTTCTACTTTCATGACTGCCTGGGGCCAGCTTTTTTTCTGATATCGGTGCCATACTGCTCATCCGATATATCAATCATTGCTTCCAGTAGATGGATCTTCAATTGGGCTTTACGTAACTCTTCCTGTAAGGCCTTGATGTCCTCTGGCATGCCCTCCCGTTCTTTTGCCACTTGAAGGGATGCTGCCCTTTGCGCTATTTTATTGTTCTTTTTCTTTTCTTCCACAACCCATCTTGATACGCTCGCGTTTCCGAATCCGTATTTCTGCCCTAATTTAGCTGATGTTGTGCCGCCCGCCAAATATTCTTCTATGGCAAGCGCTTTTCTTAATGTATAATCCATTGCTGACTACTTTTGTGTCAACCTATAGCAGGACAAGTCAGTTTCAGACAAAATTCAACGCAATCATCTATCTCACGGTTCAAAATCGGTGTAATCAAACAAGAATCGTAATGCCAGAAATAAGCCTTTACTCCAATGCCGATCTTTTGATACTGCTTGAACCACCATAATAAACCTTGCCGTTAATAATAAGCGCGGGGAGGGCTATTGATTGGTTATAAGGAATACCGTTTAAGCCATCTAACGGATGATATTGGGTGCCGTTGAGGGAGTTGTATCTCACAAATGTGGCGCCTACACGGCCAGTGTATAATACGTGGCTATCGGTTACTATCACATCTTCGCGTCTCCAATAGTCATTATGCGATTGCCAAAACTCCGCGCCGGTTTTTATATTCAGGGCGGCAACGGCTCCGGGATGGCTCATGAAAATAGTATCGCCTCTAAAATCGGGCATGCCCGATGGTGCTTTTTCCCAAAGCAGCTTCCCGGTTTTTGCATCAAGCGCAATTGTTCTGTCGTCAAGGCACTGTATCACTATTCCTTGGCGCACGCAGGTAATCCCGCTGTAAAACACGGTACTGAAATTATATTTCCAATTTAATTGCCCTGTTTTTCCGTTAAACGAGTAAAGATAGCGGTCTTGAGTAGCAAAATATACGTTGGTGCCGTCTGTAGCAGGGAAGCCCATAGCTCCGCCGGTAGTAAACATCCAGTTTTGTTTGCCGGTAAGGGCATCAACCGAATAAATACTGAAATCGAGCCCGTAAAAAAGCGTTTTATCTCCCGAAACCACATCGGTAACATTTGAATTGTAGGTGGCTTCGGCAGGCATAAAACTCCATTTAATCGCTTTGGTTTTTGAATTTATTGCGATAAGGTGTTGTGGATAGCCGCTTAGCGAGGCGTAAATGGTGCCTTTGTTGTATAAAATAGAATAGCATGTAGATTGGCCTGTTTCAAGGTCCCAGTAATCGTTGCAGCTTTTTATGCTGGTAGCTTTTATACCTTGCCCGTAAGCTATAAATAAGGTATCGCCACTAATAGCCGGCATTACCGTACCGCCCGGCGAGGGGCTGATTTTCCAGGAGATGCGGCCTTCGGCCGCTACGTTTACTTTATGGTAACTTCCATCGCTGGTATAAGGAAAATATGTGCCATGAAAAGGTAGCAACGTGTAATCGCTTGCTATTTTTTGCCCCTTGCTGGTTTTTGCAATTACCTGGCCGGTGTGCACGTCGCCGGTGGCAGTGAAAATTTCAAATGGTGGCCCGGTTAATCGCCACCCGATGGTATCCGCATCAAGGGTTACATAATACTGCACCGAATCGCCGGCCGGTAAATCGGGCTTGGTCCAGGTAAGCATAGCGTAATCTTCCATACGGTCAACTACGGTTACTTTAGTATCCGGGATCACCGGGTCGGTTTTGGGGTCGACAGATTTTTTGCACCCGGCTAATGCTACAACAGCTAATAAAATGAATCGGGCGGCTTTCATTAAAATGAGAGGGGTTTAAACAAATATAGCTATGTTTTTTGTTATCTTATTTGTTTATAGCCAATTATAAAGTATCGCAATTTGCGTTAAAGATTGTAGTTAAAGTAAATAAGGTAATTGAGGGTTTAGCATAGTGAATTTTCAAACCCATTGAATGCGGCCTTTAAAAGATGGCTCTTTTTCGTTTATAACAAGTAACCCAACCAGCAACAGCAAACAAGCGATCATAGCGTATTTGCAAAAAAGAAGCGCATGTATAATTTCCAATTGATCGCTGTCTAAGCCTGAATTAGGCTGCAGGCCCGGTTTTAGAAAATCCTGTACCTCGTATTTATAACTAACCATGTTATTAACCCATCCATATCCAAAAAAAAGGGCGAGTAAAAGGGAAATGACAACGCTGATCCCGATGTAGCGGCGCTTAATTTTAATCATAATAAAGTTTTGATGAAGATAAAGTTTTATTTATGCGCGTTATAAGTTCCGGCATATTCTTAAATAGAGTTAATTATCTCCCGCAATAAAATATTATTAACTATAAGTATTTATTCGCTTTATTTATCACTGAAATGATTTAGCAGTTTGCGCCTTTATTAAAGCAAAAACCCGGTTAGAGGCCGTGATAAAACATTTTACCTCATTCCTGAATGTTGTAAATATTTTAATATGAAAATTATTTTTTTAATTTATTTTCGTGCCCCCTTACCAAACTCACAATTATGAAATTTTTTTATTTAACGGCTATAATTTTTTGCTTCTGTTGTTGCAGTCCTAACGGCAACTTTTCTGCAGACAGAGTTACACCCGAAAAAAATAATATCGCCATAAACCAGGCACCTGCGTTCGGCCGTATCGGTTGGGTATATTCTCATAATAATCCTGAAAAAATATATAGCGCCAATATCATAGCCGACAACCTTTTGCAATTTGATTTTCCGCACAATGGGGGTTCGACCGTAACCCTTAGCATCGATAAAACCAAACGCAAAAACAGGGCACTCATCAATATCTCAAAAGGCCAGTTTGGTGCCGGTATCGACGGTTCATCCATAACCATCGGTTTTGATAATGAACAGCCCATGGCGTTCAAAGCTTCCTCGGTTTCGGATGAAGGAGCCGCGGTTATCGCCATAGATGATGCAGACAGGCTGATTAAAAACCTCCGGTCGGCCCGGAAAATGACCGTGCAGGCCGATTTTTATGATGCCGGAGAGCGTGAAATGAATTTTGAGGTGGCAGGTTTTAAATGGGATAACTAATTATCCTAAACAGGTAATCACGGCGTTTTTAACAATCAATTTTACTGTGGTATTAAAGATATAGCCTATTGGCCTTCTCAAAAAGTTTCAAATTACACCCGGTAGCTTTTAAAGAATAATTGAAGCGTGAAAGTGCATACAACAAAGGCAGTTTTACAGGCGCTATTTCGTTTTGCTGCAAATCATGCAGCCAGTCGGCATTATCAAACTCTTTGCGGTATTTTTTTTCAAGGCGCTCGTAAATACGCCAGGCATCTTCAGGGCTAAGCCATTCGGGTAGAATGTATAAGCCCGTAAGGTCGCCCATGCGCTTGCGGTCTTCGGCCTCGGCGGTACCGGGGCTGCCAAAAACAAAATAAAAATAGGCCCATACGGCTAAAAAGCAAAAGCCGGGAAGCAATGAACCGGCATCTCTGTCCAAAAAAAATAATATAAAAAATATAGCTGCCGTTATTACCGAAAACATGCGGGCGTAACCGGCAATAATGCTTTGCTTATTTAATGAAATATTAAAGCCATTGCGGCTTCGCCAGGCCGATTTGGTTACCAGCATGGAGCCTGTTGGAAACAGCGGAATTCCGAAAACCACAAATTTGGTCTCTATCCATTGGCCGTTCACTTCGTGTACCCGACCTAAAAACAACGACCCGATCAGCATGTTATAATATATTTTGGTTGTGTATTATTTAATATACCTTAATATAGAAAGATGCTTTTAAACAATTGTTAAATGTTTATTAAAAACATAATATAAGCGTAGCTATCAGGAGCAGGTTTCTATAGCCAATGTTTACAAATAAGAAAATAAAACTTAATTGAGTGTAAAATGTTAACTATAAAAATAAAAACATAAAACACCTACTATGAAAAAGTTAAGTTTAATTGCAATGATGGCCTTAGCGGCTTTATCGTTTCAGGCCTGTAATGGCGGCGCAAAAGGCGGCGGCGGCGATACCACAACGGCGGCAACCACAGATACTGCCGACAGCGCCAATAAAGTTAAAGACACCACCACAACCGGAAAAACCGGGATAGCCGTGACTGCCGATGATGCCAAATTTGCAACCGGCGCAGCCAACGCAGGTTTGGCCGAGGTTGCCATAGGCCAGTTGGCCAGCGAAAAAGCTACCAATGCCAAAGTAAAAGACTTTGCCAAAATGATGGTTACAGATCACAGCAAAGCCAATGACGAATTGATGGCCCTTGCAAAAACCAAAAACATCACCCTGCCAACAGCACCGGATGAAGAACATCAGAAAAAGAAAGCTGATCTGGCAGCAAAATCGGGTGCCGATTTTGATAAGGCTTATGTAGACGCCATGGTTGACGGGCATAAAAAAGTGGCATCGATGTTTGAAGATGCGTCAAAAAATTGCAAGGATGCCGATTTAAAAGCATGGGCAGCTAAAACTTTGCCAACCATACAACACCATTTGGCCGAAATTGAGGCTATACAGAAAGGCATGAAGTAATAACTATTGATTGAACTTTGCCTGAAAAGGACTGGTTGCTACAGCAGCCGGTCCTTTTTTGTTTTAAGCTTGGATGGCGGCCGGGAATTGAATATTTTTAAAAATCCAGAAAACCCGTCGTCCTCATGAAAAAAAACTTACTTATTATAATGCTTTTGTTGGTTTACGCACCTTTCGCCAGGGCTCAAAAAACCGACGACATCGCATCCAAAACCAAAAACTGTAAAAAATTTAGCGGCTACTTTGATTTTTACTGGGATGAAGCCGAAGGCAAGATTTACCTTGATGTGGATAAGCTGGATAAGGAATTTTTATACCTCAACACCTTGCCGGCCGGTGTAGGCTCGAACGTGCTGGGGTTGGACAGGGGAAAGATAGGTAACAGCCGCATAGTAAGATTTATAAAAAGCGGACCGAAGGTATTGCTGATTCAGCCTAATTATAGCTTCAGGGCGGTGAGTAGTAATGCCGACGAGCGCAAATCGGTAGAAGAGGCCTTTGCGCAATCGGTGATATTTGGATTTAAAGCTATGGCCCAAAACGGCGATCATACACTTATTGATCTTACCCCATTTTTATTGCATGACAGCCAGCAGATAGCCGATCAGTTAAGCGATAGCGGGCAGGGTAATTACCAGGCCGATGAAAGCTCTTCGGCAGTGTATTTGCCCAATACCAAAAACTTCCCTCAAAACTCGGAGTTTGAAGCCATCATCACTTTAAGCGGTAAGGCCCGGGGCGGCGAAATCCGCTCTGTTACGCCCGATCCGGATAAAGTTACCGTGCGCATGCATCAATCGTTCATCCAATTACCCGATGATAATTATAAGGCGCGCAAGTTTGATCCCCGTTCGGGATATTTCGATACCGAGTACATGGATTTTGCCACCCCCATCAGCGATCCCATAGTTAAACGCCTGCTGATGCGCCATCGCCTGCAAAAGAAAGATCCGACAGCGGCCATGAGCGAACCTGTAAAGCCGATAGTTTATTATGTAGATAGAGGTGCTCCGGAGTTGGTGCGTAACGCCCTTATTGAGGGTGCTTCATGGTGGAACCGGGCTTTTGAAGCCGCCGGTTACAAAAATGCTTTTAAAGTGGAGGTACTGCCGGAAGATGCCGACCCGATGGATATCCGCTATAATATTATCCAATGGGTGCACCGCTCAACCAGGGGCTGGTCGTACGGCGAAAGTATTGCCGATCCGCGTACGGGCGAGATTATTAAAGGCCAGGTATCATTAGGTTCGCTGCGCGACAGGCAGGATTTTTTAATTGCCGAAGGCCTGGTACAGCCCTATGAAGATGGCAAGCCCGTAAGCGACAAAATGCTGAAACTGGCTTTGGCCCGCTTAAGGCAGCTTGCCGCGCACGAAGTTGGGCACACGCTTGGCTTACTGCACAATTTTACAGCGAGTGTTAACAACCGTGCATCGGTAATGGATTACCCGCCACCGGTGATCAGCCTGAAAGCCGATGGTACCATTGATTTAACGGATGCCTACAAAACCGAAATAGGCGGCTGGGACAAACGCGCCATTTTATACGGCTACCAGGATTTTGCGCCGGGTATTGATGAGGATAAGGCCTTGAAGGAAATTATGAACGAAACCCTGAAGCAGGGTTTTCAATACATCAGTGATGAGGACGCGCGCCCTGCAGGCAGTGCTCATCCGCAGGCTCACTTATGGGATAGCGGCAATAACGCAGCGGATGAACTAAACCGTTTGATGGTGCTGAGGAAACAGGTGATCGATAATTTTTCGGAAAAAGCGATCAGGCAGGATGCGCCGATGGCTACTATTGAAGAGGTTTTGGTGCCGATGTACCTCATCCACCGCTACCAGGCCGAAGCGGCAAGTAAAATGCTGGGCGGCCTTTATTATACGTATGCATTAAAAAATGACGGACAAACGGTAACCCGATTTGTACCGCCGGCCGAGCAGTGGAAAGCGTTTAATGCACTGATGGGCACTCTTAGTCCCGACGCACTGGCCCTGCCCGAAAAACTGATAGAAAAAATACCGCCAAGGCCGGTAGGTTACCCTCGCACCCAGGAAACATTTAAATCGCACACCGGCTTAACGTTCGACCCGATGGCTGCTGCCGAATCTGCTGCGGGCGCTACTTTGAGCTTTATGCTGCAGCCAGCCCGCGCGGCCCGTTTGGTTGAGTATAATTCGAGGGATAATACCCAGCCCGGCTTGCTGCCGGTGCTAAATAAGCTGATAGCCCTTACCTGGCAGGCCCCGCAACAAAGCGGATACAAAGGCGAATTGCAAAGGCTGGTAAACAATTTAACCCTTAAACAATTGCTAACTTTAGCCGCTGATGGCTCGGCTGCTGAAAGTGTGCGCGGAATAGCCTTGCTGCAAATAATAGATTTGAAAGCATGGATACAGAAAGCTTCTGCTACCGCAACCGGAGCAACAAAAGCCAACCTGTTATTTGGGTTAAGCCAGATAAAACTGTTTGAAGGTAACCCGGATAAATTTAAACCTGCTGCACCGCTCAATATGCCCGATGGTTCGCCCATTGGGATGGATGATATGGCCTGTGGGATGTGAGATAATAATATTTAACCTATAAAAACGCAATGTCGAAACCAATAGTAACCGGCCTGATGGCCTACGGAATGTCGGGCAGGATTTTTCATGCCCCTTTTTTAACTACCAATCCCGGTTTTACATTTAAAGCGGTGGTTGAACGCCACGAAAAAAAGGCGGGTAAAAAGTATCCGGATGTGATAAGCTACGATACGGTTGATGAATTACTGAATGACGATGAGATAGAACTCATTATTGTAAACACCCCCAACAATACCCATTTTGATTATGCCGTGCAGGCACTTAATGCGGGCAAACACGTATTTATTGAAAAACCGGCGGCCGTTACCGTAAGCGAAGTAAAAGCACTTTATGATTTGGGCCGGAAGCTTGATCTGAAAGTGATGGTATATCAAAACCGCCGTTATGACAGCGGTTTTTTATCAGTAAAAGAAGTGATAGAAAGCGGACGTTTGGGCGAGTTGATGGAAGTTCATTTCCGCCTGGATAGATACCGTATGGCCATTGGCGCCAAAAAATTTAAGGAAACGGCGGGCGTTCCGGGCAATGGGTTAACTTACGATTTGGGTGCACACCTGGTTGATAATGCCATCAGCATTTTTGGCAGGCCGCTGAGCTATGAAAAAACGACGGCCGCCTATCGCCCCGATTCGCAGGTGGATGATTATTTTCATATCCACCTTAAATATCCAAACCAACTTAATGTATACCTAACTTCGGGCCTGCTTATTGCCGAGCATACTTATGGTTTTGTTGTACACGGCACCCTGGGCAGCTTTGTTAAAATGCGTACCGATGTGCAGGAAGCCCAACTTGATGCCGATATGATGCCCACCGACGATGGCTTTGGCATTGAGCCCGAAGGCAGCGACGGCAAACTGGTGCTAATGGGAGCCGACGGGCAGAAAACCATCGAATGGATTGAAGCACCAAAAGGTAATTACAACGGAATATTTGATGCCGTGTATCATACCGTGCGTGAAAATGCGTTATTCCCTGTAAGCGAAGAGCATGTTGCCTGGCAAATTGAATTGCTTGAAAGCTAAAAATATTGTAACTATGCTTATTAATTGTGTATTAAAATAATGAAAAAACTGTATTTACTGCTTTGCCTTATTGTAGCCGCAGGTTGCAGCCAGGCACAAACTCCTCCTGCAAACTCAAGCCTTCCGCCATATCACATCCTCACTACCGATAGTGTTTACGCTACGCCTGCCAATCTCAAGAAAAATAAGCCGGTAATGGTGATTTATTTTTCGCCCGATTGCAGCCACTGCCAACACCTGATGTACGATTTGAAGCCTGAACTGCCTAAGTTGAAGAATGTGCAGATTGTGATGATCACGTTTATGCCGATGTTAAAAGGCATCCAAACTTTTCAGCGCGATTTTGACCTGGCTAAGTATCATAATATTACCATTGGTACTGAAGGTTATACTTACCTGGTTCAAAAATTTTATCATGTGCAAACCACACCTTACATAGCTATTTATGACAAGTATGGTAAGCTGTTCCAGGCTTATGATAAAGTGCCAAAAATTCCGGTGCTGATGGAAACAGTTAAGAAAGTTTAAGGATACTGCAAATAGATGCAAAGCCGGTTAAGCAATTTGTTTAACCGGCTTTGTTGTATATCATATATGGCTATTATTAAAATGCCTGCCCGTTATTGAATAATTGAACTACCAGTATTTTTTATCGGCCAGCCAAATGGCCAGATCCTTATTGTTTTTGAAGTACGACGGCGTGGGCATTTTACCGGCATTTAAAATAATAACCGGCACTTTTAACTCGTATGCCGAGCCGTGGCTGCGGTAGGTTGCAGGCAAATCTTCTTCGGGCTGGTTTTCCAGGTCGCCAAAAACGGTGGTCGGGTCGCCGAGTACTACCAGGTCGCCAATGCGGTTTGGCGGCAGGTGATATTTGGCAGCAGCCTGCGCGCGGGTAAGCACGTTTTCAACACCATTAATTTTTTTGAGAGCTTTGATTACCGAGGGCTCATCGGAGGCATCATTTAAATAAACATAAGCTGCACCGCCAAAGCCGCGGTGATGTTTTACGTACTTATCCTTTTCGGGGCTCAGGGCCAGTTTAATTTTTACCTGTTGCTGCAATAACATCTTTTGCAAATCGATGCAGCGGCTTTTATGGTTTACATCATGATCGGCCGTGATGAGGATGGTGGCATCGGGGGCCGCTTCATTAATCTGTTTCAGCAGGGCGTCAATATTTTGCAGGTGTTGGACGGAGTTGCTATCTGTTGGTGCCCAGGTATGCATGGGGTAATCAGTGGTATGGATATACAGGCACCTGATATCCGGGCGATTTTTAAGCAGGTAAATCCCGGCTTTCATCGACCAGTAGTTTACCTCCCTGCTGTAAATAGTGGGCGGGGTACCTATTTTGTTGATCCATGAACTATCCGCAGTTTCGGGCGATACCACAATATCGGTTCCGCGGCAAAGCAGGGTGGTGCTTTTCTTTTTACTTGAGATCAATGCCGATTTGATACCGTCAGCTTTCAGCTTTTCAAAAATAGTTGGGGCAAGCACCAGGCTTTTATCTTCCATATATTCTTCCTGCCCTTTATCGTTCAAAAAGAAATTGCCGCTAATGCCATTAACCTCGGGGAAAGTACCGGTGCAAATGGAAGTGTTATTGGCATTGGTAACGGTAGGCATCAAAGCATCTACCGGTTTAACAAAGTTTTTTTGAGCCAGCATTCCTTTTAACCAGGGCATAGGCGCATTGTTAAAATAACTCATGCCAAAGCCATCCATCATAATGATCACCACCCGCTTGCCGCCGTTAAATTGTTTGGAAGAGTTTTGGGCGTGGGTGATAAAACCGGCGAGCAAAAAGATAAGGACTGTGAAATAACGGGCAGGAATTTTCATAAGCTTGTTTTGGACTAAAAGTATCGGGCAGGGATATATGTGCCAAGCCAAACAAATAAGTTAATACAATAATGATGTTTGCTTAACTTTAACAGGGCGCATGGCTTGTATTACGGATAGAAGCGTAAAAGTATCCTGCCAATCCCCCCGGGCCGATACAAAACAAAAAAATCAACCCAATCAAAAATCAACAACTATCAAAATCGGTGTAATCAAATCCTTAATCGGTGTAATCCCAACAAAAAAAAACATCAATGTAAAAACATTCATACAAAATGTATATACATTGCCGTTTTGATTGTATATTGGGCCGGTAAATCCATTTTAAACACAACTATGTATTTGCAAATTGTAGTTTAAATTGTATAACTTTAAACAGTAAACCAATAATAAAACCATGTTCCGGCAATTGTATTATGTGTGGCTTTTGATAGCCGTAAGCATGCTGTATACGCTTTATTCCTGCCATTCGGGTGGCGGTGAAAGCAGCGAACAGCTTCCGGATACCATCAGCTATAACTTTAATATCCGTCCTATCCTTTCGGATAAATGCTTTAAATGCCATGGGCCGGACGCAGGTCATCGGGAGGCCGATTTAAGGCTGGATATTGCCGAAAGTGCTTACGGGGCTTTAAAGGATAACCCATCATCTCATGCTTTGGTACCCGGCGATCCTTTAGCTTCTGAGGTTTACCGCCGCATTTCTACCAAAGATACCACCGAGCAAATGCCGCCTGCCTCGTCAAACCTGAAAAGGTTATCTCCTTATGAAGTATCTCTTATCCAAAAATGGATAAAACAAGGCGCCAGGTATGAAAAACACTGGGCTTTTGTGGCTCCGCGCAATTACCCCGTTCCGCAGGTGAAGAATACCGGATGGGTTAAAAATCCTATCGACAATTTTGTATTGCAAAAAATGGAACAGGCCGGCCTGGAGCCCAATCCGGAAGCGGATAAAGAACGCCTGCTGAAACGCATTTCGCTCGATTTAACCGGGCTGCCGCCATCAATAGCTTTGATGGACGAGTTTTTGGCCGATAAAAGCCCCAACGCCTACGAAAAAATGGTGGATAAGCTAATGGCCAAACCCCAGTACGGCGAAAAAATGGCCCTGCACTGGCTGGATGTTGCCCGCTACGCCGATTCGCACGGGTACCAGGATGATAACTACCGTACGCAATGGCCCTGGCGCGATTGGGTGATTCATGCCTATAACGAAAACCTGCCTTACGATAAATTTATTACCTGGCAGCTGGCCGGCGATCAGTTGCCCAATGCCACCAAAGAACAATTGCTGGCAACCGGTTTTAACCGCAACCATAAAATAACCGAAGAGGGTGGCGTTATTGATGAAGAATACCGGGTAAGCTACGTAACCGACCGCACCAATACCTTTGGCAAGGCCATGCTGGGCATTACACTGGAGTGCGCCCATTGCCACGACCATAAATACGATCCGTTTTCGCAGAAAGAATACTACCAGGTTTATGCTTTTTTTAATAATGTGAAAGAGGTTGGCCTGCAATCAACCGTGGGAGGCCCCGAAACTTATGCCAAAAACCCCATGATGCAGATCAGCAATGAGGATGTTAAAAAGATACTGAAGTTTGTAAACAAGCAGGACACCGGCAAGCTTATCGTATCCATCATGACAGATAGCGACAAGGTGCGGCCAACCTATATCCTTAAACGGGGAAATTACGATGCCCATGGCGACGAGGTGCAGGCCGGTACGCCAAAATCGATACTGCCGTTCACCGGTAACTATCCCAAAAACCGCTTGGGTTTATCTGAATGGCTTTTCAATAAAAACAATCCGCTTACCGCCCGCGTGTTTGTAAACCAGCTATGGCAGGAGTTTTTTGGCAAGGGCATAGTAAAAAGTTCGGGCGATTTTGGCATGCAGGGCGATTTGCCATCGCATCCCGAACTGCTGGACTGGCTGGCGGTTGATTTTCGCGATCATGGCTGGAATATTAAACGCCTGGTGAAACAAATTGTGATGTCGGCTACTTACCGGCAATCGGCAGTGGTAACGCCTGAGAAGCTAAAGGATGATCCGGACAATACATTCCTGGCCCGCGGCCCGCGCGGCAGGCTTCCGGCCGAGTTTGTACGGGATTTGGTGTTAGCCAGCAGCGGCCTGCTTAACCCAACCATCGGCGGGCCAAGCGTAAACCCCTACCAACCGCCCGGCCTTTGGGAAAACGCAACATCGGGCAGGGGGCTTTTGGCCAATTACAAGCAGGTGCATGGGCCAAACCTGTATCGAAGGGGTATGTACACACTCATTAAACGTACTGTTCCACCCGCATCATTAGGGATTTTTGATGCCAGTAACCGCGATCAGTGCGAGGTAAAACGCCTGCGCACCAATACGCCTTTGCAGGCTTTGGTTATGCTGAACGATCCGACAGTATTGGAGGGTGCACGGGTTTTGGCAGCGAAGTTATTGCAGGATAAAAGCACATCAACAGAAAAAATAACCAAAGCGTTCCGGTTGATTTTAAGCCGGCACCCGCAGCAAAAAGAACTGGCTATTTTAACATCGTACTATAACGATGAGTTAAAAAGTATGAAAAATTCCGAAGCCGAAAAGCTGCTTGCCGTTGGCGAGTACCCGGTACCGGTTAACCTGGATAAAATAACACTGGCGGCGATGATGAAAACCGTGGATACCATGTATAACCTGGAAGAAGCCATCACCAAAACCTGAGCAACATGGAAAAAGATTTTTTAGAGAACAGGCTCAACATAAATCGTCGCAGGTTTCTTTCAAGGCTTAGTCTTGGGATAGGCAGCGTTGCGCTGGGATCATTGCTCATCCCCGATCTGTTTAGCGGCAAGGGCGATGAAGCAGAAGCCGATTTTATTCCCGGCATACCCAACTTTGCGCCCAAGGCCAAACGGGTGATCTACCTTTTTCAGGATGGGGCACCATCGCAACTCGAATCGTTTGATTATAAACCCAAACTGCGCGAAATGATGGGGCAGGAATTGCCGCCATCTGTACGTGGTAACCAGATCCTTACAGGGATGACGGCCAAACAGGCTTCATTCCCGCTGGTGGGTTCGTTTTATGATTTTAAGCAATACGGCGAATCGCGGGCCTGGATCAGCGATATGTTTCCGCACATCGGTAAAATTGCCGATGATATCTGCATTATCAAATCGCTCAATACCGATGCCATTAACCACGATCCGGCGCTTACCTTTTTTCAAACCGGGGCGCAGCAAGGTAACCGGCCAAGCATGGGTTCGTGGGTAAGTTATGGCCTTGGCAGCGAAAATAAAAACCTGCCTGCATTTACCGTTCTGCTGTCAAAAGGAAAAGGGAACGGGCAGGGCGTTTACTCCAAACTATGGAGCAATGGTTTCCTCGATTCCATTCACCAGGGCGTACAATTCAGCAGCGGCGAAGATCCGATTCTTTACCTGAAAGATCCCGAAGGCCTAAACCGCCACGAACGCCGCAAAATGCTGGATAAGCTGGCCGAACTGAATGATATGAACTACAAGGAGTTTGGCGACCCCGAAATAAACACCAAGGTACAGCAATACGAAATGGCCTACCGCATGCAAACCGCCGTACCCGAGATTATGGATGTAAGCAAGGAGCCGGATGATATTGTGAAAATGTATGGTCCGGAATGCCTCATTCCGGGCACTTACGCAGCCAACTGCCTGCTGGCACGCAAGCTATCCGAAAATGGGGTGCGTTTTGTGCAGCTCTATCACCAGGGTTGGGACCAACACAGCAACCTGCCACAGGAAATGGCCGGCCAGGCTAAAGATGTTGACCAGGCATCGGCAGCCCTGGTAACCGACCTTAAACAACGCGGCCTGCTGGATGAAACACTGGTAATATGGGGCGGCGAATTTGGCCGGACCAATTACAGCCAGGGCAAACTGGAAAAAGCCAACTACGGCCGCGACCATCACCCACGCTGTTTCAGCATCTGGATGGCTGGCGGCGGCATTAAACCCGGCATCGTATACGGCGAAACAGATGAGTTTGGCTACAACATAGTGAAAGACCCGGTACATGTGCATGATTTTCACGCCACCATTTTAAACCAGTTAGGTATCGACCATAAAAAATTAACATTTAAAAGCCAGGGCAGGCGGTACAGGCTAACGGATGTGGCAGGGAATGTGGTGAAGGGAATAATAACGTAAACCTCCCACTCGCTTTAGCCAACCCGTCATTGCGAGGTACGAAGCAATCGCACGGAGGCAAAGCGACCATGCAAATCTGCCCTGTAAAGTTCGCGATTGCTTCGTGCCTCGCAATGACGGGCCGGATAAGCAATCAAAAAATAGGTGTAATCATTAAAATCACCCAATATCGGTGTAATCAAAAAAAAAATCAGCGAAATCAACGCAATCATAAAAATCAACGGTATGGAAAGAAGAGAATTTATCAGGCACACATCAGTTTTATCAGCAGGCTTTTTTATAGCTAAGGACATGTTAGCAAAAGATAACGGACCAATTTACGGCCACGGCAATATGCGCTACCGCATGGATAAAAACTGGAGCAAGGCCGATTCGCAGAAAAACCCCGTGAACGATTGCCACGAGATGGTGCAGGACAAGAAAGGGCGAATTTTACTGCTCACCAACGAGACAAAGAACAACGTGCTTATCTACAATAAATCGGGCAGGCTGTTAAGCACCTGGGGGCATGATTTTCCGGGCGCACATGGCTTAACCCTGTTTAATGAAAACGGCATCGAGTTTTTGTTCATTACCGATACTGTAAAACACCAGGTTTACAAAACTACGCTGGATGGCCGTATTTTGATGACCATTGATGTGCCTTTAGAAACAGGAGTGTACAAAAAAGCCGAAGAGTTTGTACCTACCGAAACTACCATAGATAGCAACGGCGATATTTTCATAGCCGATGGCTACGGTGCACAATACGTTACCCACTACGATAAAGATGGTAAGCTGAAAGGTTTTTTTGGTGGTAAAGGAGAAGGCGACGAGCATTTGGATAACGCCCACGGCATTGTGATAGACAGGCGTTACGACACCCCCACCCTGCTGGTAACCGACCGTACCCGCAACTGCTTTAAACGCTTCAGTATGGATGGTAAATTACAGGAGGTGATTAGGTTGCCCGGAGCCTGCGTTTGCCGCCCGGTAATAAAAGGCGATCATTTATATGCGGCCGTACTCCGTTCGCCTAACCTCAACAGCGAAAATACCGGCTTTACCACCATACTTGATAAAAATAATAAAGTGGTATCCAACCTTGGCGGCACCGAGCCTGTGTATACCGATGGCGTACTGCAGCCAATGGCCCAGGCCGAAAAGATCTTCCTGAACCCGCATGATGTTTGTGTGGATAATGACGAGAACCTGTACGTGGCGCAATGGGCATCGGGCAAGGTGTATCCTTATAAATTTACCAGGGTTTAATTAAAACGAGTAGCGGGTAAATATGAAAAGCAGCCATAAAGGTTTTGCCGAAGGGGCATTGTTTGCCCTTAATATTTTTATTGTAGTGCTGCTTATTGCAGGCGATAGCTTAGTTGTACCCCGTTGGTTACAACCGGTTGGCCGTATGCACCCGCTTATTTTGCACTTCCCCATTGTAATACTGATGCTGGCCATGGTGATGGAGTTTTTCCGTTTCAGGCCGGAATTTGCTGCCGAAAAGCTGTATCAAACTTTTACCAATTACTTATTGGTTCTGGGTGCCTTGCTCTCGTCAATAACGGTGATCATGGGGCTATTCCTCTCGCGCGAGCCGGGTTACGAGGGCGATACCCTGCAATGGCATAAATGGTTTGGAGTGAGCGTGGCTTTTGTGGGCTACGCTGTTTATCTTATCCGCAATACATCAAAATATACCATCACTTTTGCCAAAGCCGGGGCGGTTATAACGGTGCTTTGCTTATTGATAGCAGGTCACCTTGGCGGCAACCTTACCCACGGGCAGGATTTTGTTTTAGGCCCCGTAATGGATAAAGGCGCTAATACTGTGCCGATAGATGAAGCTTTGGTTTATAACGATGTGATTAAACCCATATTTGAGGTAAAATGTCAAAGCTGCCATAGTGCCGATAAAATGAAGGGTGGCTTAATGCTTACCGATTCGGCCTCGGTAATGAAAGGCGGCAAAAGCGGTAAGCTATTTATAGCCGGCAATCCGGCCATGAGTTTGCTGATGCAACGCGTTCACCTCCCCGAAACAGAAAAGAAACATATGCCTCCCACCGGCAAAATGCAGTTGAGCGACAATGAAAAACTGCTGCTTTACCTGTGGATAAAAGGCAAAGCGAAGTTTGGTAAAAAAGTGATTGATTTGCCCGGCAACGATTCGTTACGTACAATAGCTGCTACCTTTTTAAAGCATGCCGAAGCAACCGAAGATGTTTATGATTTTTCGGCGGCCAATGAAAAGGATATTCAAAAACTTAATAACAATTACCGTTCGGTTTATCCCCTGGCCAGCGGTTCGCCTGCGCTGGCGGTAAATATCTACAATAAAACCACTTACAGCGGCAAAGTTCTGGACGAGTTAAGCCCGATAAAAAAGCAGGTGGTATCGCTCGATCTGAACAAAATGCCTGTAAAAGATGTTGATTTGAAAATCATCGCCAAATTTGAAAACCTGCGTAAGTTGATTCTTAATTTTAGTGATATAACTGGTGGTGGTTTAAAAGACTTGTCCGGATTGAAATATCTCAAAAGCCTGTCAATCGCCGGTGTTAAATTGGGTAGTGATGACATTAAACAAATTGCTGCGTTGAAAAACTTAGCTGAGCTGGCCATATGGGATACGGGGTTAAATCCTCAGGATATCAAATCTCTCCAAAAACAAAACCCCAAACTAAGGTTGCTAACAGGTTTTAAAGATGATGGCCGGGTGATGAAGCTTACCAGTCCGCAGTTAAAAGATGCCGCGATTATTTTTAAACAGCAGTATAATTTGCAGTTAACTAATCCCATTAAAGGCGCAGAGATTCGTTATACAACAGACGGCAGTGTGCCCGATAGCATTCACGCCGCAACCTATAAACCAGGCATTGTATTTACGCAAAGCGCGGTAATAAAAGCACGGGCTTTTAAAGCCGGATGGCGTGGCAGCGATACCGTACAGTTTAACATCTATAAATGTGCGTATACGCCCGATATTATCAACTTTGTTCAAAATCCGGATGATAAGTACAAAGGCGATGGCGCTAAAACCATTATTGATAAAGAACTTGGCGGAGGCAACTTTGGTAACGGCAAATGGATTGCTTCGCAAAAAGATCTGGCGGTGATGATGTGGTTTAACAAACCTGTCGATTTGCATTCGGTTGCTTTGAATGTGATGCGCAATACCGGTCCGCAGATTTTTTTACCTGCCGAAGTGGAGGTTTGGGGAGGGACAGATCAGAGTCACCTTAAACTGTTGAGCTTACTCAAAACTGCTCCCGCTAATAAAACAGACGAATTTGGGTTGATTCCGTTGGAATGCAAGTTGAAATCTCCGCAGCAGGTATCCTGCATCAAACTGGTAGCCAAACCGCTTAAAAGTGTGCCTGCCTGGCATCCGGCCAAAGGCAAACCTGGTTGGGTATTTATGGATGAAGTGTTTTTGAATTAAGCTTTATCTGAATATTATTCCGCGCAAAGGCGGCGGGCCGCAAAATTTTTGTTTGGATAGTTAATTGATAGAAATACGCTTTCTTCTGGTTTTGCGCACGCTATTTTATAAAAGGTGGTTTCTTTTAATTCACAAAAAGTCCGCTTCACTCCCCTTTCTGCTCGGTTAAACTATTTATTGATGGATAACAAATTTCGCTTCTGCCATCTTTGTCTCAACAAAACATCAATAAAATGAAAAAGAAATTTTTAACCGGCATAGTTGCAGCAATTGTATTTGCCAATACTGCCATAGCTCAGCAACCAGGCATTAAACGCACCGAACTTCAACGCCATGATCTTAGCATCCCGGGCCATGAAACAGTACAGGCCCGGATAGACTTTGCGCCCGGGACCGCATTTGGTAAACACAAACATCCCGGCGAGGAGATTATTTATGTACTTGAAGGCTTGTTGCAATACCAGGTTGAGGGCAAAGCTCCCGTAACCCTTAAAGCCGGCGATGTATTATTTATTCCCGCCGGAACCGTGCACACCGCAAAAAATGTGGGCAATACCGAAGCAAAAGAACTTGCGACTTATGTTGTTGAAAAAGGAAAACCGCTTGTGGTATTAACCAAATAATTTTGGCGTTAAACCGGTTTGCGCCGGTTTAACCTGTTTTAATGCGACCGATTATCCATAGTTGATACATCAACAGCCATGTTTTGTACATTGTGCAAACCGGTGTAAACAATCATTTTCGGCCGCCCGTTTAATTATTGTTAAATACACACGCAAAGCGCGGCTAAAATCCGAAACCGAATCATAATAATACACAAGCAATTGAACTTTAATAAATTACCTGCATTTGTTTATTCACTCAGATTAACACATCAGATTAAATATGTTAAATTTATAAAAAGATAGCATGCATAAAGGCTCAAAACCAAAAAGGAAACGGGCAGGTGGAGCACTAAAACACAAACTGATTATGCTCTGTTTGTTTTTTATCAACACGGCAAACGCGCAGGAGATTACCCGGCGCCATGTTGATTCTTTGCTTTCACAAGGCAATGTTTCTGGTTCGGGAGCTTACAGCCTTGCATCGATATTACAACTGGCCGAGTTTTTTAGTCATCTGCGGCATCCTGAATCAAAGCAATTAGATAGTGCAGCTTATTTTATTAACCAGGCGGGGCGGCTTAACCAGCTTTCGCCGCAGCCCGAAACACATTTTCGTATTGCGCTGATCCGGTCGGCGCTTTATAAAGCCCGTGGCGATCTTAAAAACGGGCGCTTCCTGCTTGAGCAAACCATAGCCGAAATTAAACAAGCCGGCAACCTGCCGCTGCTTGGCAACGCTTATTTTGAATTATCAGAATACTACAGCCAGGATTTTTTACAGCAAACCATGCTTGAGCGGATCAGGATTCTTAACCTGGCCGCAGGCGCGTTTGAACATACCAATCATTTGGTTGATTTGGCCCGGTGCTACCGACTATTGGCCGATCTGCATCATATGATGAATAACTACACCCTTGCCTTTGTTGAAGCAAGAAAAGCCTTAGCCTATTACCGCCAGGCGCACTATACCGAAACCCAGGGTCTTTACGCCTTGCTGGGCCGGCTTTATTACACCCAGGGAGATTACAGGAAAGCTATCGATTATCAACTATCGGCCCTGAAAATAGCCACAGCAAGCAGCGCTGATAACGTAAGGCTGATATGCCAGATCAATAATAACCTTGGCTATGATTTCATAAAGCTTGGCGATAACCCCAAAGCCATCAGTTACTTTTCGCGCGCTTTGGAAATTGCCCGTCAGGAAAAGGATAATGCTACCATATACCTGCTTGCCGGCAACATTGTTGATGTTTACCTGCACATGAAGCAGCCGCTTAAGGCAAAAGCTTTTTTAACGCAGGTAGCCCAAAAAACTGTTTATCCTAAAAGCAAATTGTATGAAGGCGGCGACGAGGTGAGCCAAACCTATTTAAAAATTTACCTCGCCCTAAAACAATATACCACCGCCAAACCCTATTGCGATAACCTTGTAGCACAAACCAATAATCCTAATCTTAATATGTATGCCCGCAGCAGCTATTACGAGCTGATTATTAAGTTTTACACAGCAACCGGCCGTTTCCCCGAGGCCTTAAAATACCTGAATCTTAATAAAGAGTTGTTGCATAAAATAGGTAATGACAATGACCTTGGCACAAACGAGGTACTTTGGTTTGGTTTGGATACCACGCGGCAGCAATATCAATCGGCCATACATCATTTAATATCGGCCAATACCATCAAAGATTCTATTTTCAGCATGGCTAAAAGCAGGCAGATAGAGGCTTTGCAAATAGAATATGAAACCCGGCAAAAGGAAGCAAAAATTAATCTGCTAAGTCAGAAAAGCAAGCTCGAGCAAGCTAACTTAAAGCAGGCCATCCTGGTTAAAAACCTTACTATAGGCGCCATATTTTTATTGCTGGTGATAGCGGGCCTGTTGTACCGGCAAATTATGCATAAGCAAAAAAGTAACGAGGTTATTACCTCCAAAAACACCTTGCTCGAAGATTTGCTGCAGCAAAAGGAGTGGTTGTTGAAAGAAGTGCATCACCGGGTGAAAAACAACCTGCAAATTGTGATGAGTATCCTCAATACCCAATCGGCCTATTTGCAAAACGATGTGGCGCTCGAAGCCATCCGCGGCAGCCAGCATCGTGTAAACGCTATCGCACTGCTGCACCAAAAATTGTATAACAGCGCTACAGTGGCATCGGTATCCATGCCGTCATATATTACCGAGTTGATTGATTACCTGAGCGATTCGTTTGATACAAGTTACCGGAAAATTAAAATTAAGCAGGTATTAGATCCCCTGAACCTTGATCCTGCCCTGGCTGTACCCATAGGTTTAATTTTAAACGAGGCTATCACCAATGCCATAAAATACGCTTTTGATAACAAAGGAGGCGAAATTACAGTGACCCTTATGGCGGGCGGCGACGGAACTGCGGCATTAAAAGTAGCGGATACAGGCCGGGGCCTCCCGCCCGATTTTGACTTTGGCGAAGCTAACTCACTGGGTATGGAAATGATGAAAGCACTTGGTAAACAGTTAAAGGGGAAATTTAGTATAGAAAACGCATACGGCGTTACGCTGATGCTAACCTTTCCGATTGAACAGGGCGTGGAGAAAATACCCGAGGAAAATGAGTTTTTTAATTAGCGTTCATTGCTGCAGCTATTGCACTAAAAAAGCATATAGCTCACGTGCTTCAGCACCTGTCGTAATTTTTCGAGGGCGATGCTCATCTGGCGCTCTACAGTTTTGGGCGATAGGTTAAGCTGTACAGCAATTTCGCGGTATTTCATATCGCTAAAGCGGCTCAATACAAATATTTCGCGGCATTTTTCGGGCAGGGTAGCTATGGCCGCTTCTATTTGTAAGGCCAGTTCCTTTTCTTCAAGGCCGTTTTCGAGGGTGTTACGCAACTCATCAAACAGGTTGTTTTTTTCGAGATAGTTAACGTAAAGGTTTTCTATTTTTTGGCGCTTGAGGTAATTAAGGCTGCGATTTTGCACCATTTTAAAAAGGTAGGAACTTACCGAAGTGGCAAAATTCACTTCGTGCCCGCGTTCCCAAAGCTGAGTGAATACATCGGCGGTTATTTCTTCGGCAATAGTTAAATCGTTTACAAAACGGTTGGCAAACAAGGTTAGCCGGGTATAATACAGTTTAAACAGGGTTTCGAATGCTCTGGCATCACCCCGTGTAAATGTGGTTATAGGTAGCTTGTTTTCGGGAACCATTAATATTGCCTTTAATTAATCCGAACACTTTTTAAAAAACTTTAACAAGTTACAAAAAAATCGTCGCTGTATCAAATTTAATATGGAAATAATAAAAACCTAACTAAAAACATTTTGTAAAAAAGAAGTTACGCCCAATATCAACCTTGCATTTCATCATAAAGCCGAATAAATTGCTTTACACCTTATAATAATCTGCAACAATGTTTAAACGATCAACCCCGGTACTGGCTTCAATTGATGAGGCCAAAACAATAAACTTTTACACACAAAAATTAGGTTTCAATTTTGTAGTGAATCACAATGGCTACCTGATATTTGAGCGCGATGGGATCCATGTACATCTTTTTCACTGTTCCAACCCCGATGAGTGCCGCAATATGGGCTGTTATATTTACGTAACCGATATTGAAACCCTTTATGCCGAGTATCAGCAGGCAGGCATTGTCCATCCCAACGGCCCGCTAAAGATGATGCCTTTTGGTTTGCGGCAGTTTGCTGCGGTGGATAACAATGGTAATATCTTTTATTTTGCTGATTTTGAACCGTTGATTTAGGTGATTACGTTGATTTGCTGATTTTTTCTTTTGGGGATTACACGATTGATTTTTGATTATACCGATTTTGACCGTTGATTTTTTTGATGACGTTGATTTCGCTGATTGATTGGTCTGAACCCGAATTTTTAGAATTAAGAAATTAACAGAAGGCAAAGCAAATTCGATAAATTCTAATAATTCCTTAAAATTCCGGTTCAGACAAATAAATCCTGCTATCACACGAAGTCCGGTTCATAAAAAATATTGAGTTAACCTTAAATAAATTTTTTTCGTAAAACGGAGATAAACATTGTAGTTTTATGCTATGCTTTTGTTACAAAGGCATAGTAAACAAACCCCCACTAATACCCGGATGAAATTGAGATTAAAACTTGTACTGCTATTGGTTTTGATAGCGATAACCGGTTTTGGTTTTTACTTGTACCAGCGTTATTCGCTGGAGAAACGCTACTCCTTTACCCCCGAAAAAAAGCACAAAAATAACGTGCTGAGAGTTGGTATAATTGGCGATAGCTGGGCTACGGGCATCACCATTGATACCATTATCAGGGATGAGTTTTTAAGGCGCGGTATTAAAACTGAAGTTATTTCGTTTGGCCAGCCCGAAGCCAAAACCAAACAGATTTACGATAATTTATACGCAAACCCCGATCAGCCTTATTCAAGCTACGAGATATTACATCATAACCTTGATTACTGCATTATTTTGGCCGGCACCAGTGATGCCGAGGGCGAAATGGGTGCAAAGTTTTATGCCTATTATTGTTCGCTCATCATCAGTGACCTGGCCCGAAACAGTATCGAACCTGTTTTTGTAACCATGCCCGCATTCGGCTTTAAGGAGGAGACAGACAGCCTTGACCTGCTTAAAAAAGTTCGCAACGAGGTTTCATCCCTATTGATAGATAATGGCAGTACCCGCAGCCTTGATGAATACCGTAAACAGGCCGGCGAAATGTTGAAGGATACACACCTGAAAGATTCGAGCATAGTGGTGCCCTTTAACCTGGTATGCGATGATTACGAAAAACATAAGATCCTTTACCGCAATACCGGTCACCTTTCAACCGTTGGCAAGCAAAAAATGGGCAGGCTGATAGTTGAATATATTTTAGAAAAAGAAAAGGCCGGCCAAAAGCAATCTTCCGACAGCAATATTGTTGAAGCCGCACAGTTAAAGAAAAACAAAAGGGCCTGATAAGTTTTATGCGGCCATGCTTTCCAGCTTTTTAATATTCCTGTAAACAATATAAAGAGGCATAATCCCAAAAATTCCGAAGCAGCAATCTATCAGCCGCCAATAAACGGGGATGCCCCTAACCGGCCCGGCAATAAAAGCCAGCGGGAACACCATTACACAGGCTATCATGCCAAACTGAATAACCCAGATGTTTTTAACCGGATCTTTCAATGGTCCCACAAACACCAGGGCAATAACCAGGTGAGCAAAGGCCAGCCAGTCGGTGCCATAAGCAAGATATGGATAAGCCTGGTTGGTGGTTTTTACGGCAAGATAGACCTGGGTTATCCAGGCTTGCATAAAATTGGGAAATACGGATGAGTGGGTAGCCAGCCAGCTCGGTTTGGATAGGGAAAGCAGTAATGCCGCTTAGTACAAGCCCAGTAATAAATACAATTACCCAGGTTTTCACCCGTTTGCGAAGGATAGGTTCGGTTTTCATAATGCCGGCAAATTACTGAAATTTTAGTTGGATAAGACTCCGGTTAAAATATGTTTTCAGTATTTATCGAAAGTTTAGAAAGTTGCGTCTGCAAAGGGAATGTAGGAGCGTAAATGAACTTGTGTTTGACGGTGCTGTTTTTGTATTAGTGAGCGCAATATTTATTGATAAAATTATCGGCCTTGTTACTGCCTATATTCCGGATAAAATTCCAGTCGCGGCAGGCACCGGGTTTATCACCTTGTTTAAATTTTTCGTTGGCCTGGCTTAGCAAATCGCTCACAAAATCATCATCATAACCAAGCTGTTTTTTTAAGCCGATGATGATCGCTTCTTTGGTGGTATCGGCTGTTCCCTTGTATTTGTTGATGTAATAATTGGTAACCGCGTTTTCAAGCGCTTGTTGGGCCTTATAACCGGCTATGGCACTCTCCATATCGCGGATGTTTGCAGGGCCGCAGCGGGCCGGATCGGGGTCAAAACGGATGGGCTGAATAAGGACGGTGTTAAAATTATACCCCGCCGGGATGGTCCACTGCCCGGAGGTAAGGTTAATCACCCGTAAAGCTTCGTCGTCCAGATCGATACCCGGGCCTTGTTGCACCGTTGCATCATGTACAACGCCTTCTTTTGTTAGTTTAAAAGATACGTTAACGGTACCTGCAATGCAGTTTTGCCGCGAATATTCGGGGTATACTATCCCGGCTTTCAAAAAATCGTTAAGCGCCTGCTGCCCGCCTTTAAATGCAGGTTGCTGGGCCGCAGCCAGGCCGGCAGTGAGAAACAATGCGATATAAATACAACCTGCTTTAAGCATAGTATAAATATCGACAATAAATTGATGAATATGTTTGGATTTAAACTATTGTTCTATATAGCATTAACGGCATCGGGAAACCCGAGGATCAAGCCCGGATCAGGAATGTTTTGCTGCCACATTTCTTTTTCAGAAAACTTGCAAACACCTGGATAATCGCCCCTCCTGCCTTCCAAATCAAACATCAATTGAAAATGGAGATGCGGCGGCCATTGGCCATTTTCGTCAATATTGCCTAATGCCGCTATTTGCCGGTTTCGGGATATGGGCATGCCCACCGATAGATTATGCAGGCTTTCGCGGGTTAAATGGCCGTATAAACTGTACAGTGTAAGTCCGTTTAAATTATGCTGTAAAATAATAGTGGGGCCATAATCGCCAACGTGGTTATTATCCTGGTAGCTGTGAACAATACCATCTAACGGGGCATAAACAGGAGTCCCGGCATCGCCCCAGATATCTACCCCCAGATGCAAACGCCGCGGTTCATCCCCGGTATCAAAATGGCTGCTGAAGGCGTAAATGGTGCGATGCTCCATATAGCCGCCAACGCCATACCGGCAATTGTTATCGCGAAGCTTATGATTAACCCATTGGCTAAACAGGCCTGTGTTATTGATGAGCTCCGCGGTTAACTCATTATTGGCAGCGGTAAGGTCAGGTTGAAAAAGATGATCGTGAGTTGCATCAAAATCAACCACCTTGCCAATGGCACCTGGATTATTCCTGATATAATCAGCCAACAGCGTATGCCTGTTCATAAATGCTGTTATTCGGTATCAGGCTGGCGTTCTTCCTTGCTTATCTTGTCAAAAATTTTGTCCATGCGTTCTACGTACTCACTGGTATCGTCTATAAAAAATTCAAGCTGAGGGATAATCCTTACCTGGTCTTTAATGCGGGCACCCAGTTTGTACCTGATTTCGGAAGCGTGCGATTTGATGGTATGCAAGGCTGTTTGCACATTGGGGTTACCCAAAAAGCTTAAAAATATACGGGCTATGGCCAAATCGGGCGTTACACGTACTTTGGTTATGGTTACCAGGGTGTTGGGCAAATAGTTCATGCCTTCGCGCTGAAATATTGCGGCAAGGTCTTCCTGTATTACTCCGGCAAATTTTTGCTGACGTTTTGATTCCATTGGTTGTAAGTTAACGCCGATAAGGCAGATGTGTATTTAATGCTTAATGCCCGGGCCTGGACTATTGTTTCAGGCTTTTATTAACAATGCGGCAGGGAGTGTTAGTTACACACATCCTGCGGAATTTCTTTGGTTATTTTTATTACTTTTTTTACTACAATGGTGCTGTCAAACTCAGAGCCCATCCCTATTTTGCCCGATTTTGATTTGATGCCCTCTACCTCAACATAAACAGGTTCGTAAGGTTTTTCAAAATTGAGCTGAGAATATTGCAGCTCGAGTTTTGCCGAACTGTCAACAGCCCAAAACTCCTGCCCGCTATCGCAATCTTTAAATGATTTTATTTCGGGACCGGCACTGTACAAGCCTTTGTAAACAACTAACTGGTTGTTTTTATCGTTGTTATTATTACAGGCATAAACGGCAATAACCACAAGCAGCAACACTAAAACTTTGATATACCTTGTACCCATAATGGCAAATTTACAAATCCTGTTTTATTTCGTCCAATCCTTTAATACTTAAACGGGCACTGATACCTGCTGCAATCACCGAAATTCCTCCAACGGTTAGCAGCACCAGGCCAAAATCCTTAAGCCGCAGATCAACCGGGTAAGCATCCAGTACCGACATCCGGGAACCCATTTTTATCAGTCCGTAACGCTGTTGCACCACGCAAAATATAGTACCCAGCACAATACCTGCTACGCAGCCTATCGCCGTAATCATCATCCCTTCAAAAAAGAAGATGCCTTGTATGAGGCTTTTATTTGCGCCGAGCCCGCTTAAAATGGCAATATCCTTGCGCTTATCAATAACCAGCATGGTTAACGAGCCTATGATGTTAAATATTGCGATAATAAGCACAAAGGTAAGGATCATGTAAACGGCCCAGCTTTCGTAATTGAGGGTTTTGTACAGTTCGCCGTTTTGTTCCCTGCGGTTTTTTACGGTAAAATCCTTTCCTATTTTTTCGGTGATACTTTTTTGAACCGCATTAAGATCAGTGCCTTTTTTATAATTGAGCTGGATGGATGAAACATTTACCGGCTGATCGAGCAGATCGCGGGCAAACTCGATGGGGGTTACCGCGATATCATCAAATTCCTGCTGAATGGCAAATACACCCGAGGGATTGATAGAACGCAGCACGAACTCGTTTAGCGGATTGGCCGAGTTTTCGGCATCGCGCCGGGGCGAGTAAATAATTATGGGCGAAAGCTGGTCATGTACGTTAATGCCCAGGCTGCCCTGTATGGTAGCGCCTATTACGGCCATAAATTGCCCCCCGCTTTTCAGGGTGAACGAGCCGCTGGCTATGGTGCTATCCAGTTGTTTGTTTTTTAAAAAATCGTCGCTTACACCCATAACTGTTCCTAAAAAGGGCCTGTCGCCGTATTTGATCAGTACTTTTTCCTGCAAAACCTCGGTAAACGAAAACAGGTGAGCATCCTGGTGCAGCGCCTTGAAGTAGGGTGTATTGGGGTTAAAGGTTTTGCCAAGCTTGGCCTCAATCTTAATTTCGGGCGTAAAATTGCTGTATAACGACAGGATCACCTTCTCGAAACCGTTAAACACCGACAGGATAATTAACAGCGCCGCACTACCTATCAATACCCCCAGCATGGAGATACCCGAAATGATATTGATAGCATGCATTTTTTTGCCCGAAAACAGGTAACGCTTTGCTATGTAAATAGAGGTGTTCAAATTGTGGCGGGGTTATGCGTTCAGGTTGTATTGCTTTAATAAAACGTTGCTAAGCTTTAAACTAAGTTAAAAACGGATTGTTTTGTTTTTCGTAACCGATAGTTGTTGAGGGGCCGTGACCGGGATAAACCGTAACATCATCGGGGAGGGTAAAAAGTTTGGTCTCGATATTATCTATCAGTTGTGCAAAGTTGCCGCCCGGTAAATCGGTGCGACCGATGCTTTGCCTGAACAACACGTCGCCCCCTATCAAAACCTTATCTTCCTGGTTATAAAAACACAAATGCGCAGGCGAGTGGCCCGGGGCAAATATTAAATGTAAAGTTGTATTGCCAAATTGAATACTGCCGGTTTCGGGTAAAAACTCATCAGGCATGGGCGAAACCTCGTACCTGAAACCCATGGAAGGCGCGTAGGCCACAACCGAGGCCAATACTTCCGATTCGCCCTGGTGAAACTTAGGCTTTAATCCGTATTGATCGAAAATAAATTTATTACCCAATACGTGATCGATATGGCAATGGGTGTTGAGCAGGTGTACCGGCCTAAGGTTATTATTTTTGATGAAAGCGGTAACCGTATTTTGCTCGGGCCCGGTGTACATGCCCGGATCGATGATTACGCATTCGCCGGTTTCATCGTATAGGAGATATGTATTTTCCTGGTAAGGGTTATTTACAAACGATATAACTTTTGCCATGCGGTAAAAGTACGGAATAAATTGGTTAGGGAGTGAATACTAGCTTTACAACCCGGGCTTAGATCACAAATTAAAGCTGCACCCCAAAACGTCCGAGGTGATTTTCCCTGCCAACTCATAAACAAGCTCATATTGACGGGCTTCATTCAGGGCAAACATCACCACTTTTTTATCTGCAGGATCAATAATGAAATATTCTTTCACACCTGCTTTTTCGTAAAGGTTTTTCTTTTTTAACGTATCGTGGATGCGGTTGCCTGAAAGAATTTCGAAAACAACATCCGGTGCGCCATAAATGCCGTCCTTGCGGATGATGGATTTGTTTTCATTTAGAATTACCAATACGTCTGGCTGCAAAACAGATTGTTCCGGTTCAAAATAAACATCTGCCGGGGCGTGCAAAATAACGCCTTTGCCTGTTTCTTCGAGATAATTATATAGCAGAGCCGAAAGCTTTACAGAAATAAATTGGTGATCGGTATTAGGTGCCGGGGTCATGATCAATTGGTTATACAACACTTCGCACCTTGTCCCCTCCGGCAGCATCCGGTAAATATCGACAGCAGTTGCAGGGATGGTAGCGCTCATGTTGTAAATGCTTTTATGCTAATTTAGTTAAAAACGGCTTAAATAAAAAACTATTACTACGCCGCCGTAGCCCCTTCAATCAGCTCTACCTCTGCAACCGGGCTAAACAAATAAATGCGCCTTGTCGCTATCTCGGTACATTTAAACCGCTTGCGCAATTTCTCATCTTTTCTGAATACGCGGCCATCCTTCAACTTAAACAAGGCCTTAAGCGGAATTTTTTCAACCGTCAAAATAGCTTCGGAAGCTTTGGGTGGATCGTATTTACGCAGTGCCCGGTACAGGTTTAAATCTGAGCAGCTTGATGCTGCCGGGTTATCCAAATAGCTTACTATTGCTTTTTTAATATCCACAGGGAAAATGTCCTTTTCAAAAAAGGGCTGCATCATTTTTTTGAAGTTGTTTTTCCACTCGGTACCGTGCGGTTTGGCTTTTTGCTTGTGCTCGTTCCAGGTGTGCAGGTGTGCAAATTCGTGTACTGTTGTTACCAGGAAGGCGTAAGGGTTAAGATCGTAATTAACCGAGATGCGGTGCCCTTTACCGCCATAAGGCGACCGGTAATCGCCAAATTTACTGTTGCGGTTGCGCGAAATTTTAAACTCGCATTTAAAGTAGTCAATCCACCGGGCAATAAGCGGGGCTGCTTGTGCCGGTAAATATTTCTCTAAAATTTTTACTTTATCCAATGTTTACCTCAATGCAAATATAAGCTTTTTGTGGTTCATGGTAGATAGTTCATAGATCATAGTTTTTGGAGAGTTCATATTGATAGATCATCATTCATAGTTCCGGCAGAAGTAAGAAATCATTCTTCCTGCCATGAACCATTAACGATGATCCATGAACTACAAACCCTACTTCAACCAGTGATATACAATAAACGAAGCCGTATAAGCCAGCACAGTCATATAAGCAAACTGCGCGGCGGGCCAGCGCCAATCCTTGGTTTCGCGGTAAACCACGGCCACCGTACTGGCGCATTGCATAGCAAAGGCATAAAACATCATGAGCGAGAAGGCTACAGCCAGCGTAAACACCGGTTGCCCTGTATCGGGATTTTTAGCCTCGTGCATTTTTTCCTGTACCGGCTGCAGTTCATCTGCATCGCCCCCCACGCTGTAAATAGCGGCCATGGTGCCTACAAATACCTCGCGGGCAGCAAACGAGCTGATGAGGGCTATGCCTATCTTCCAGTCGAAGCCGAGTGGTTTGATAACCGGCTCAATAACATGACCGAATACGCCGGCATACGAGTTTTCCAGTTTTTCGGAGGCGATAACCTTGGTAAGGCTATCGGGTGTCATGGTTTTGGTGTATTGAGGTTGGGCGTACTGTTTATCTATCTGTGCAAACTTATCGCCGGGGCCATATGATTTCAGCACCCATAGTATAATGGATACGGCAATAATCACCTTGCCGGCTTGCAGCACAAAAGTTTTTGAACGATCGTACATGGTAAAAATCACGTTTTTCCACCTTGGCATGCGGTATACCGGGAGTTCCATAATAAAGTAACCCCGTTCGCGGGCTTTAAGCACAAACTTCATTACAAAGGCAACAATAATGGCCGAGAAGATGCTGAGCACATACATTGCTGTAAGCGCCAGGCCCTGCAGGTTAAAAATCCACCATACGTTGCGGTTGGGTACAACCAGGGCAATTAACAGGGTATAAACCGGCAGGCGGGCCGAGCAGGCTACCAGTGGGGTTACCATAATGGTAATCATCCTGTCTTTCCAGTTTTCGATGTTGCGGGTACTCATGATAGAGGGCACTGCACAGGCAAAGCCACCAATAAGCGGCACTACCGATTTGCCGTTAAGACCCACCTTACGCATCACCTTATCCATCATAAAGGTAACGCGCGACATGTAGCCGGTATCTTCTAAAATTGATATGAGGGCAAACAGGATGGCTATTTGCGGCACAAATACCAGCACGCCGCTTAAACCGGCCAAAATACCATCTACCAAAATGCTGGAAGCCGGGCCCGGAGGCAATGCTTTGGTAGTAGCGCCCTGAAGCCATACAAACAGATCTTCGATGAGCGACATGGGGTAGGCCGACCATGAAAAAATAGCCTGGAATATAAACAGCAGTATGGCAAAGAAAATTACAAAGCCAAACACTTTGTGAGTAAGGATCTTATCTATTTTATTACTCACCGTTTCGTCGTGGGCAGTTTCGGGCCGGGTAACAGTGTCGTAAAGTAAATCATTAATAAAATTGTAGCGGGCCACGGTTTCGGTGGCCTGGGCTTTTTGCGAGTGGAACCCGTGCTCATGCTCCAATAGCTCAATCCGGTCGCTCTCGGTAGCTGAAAGATAGCTGAGGGTTTCGTGCTGGTGGGCCAGTTGCAGGGCGAAGTAGGAGTTTTCAACCTCCATTTCGGTTTTTATCTGCGCGATGATGTGGGGGGCTATGGCCTCCACGTCGATAGTATCCTGCTGTAACGCTATTTTATTGGCATGGGCAATAGCGCCTTTAAGTTTATCAATACCCTCGGCTTTGCGTGCCGAAATAGGCACTACAGGCACCCCTAATTTTTTGGCAAACAGATCAACATTGATTTTAATGCCGGCCTTTGCGGCCACATCCATCATGTTAAGGGCTACAATTACCGGTATTTTAAGATCGGCAATCTGGGTATAGAGCAGCAGGTTGCGTTTAAGGTTGGAAGCATCAAGGATGATAACGATTAGATCGGGCATCAGGCCCTTTGATTTATCGGCGAGTACCGAAAATACGATAGATTCGTCTTTACTTTTTGGGTAGATGCTGTAGGTCCCGGGCAGATCAACAATTTCGGCCGTGCGGCCATCCGGTAACTGGCAGGTGCCGGTTTTTTTATCAACCGTTACCCCCGGAAAGTTTCCTATTTTTTGATTTAGCCCGGTGAGTATATTAAACAGAGTTGATTTACCGGTGTTGGGGTTTCCTACAAGTGCAACTCTTATATCGGCGTTCAATGCTTACAAGTTATTGCAAAATGATGGTTGAGGCTTCAAATTTACGCAGGCTAAGCTGGTAGCCCGATACGCTGATGGCAATAGGATCGCCAAGGGGGGCAATGCGCGAAACACGGACTTCCTCGCCCGGTAAACAGCCCATCTCCATCAGTTTTACCGACATCTCGAGATCAGTAAACTCCTTTACAATACCAACTTCGCCTATTGCTAACTGTGACAGCTTCATCCTATAAATTTAAAACAAGGCAAATGTAATCTTATTTATAATAAATCCAAATAAGATGTGCGTTTATTGATGAGCGGAATGTGCGGTTTTTACGTTAATCACGATACTTTGAATTACAAATGACAGTAACCGGCCTATTTATGCGCAGCTAAAACCACTGTTCCAGTTTTAAAGGTGGAACACTTCGGGTATTTTTGAAAAATGGAACACCTGATAATCAGTATGTTGTGTTTTGTTGATAATCGCTAAAAGTTAAACTGGAACAACTTGCATCTGATAATCAATGTATTACGGTTTCCGAAAATAAAAACTGGAACACCCGTTTTTTGAAAGTGGAACGCTGACAAAATCCTGTCACCAAATATTGCTATCCGGCAATCTCTTTCAATTAAAATTGAACGCCTGTTAAGAAGCTGTTTAAAAACGATTCAAAAGAACTGCTATATCTCCTCGCAATGACGGCTTTTTTAAACAGCTTGTAAGGAAAAAGTCTTAATCATTAAAAATAAACCGAAATTTAAGCAACAAATTAAGTAAACCCATATTTCAATATTTGATATGAACGTACAGGACGCAATCAAGGAGTATATTAACAGCCAGGCCGAAAAAAAGCGTAGTGATATGCAAACCCTGCATGCACTCATACTTAAAGTATTGCCCGAAGGTAAATTATGGTTTCTGGATGGTAAAGACAGTGAGGGTAAAATTTTAAGCAACCCCAATATAGGCTATGGTGCTTATACCATAAGGTACGCCGATGGAACAACGAAGGAGTTTTACCAGGTTGGCCTGAGTGCAAACGCAACAGGTATTTCTGTTTATATTATGGGTATTGAAGATAAAACCTACTTAAGCCAAACGTTTGGAAAGGAAATTGGCAAAGCCAAGGTTACGGGTTATTGCATCAGGTTTAATCATTTAAAAGATATAAACACCGATGTACTTGAAGCCGCTATACGATACGGGTTTGAGACTACAAGCCAAAATTAAGCTTCGGGCAATAAGCGTTTCCCAATGTTGGGTATAAAAAAACTGCCCGGCTTAATACTTAGGCAATAGTATATTGATGCCCGGCAACAGCTTTAACTTTACCAAAATGCGGGCATCCGCAGCCTTTGTGGAAAATGCCGCATGATGAGGCCGTCATCAAGGTAAGTACGCCCAATAATATGATCAGTTTATTTTTTTTCATTTTCAATTGCCCAAACGGTTAACATCACACCAAAAATAGCCATACATGAACCCAGCACATCGCAAAACAGGTCGTTCCAGTCGGCTGTGCGCCAGGTAAAAAACAGTGATTGCAGTACTTCTATCAAGGCACCATAAAAAATGGAGACTGCCAGTACTATAATTGCCTTTTTATACGTAAAAGGGGCCGGTTTTTGTTGCCTTATGATGCCAAAGCATAAAAGCACAGTCATGGTAAAAAACAAACCGCAGTGGGTAAGCTTATCAAAACCGGCAAAAAACACCGGATCCTTATCTATTTTATCGATATGGATACCGCAGATATATAAAACAAATAAGGCCCACAAAAAAGCGGGCCCATGATATTTTAAAAACAGCTTCATTTATACGCCGATAACGGTTTTATAATCGTCGGCAGATAAAAGGGCATCAACATCGGCAGCATCGGCAACGGTAATTTTTACCATCCAGCCTTCGCCGTAAGGGTCGGTGTTTACCAGGTCGGGTTGGTTGTTCAGGGCCGGGTTAACTTCGGTTACTGTACCGGCAACAGGCATAAACAGGTCTGATACTGTTTTTACCGCCTCAACGGTGCCAAACACGTCGTCTTTACCCACCTCTTTACCTAATGAGGTAATATCAACATAAACAATGTCACCCAGCTCGCTCTGCGCAAATTCGGTGATGCCTACGGTAGCAACATTGCCTTCAACCTTTATCCACTCGTGGTCTTTGGTGTATTTTAATTCAGCCGGAAAATTCATGTCGTTATGTTTTTTGTGCTCAAAAATAGTAAAACTTTGGTTTTTGCAATCAGCAAATTGCTTTTAAATAACAATAGAACGAAAAGCCGGCGAAAATTTTGACGCTCTTTTTTTGATTGTTGATGCCGATGTTAAAATTATACCATTTTTTTGCAGTAAAATCAATAAGGTTTCTATTTCTCACGGATATTATCGGCCAGCCCTCCAAAAAGCGAGGTGTACAATTTCCAACTTGGCCAATTTACCTGGTAGATGGATTTCTTTCCCTCGTTGGAAGCTATGATAAGGCCCGCGGCGGCCATTTCTTTTAAATGATGCGAAACCGTGGCCTGCGCCAGTGGCAACAGTTCAACAATATCGCCGGTAGTGCAGTTTGGGTTTTCGGATACGATACGCAAAATGGCGATGCGTGCCGGATGCGACATGGCCTTGGCAACCATCGATATCATTTGATCTGTTGAAGTAAACTCTTCCTTTTTATGAATAGCCATGTGATAAAATCCCCTAAAGATACTACGCCCGGTGCTTATTCACCAACAAATTGATGTTATCATTTTGCGTTTGCCAATCCGGCAGCAAATAAATAAATGCTTTATGAAGAAAAGATGAGTGATTGATTTTTGTTAAATCTAATATCTAAGATATTCGATATGATAATACTATCTTAATATAGATTTAACGCGATTGGGGTAGTTTTGCCGCATCATTAAAGTGTTATGCGTCTGTTAAAAAGCTATTTTTCAATAATTTCCATACTGCTAATCCTGTCGGCATCCAAGGTGTTTTCACAATCTACAGGAAAGGTAGCCGGTAAAATCACCGATAAAAAAACAGGCGAAGCCCTTATTGGTGCAAGCGTTGGTATAACAGGTACGGGCAAAGGCGTATCAACCAACGTTGATGGCCGTTTTATACTTAGCGGCATCGCACCCGGCAGGTATACCATCACTATCAGCTATATTGGCTATCAAACCAAATCGGTATCAGATGTTGAGGTAAAAGGTGGCGCCGTTGTGCAATTAGATGCTGTGCTTGATGAGGCCAATACACAAGCCCTTAAAGAAGTGGTTATTAAAGCCACCTATCGCCAGGAATCGGTTAACGCATTGTATGCAAGGCAAAAATCGAGCGTGCAGGTTACCGATGGGATCTCGGCGGACGTGATCCGTAAATCGCCCGACAGGAATACCGGTGATGTTTTAAAGCGTGTGAGCGGTACCTCGGTACAGGATGGCAAGTTTGTGGTAGTGCGCGGTTTGGCCGAGCGCTATAACAACAATATGCTTAACAACACCTTGCTGCCAAGTTCGGAGCCGGATAAAAAAGCCTTCGCTTTTGATATTATCCCATCGAGCATGGTTGATAACATTGTGATTTATAAAACCGCCACTCCCGATCTTCCGGGCGATTTTTCGGGCGGTACCATTAATACCATTACCAAAGATATTGCCGATAAGCAGTTTTTAGAAGTTTCGTTAAGCGTAGGTTACAATTCAAAAACAACCTTCAAAAACAATTTTATTGATGCGAGGCCAAACGGCAAATACGATTTCCTGGGCTATGACGATGGCTCGAGAAAATTACCTTCTGCCTATTCAAACATCAAAAATAACTATACTTCGGGTACTACCAGCGATCAGAAAATAGCTATAGCGCAGCGGTTCCCCAATACATTTTATTACCAGGAAGGCCAGGGCAGCCTGCCTAATGTTGGTTTCCAGTTATCAACGGGTAACTCACATATTTCAAAAAACAACAACCGTTTCGGCTATAACTTCAGCCTTAACTACAGTAACGGCCACCGTACTTCGTTTGGCGACAGGATTGGCTATACCGGCTTTAACGACGCCGCTAACCAGTTGCCCCTGTACAGCTTTGACAGAAATGTATTTACTAACTACAAAAGCCTTGGTGGTTTGCTGAACTTTGCCTACACCTTTGGTAAAAACAAAATCGCGTTCAGAAATTTATACAACAACGATTTCTCGGTTGATTTTGAACAAACCAATAATGCCAAAAACTTCGAGGCCGATCAGCAAAACCCGCTTAAATACAAAGGTTATTCTGTCGAAACCACACAAAACGGCATTTATTCATCTGTTTTGGAAGGTCAGCACACCTTTGGTCAGCGTAACATTGTTTTTGACTGGAACGCGTCGTACGGCTTATCGTACCGCAATCAGCCCGATCAGCGTATAGTAACTATTTATACCCCTGATAACGCTACTGAATATATTTCATTATCGAGTGAGAACAGCCCTAAACCTAATGATCTGGGCCGCGTATACTCCAAACTTCATGAAAATATTTATGGTGGTAAAGCTAACCTGTCGGTGCCGTTTAAATGGATGGAACAACCACAGAAGCTGAAATTTGGTGGCCTGGTATCGCACCGCGACCGCGATTTCAGTATCGACGCCCTTGGTTATACCAGTGCCGATGCTTTTGGTAACCAGCCTATAGCCCTTACAAACGGCTACACCATATTCAATATTTTCAGTGCCCAGAGCGTAGGGCAAAACCGTATCGATTTATCAAGGCTGGACCTGAGTTCGACAGATTATAAAGCCAAGGCCGATCAAAGCGCCGGTTACGCCATGCTCGACAATAAGTTTAGCAATAAGTTGCGTTTGGTTTGGGGTGCGCGTGTTGAACGTTATGATCAGCAACTTACCGCAGCCGGTAAAGCCACACAGAAATACAATAACACCGACCTGCTGCCATCTGGAAACCTAACCTACAGCCTAAGCGAAAAATCAAACCTGAGGGCGTCGTACTTCCGTTCGGTAAACAGGCCCGAGTTTAGGGAGCTGGCAGGTTTCAGGTATTTTGATTACCAAACCAACTTTATTATAGCCGGTAACCCCGATCTGGAACGCAGTATTGTTGATAATGCCGATATCAGGTATGAATATTACCCATCAGGCGGCGAGATCATTTCGGTATCGGCCTTCTATAAAAAATTCAAAAACCCTATTGAGCAAATTAATCAGGGTAATGACATCCTTACCTATCAAAACGCTATAAACGCCAAAGATTTTGGTTTTGAGGCCGAGTTACGCAAAAAGTTAAATTTTATAGCCGAGGGCAGCTTTTTACGAAACGTTACCTTTTATGTAAACGCCTCGTACATCAACGCCAAGGTTAAACTGGCCGATGGCAGGGCGGTATCAACTCCCTTGCAGGGCCAGTCGCCTTACCTTATTAACTCGGGCTTGTATTATACCCCCGAAAAAGGCGATTTTTCATTCAACATCCTTTACAACCGTATTGGCGAGCGTTTAAAATTCCGCGCGGTTACCGGAGCAGCCGATATTTATGAAAAGGCCCGCGATGTGATCGATTTCCAGGCAAGTAAAGCCATTTTAAAGAAACGTGCCGAAATAAAGCTTACCGTAGCCGATTTACTGGCGCAGCCCTTTGTTTACTATAACAACTACGGATCGGCAGGTAGCACCGCGTTCAAGGCCGGCGAAGACAGGGTTATTCAAAGCCGCTACTCGGGCTTTGGCATCAACCTTTCATTCAAGTACAACTTCGATTTCAAAAACTAAAAGCAGCACACAAGACAGATTAGAAATACAGATTAGTTACATTATTATGAAAAAAACAATTTATTTATTGGGATCATTAGCCGTTATGGCTTTTGCATCTTGCTCAAAGAAAGATGATCCGGGAACTAACCCGCCCATTACCCCGCCAACAACCAATCTTGACGTGCGTGGCACCATTACAAAAGATACCCATTGGACCGCCGGTATCACCTACCGTATTCGCGGTTATGTTTACGTTGACAACAACGCTACATTAACTATTGATCCGGGTACAAAAATTGTAAGTAACAAGGATTCGGCTGGCGTATTGGTTATCTACAAAGGCGCTAAAATTAACGCTGCCGGTACTGCCGATAAACCTATTGTTTTCACATCGGCCGAAGCTTCACCAAAACCAGGCGACCTGGGTGGTGTAGTATTGGTTGGTAACGCTACAGGTAATGGCAACCACGCTGTATTAGAAGGCGGTGTTGACGTTGCTCACCAAAACTTTGGCGGTACCAACGATGCCGATAACTCTGGTGTTTTACAATATGTACGTATTGAGTACGGTGGTAAAGCGGTTAACCCTGGCGATGAGATTAACGGTTTAAGTATGTACGCTGTTGGCAGCGGTACTACTGTTGACCACGTACAGGTTGTACGCGGCCTTGATGATGCCTTCGAATTTTTTGGCGGTGCTTTCAACGCTAAATACTTAATTGCTTACAACTGCGCCGACGATGACTACGATATGGACGATGGATACCACGGTAAAATTCAGTTCGCTGTTTCAATCAAAGACCCGGCCTTTACCGATAACAAAGGAACTACCGGCGATATCTCGAACAACTTTGAGGTTGATAACACTACCGATGCTAAAGGTTATTTATTAACTCCTATCACTAACCCAACATTATCAAACTTTACCGCTATCGGTCCTAACAATGCTTCAGGCGTATCTGCCGATTACGGTTACGGTATGCGTTGGAGAAGGGGTTCAAAATTCACCCTGGCTAACTCTATTGTAATGGGAGGCCAAAAAGCAGGTATGGATATTGATAATGATTTAACTGCCCAGTACTATGTTGATGGCATGAGCGGGTTTAAAAACAGCTTGTTACAATCATACGGCGATAACTATAAGGTAGATAAGCTAAACGTAGCTACAGTGTTAACCGCTGCAGGTTTAAAAACATTGGTTGAAGGCCGCGATGCCAGCAAAACCTATGCAGCAGCAGCCGATATCGGTTTAACTGATCCATTTAACAATGCATCGCCTAACCTTGCTCCTAAGGCAGGCTCGGCCGCCGCTACTGCAACTGCGGCATTTACCGCAACCGCTTTAGCTGATGCTTTCTTTACCAAAACTACCTACGTAGGTGCAATTGATCCTGCCGGTACCGACTGGACAAAAGCTTCATGGGTTGTTTACGGAAAATAATACTACTTTTCAATTGTGTTAATAACAAAAGCCTGGTTGTAAAACCAGGTTTTTTTGTGCTTTTATGTAGCGGATCAGGCTTTGTACACGTAATTTATTTAAACCTTAAACTAATGAAAACCTCCTGTAAGTTATTAATTATCAATTTGTTTTCGGTCGCTGTAGCAGCGTGTGGAAAAAGCAAAAGAACAGACCAAGCCGAGCGTCTTACCGGTTGCCCCCTGAACACCACTTGCAGCTACAGTTTTACAGACCATGCCGATTTTGATAAGCCTGCCAAAATTGTGACGGGCGATAGCCGCGTATTTTCTTACAGCGGTGTAAACACCCGGTTATGCAGTGCCACGTCAACGCTTTATTTTAAAACAGGGTTAAGCAATGCTGATTTTAACATTACAGGTAGCCAGATCACATCGGGCCATGTGTTATACAATTTTACCTGTGCCTGCTGCGATTATATTAGCCAGGAGCTTGTTGGCGGCGAAATAAAGGGTACCCGCGTAAGCGATGGGAAATGGCTGGTAAAAGCAGTAGTATTATTGGGTACTCCATCGCTAAAACGGATAGATACGCTGAAAATCAATCAATATTTTACGGTGAAGTAGAGGCTGTTTGATATGGCCAATAAATTTAGATCGACTATGTTAAAATTTCCGGGATTTTTAAAAGCGGGCAACAAAGCATTTAAAACCTATTAAGTTTCACAAGCATTGTTAATGTAGATACAACAAACCCTTGTGGGCAAAAAAGAAATGCTGTTCAATTACAGTTTATATTATTTATTGTTTGCGTCTTGACGCGTAAGTTAACTTTTCCCGGGCACTGGCCAGCATGCTTTCATCATACCCGTTTTCGTCAATCATTTCGGCAAGCTGGTAACTGTAGTATTCCTTTTTAATAACCGGATAACTAATGTACAACGCTTTGGCCAGCATTTTTAATTTATCCGGATTAATGGCTGCTTTGCCACATTCAATCCGGCTTAGCTGGCTACGATTGATAGTTATTTTTTGCGAAAAATTTTCCTGGCTGATGTTAAGCTCTTCACGGTGTTTTTTAATGAACGCTCCAAAGTGCGGATAAACTTCCGGCAAATCATCCGGCGTACTACTGTTTTTTTGAGAAGGAGGCATGTTAACATATGATGTTGGTATGCCAGGTAAATTTGCGCCAAAAACAGCCGAAAAATCAATCATCATTTGTGTAAACCATTTTTGATCGATATGATAGGTGATGTTGCCGCGTTTCCCTTCCATGCGGATAAGGCCAAGGCTGCGCAGCTCGCTAATGTGTTTGATTAAAGTTTCGCGGTTGGTATCGGCAAAGTAAAGGTCGTCTTTACCTATGCTGAAACCGTTTTCAATAATATGCCTGATAATCTGCACCCTGATAGGTAAAGCTAAAGCACGGGCAAAATCTGCCAGTTTCACATCGTTCTCGTTGATACTGTATTTAAAGGTTTTCATTAATGCAGGATAAAATGCCGTTTATATTAGTGACAATGCCCACCGGCAAAGGGGAGCATTTGTATAAAAAGATCTACCGGATATTAAATGGATGACCTTGCAAAACCTATAGCATAGGGATGCAAAGGCGAACGTTAGCGCATAGGTGTGCCGCAAAATATCCGCGGCAGCAAAGGCTTAACGTTGAGGCTTAAAAATAAATGGATCAGATTTTTAAATTGCCGAGCGAGATTACAAGATCAGGGCAATACAGTTGTTTAAAATGGACAATAAAAGGATAATAATAATCTCTTTTATTATAAACACCAATAAACAGGCAGCTTAAAATTATAATAGCACAAAAGGTACCCGGTATTTTAATATCGTGCGAAATTACACGCGGCCTCGACATAAAAGTACCTGCCGGATGTTTAGTTTTTTTCTGGGCCTGTGTTGGCGCCTTTTGTATGGTTGAATGGACTTTAAATGCAGGTGCAGATAAAGTTCCAAATTTGGGGCATTTGGTTACATAGCAACACGAAAAAACAAGATACACCAGCGATACTAAAAATATCAATGATTTATGCCGGGTGTATTTTAAATGCATTTGAACTTATAATGAGTGCTTTGCGCAGTTTGTTTAAATGAACACAAATTTACCCATACAATATTATAATAACATAATTTCAATGTTACCAAAGAGTTAAGTGAGGTTTTATTGGGATTGAGCATACCCCGTTTCGTTTTTTCAATTTGTTATTATCTTAAAATCTATTGCCCTGGGCCGCAATCCAATCTTCCAGTTGTTTGCGCTTATCGGCATTATCATGTAGCCATTGTGCCGAAGCTGTTTTATCGGCACTTAAACTGATGAGCTTGACTGCTGTCGCAAAATGTTCGGTTTGTGCCAATTTGTAAAAAAAAGCCACATAATAATTCCAGAAAAAGCCTCCATGCCTTGGCTTTTCGCCCAGCTTGCCAACATTTATAAAAATGTTTTTTAACTGGGCTTCCAAATTGCCTCCGACCGCAGTTACAGAAGCACTGAGGGTTTTATTTAGCAATAAAGTTTCGGCATCGGCTTTACCGGCTTTCAAATCGCCGCCCTTAAGCAAACTTTGCAGGTTGGTATAAGCTTCATCTGCCCTTGCGCCTTCCGGATCGAGCAATAAAAAGCTGCATAGCCCCATCAGCGCAGGTACCCTTTTGTTTTGATGGAAGGTTACCAGGCCATATAGGCGCTGGCTGTTGGCATGCTTTGGGTCGAGTTTAATGGCTTCGATAGCGGCAAATTCGGCATCGGCATATTTTTGTGCGCGGAAATAAGCAATGCCTAAATTAAAATATAAGGGTTGATAATCGGGTTTAAGTTTAATACCCTCTTTATAGGCATCAATAGCTTGCTGCGGCTGATGGGCGGCATCGTAAATACTGCCTAAAAGTTCGTAGGCGGGGCCCGTTAAGGTACCATTAGTTTTGATTACTTTGTTCAGATACGGCACTCCATCATTCCCTTTTCCGGAAGCGTTGAGGCTGTAGGCCATCTGGTAATTGGCCTGGGGGTTTTCCGGTTCGGCGGCGAGGGCCTGTTTATATTTTTCGATGGCGCCGCTATAATCCTTTTGAGCATTAAGCGCAATGCCTTCTTTTACCAGGCCGGCAACATCTGCAGCCTGGGCATAAAGACTTACCGAAAGCGCGATGGCTGCAACAGTGAGCACAAGTTTTTTAAACAAATTCATATAATAAAGCTTATTAATGCTAACTAACACAAAAATTTAAAACTTTAATCGTTACCTGCTGTATAATTTCTAATTTTCGCATTCGTTTTAGCGTGAGATATTGATTTTATGAGATTAGTGTACAAAAGCCTTGTAGTTTTTACTGCCCCCCTGTTACTGTTAACCTGTTCATCCAACAATAAAGATAAAAATAAAGCAGCTGCCGCCCTGCCACCCAAGCCGCTTGATACCACTGCACTTTTGGCTTATAACCCACAAAAGGCCGATAAAAAAATTGATGCTGTAATGCAGGAGCTGCACCGCACCCGCGGCTTTAACGGCAATGTGCTGGTAGCCAAAAACGGCAAAATAGTTTACGAAAACGCCATTGGCTGGGCCGATTACCTGCACCGCGACAGCCTGAAAATAGGCAGCCAGTTTGAACTGGCTTCGGTTACCAAAACCATGACCTCCACCGCCATTTTGCAGCTGATGGAACGCGGTAAACTCACCTTAGATGATAACGTAAAAAAGTTTTTCCCCGATTTTCCTTACGAGGGCATCACCATCCGCCTGTTGCTTACCCACCGCTCGGGCCTGATGAACTATGTTTACTTTATTGATGATATCTACCGTAAAGAACACCTTGACCAGCGCAAAGGCCTCACCAATGCTGATGCCATGAAAATTATAGCCGAGCGTAAACCGGCCCGCTATATTGCGCCTGATAAGAAATTTCATTACAATAACTCAAACTTTATGGTGTTGGGGGCGATTGTAGAGAAAGCCAGCGGCATGAGCTATGCGCAATACATGCAGCAAAACGTATTTAAGCCGGCCAGCATGAACCATACCCACGTATACTCCAAAGCGGTTTATGATAAAATTCCGGTTGATGTTGTGGGGCACGACAGGGGCCAGTGGCGCTACTCGGTAGTGCAAAACTTTTTGGATGGCCCCGTAGGCGATAAAGGCGTTTACAGCACCGTAGGCGACTTGTTTTTATACGATCGCGCCCTGCGTGCCGGCCTGCTGCTAAAAAAAGCAACGCTCGATTCGGCTTATGTTCCCCGCAACCCCATGGTGCACGGCCATTTTAGCTATGGCTACGGCTGGCGCACCTTTACCGCACCCGGCCAGGAAGTGATTTACCATACCGGCTGGTGGCACGGTTTCAGGCACATTTACCTGCGCGATATGAAGGAAGATGTAGTGGTTGTGTTGTTAACAAACCTGGCCAACGGCAGTCTGCTGAAACTTGATGACCTGTTTAAGACAGCTGGCATGCCTGTTGTGCGTAAAAGTGCGTATAACGGTAATGGTGATACCAGTGATGATTAGTGTTTTGATGTGCAGATTTCAGATGTGCGGATGTGCAGATTTAAATTTGTAGATTGATAAGATGAAATGAAAATTGATTTTGATGAGAATGACAATTTAAAATCATCTGCACATTTGAAATCTTCACATCTGCATATTAAATAAAAAAGACATGTTTGATAAATTAATGGAAGCCCAGCAAAAGGCTGGCGAAATGAAAAAACGCCTGGATGCCATCAGCGTATCTGGCAGTGCCGAGGGCGGCAAAATTGTGGTTAATGCCAACGCCAATAAGGTTGTGCAATCGGTGCAGATCGATCCGGATTTTTTGGCCGATGCCGATAAGGAAGAACTGGAAGAGCTTTTGGTGGTTGCCATTAACAAAGCGATGGAACAGGCCGAAAATGTGAGCCAAAGCGAAATGGCTGCCATGACGCAAAGTATGTTTGGCGGCATGGGTGGTTTGGGTAATTTGTTTGGTAAGTAAGCCCGACGGAAGGCTGTAAAAGACTTCATTGCATGTGAATCGGAGCCAAGGCCTCTGAAAAAATATGACATTACCATTTTGTCATCCTGAGAAACGAAGGATCTTCTTTGCCCTGTATAGCGGCTATGCAAGTTGTAGAAGATGCTTCGTTCCTCAGCATGACAACATGTTTTTAAACGTATAATGGGTAGGTAGGAAGCCATTGCGCATGAGCAGGCCCGCCCCCTGTATAGTTCGCGATTGCTTCATACCTCGCAATGGCATTTTGAGTCAAATTCCCCCCTTATCAATGAAATCTATCTGCTGTTTAAACACCAATTTGTAACATTTATACCTTTGAACTAAATGTTTACTATTAGTGTTTAACTTTGATAAGCTTACATAAAAACCACTTACTGATGAAAACTACGTATTACGGCCAATCGGCCCTGATGATTGAAGCAAGCGGAAAAAAACTGCTTTTTGATCCTTTTATATCTCCAAATCCATTAGCTAAAGATATCGATATCCACAGCCTGAAGCCTGATTATATCCTGGTATCGCATGGCCACGGCGATCACGTTGCCGATTTGTTAGCGATTGCCCAAAGCAGCGGTGCCAAGGTAATTTGCATCGCCGAAATTGCCGGATGGTTGGGCAGCAAAGGGATTGAAAATGTACACGGTATGAATATTGGCGGCGGTTTTAACTTTGATTTTGGCAGGGTTAAAATGGTTAACGCCGTACATTCAAGCACTTTGCCTGATGGCTCGCCAGGTGGTAACCCTGCAGGTTTCCTGATTTTTGCCGAAGGCAAGGTTGTTTATTTTGCAGGTGATACCGCGCTTACTTACGATATGAAATTATTGGCAGATGATAACCTGGATTGGGCTTTCCTTCCTATCGGCGATAATTACACTATGGGCGCTGATGACGCTATCAAAGCCGCGGCCTTTATCAACTGTAAAAACATTATCGGCGTACATTACGATTCGTTCCCGGTAATTGAAATTAATAAAGATGAGGTTGCAGCGAAATTTGTTAAAGCAGGGCTGAATTTGAAGTTGCCTGCAATTGGTGAGACTATTGAGTTGTAAACTCATAGTATAACCCAATACGTTATTGCGAGGCACGAAGCAATCGCACGGATGCCGAGCGGCCGTGCACATCCGCCTTGTACAGTTCGCGATTGCTTCGTACCTCGCAATGACGACTATAAGAGGAATGCTTTACAAATAACAAAGGCCCGAAATATCGGGCCTTTGTTATTTGGTACCACCTGAATCTAAATTTCAAACTCAGAACTCACATCCTCGTCTTTATTGTGGTATATTCTTGTATTTTGAGCACCTAAAACAGTTCAAGCTTAATGCTGTAAAGTTGCTTAAATAACCGTGCCGCTTGGTATTATAGCGCGCTTTTTAACCACCACAATACCATCCTGTACGGTGTGCGTTCCATAGTCACCATCTTCCAGTTTTTCGCCGCAGTTAATAATTACATTATCGCCTATATATGTATTTTTATCGATAATGGCGTTTTTGATATGGCAATTATTACCGATACCCATAATTGGCGAAGCGCTTTCCTTCAGCTCGGCAATTTGCTCGAGGGTCTGGTAATTGTCGCTACCCATCACATAACAGTTTTCGATAATGGTACCCACGCCTATGCGTGTACGAACGCCAATGATAGAATGCGTAATTTCTTTCGCACTTATGATACAACCATCCGCAACGATAGAGCTTTTAAGAGTTGTACCCGAGATTTTAGACGGCGGCAGCATGCGTGCACGCGTATAGATCGGGTTTTTATCAAACAGGTTAAATTTCGGGATATCGTCGGTTAAGCCAAGGTTGGCCTCAAAAAATGACGGGATGGTACCGATATCTGTCCAGTAACCTTCATATTGATAGCTGGCTACACGATGGCCTTCGATGGATTGCGGGATTATCTCTTTACCAAAATCGGTACGTTCATTGCCTTCAAGCAATTCGTAAAGCAACTTACGGTTAAAGATGTAAATACCCATCGATGCCAGGTAAACACGACCTTCGGCTTCCATCTCGGGGCTAACCTCTGATGCCCAGCTTTCAAAGTTGCTTTTCGGCTTTTCGATAAAGGCGGTGATCATCTTGTTTTCGTCGGTTTTCAGGATCCCGAAGCCCGGAACGTCGGCGGCATCAACCGGAATGGTAGCTATCGAAATTTCGGCATTGGTTTCAATATGATGGTTAATCATATCTTCAAAATCCATCTGGTACAGCTGGTCGCCCGAGAGGATGAGCACATACTCAAACTCGTGCACGGCCAGGTGATGCAAGCTTTGCCTAACGGCATCGGCCGTTCCCTGAAACCAGGTTACATTTGACGGTGTTTGCTCGGCGGCAAGGATATCAACAAAAGCATCGCTAAAGCTGCTGAAGTGATAGGTGTTTTTGATGTGTTTGTTTAGCGATGCCGAGTTAAACTGCGTAAGCACATAAATACGAGTAATACCCGAGTGCAGGCAGTTTGAAATAGGAATATCCACCAAACGGTATTTGCCCCCTATTGGTACTGCCGGTTTCGACCGCGTAGCGGTAAGCGGTGATAAGCGGCTGCCCTGGCCGCCACCAAGCACAATGGAAATTACTTTAGATGTCATATAATTGGTTTTAAGCTTTTGTACAGATCAGTATATTGCTGGGTTGAACGCGTCCACGAATAATCGAGCGCCATCATTTGTTTGCGTAATTGTTGTAGTTTATTGCCATCGTGATAAAGTTGTTTGGCCCTGAAAACAGAGTGGCAGATGTCCTGAACATTATCCTGAACAAAACGGATTCCATAACCGCCCGCATCGCCAAAATCAATCACCGAATCTTTTAATCCGCCGGTTGCGCGTACAATAGGTAAAGTACCGTAACGCAGGGCGTATAACTGGTTAAGGCCGCAAGGCTCAACACGCGATGGCATCAGCAGGAAATCGGCCCCGGCATAAATCTGGTGGGCCAGTGATTCGTCGTAGCCAATAAATACGGCGCAATGTTCGGCATATTTATTTTTCAGTTTAAGCAGCTCAAGTTCTGTTTCCTTATCGCCGGTACCTAAAATTAAAAAGTTTATCTCGCCCTCATTTTCAAGCAGGCTGCGCTCAATGGCTTTGGCCAGCAAATCAGCACCTTTTTCAACCACCAACCGGCCGATGAAAGTAAACAGCGGTTTTTCAGGGTCGAGTTCAAAACGTTGGCAAAGCGTTTCCTTATTAGCCCTTTTACCTTTGGCCAATGTGCGTGCGGTATACTTTGCGGCTATCATGGCATCGGTTTGCGGATTCCAAACGTCGGTATCAATTCCGTTCATGATGCCTGTGCCTTTACCACGCTCGGTGTAAAAGAGGTATTCGAGCCCGTTGGAGTTGTAGGTAAGCTCTTCAAGATAACTTGGCGACACTGTGGTATAGCGCCAGCTGCATTTTACAGCGGCAGCTAATGGATTAATGCCCCCCGCCCAATCAAGCAAACCGGTTTTGGTAAGGTCGATCTCGGGCAGTAGTGAAAGCTTATCCCAGCCAAAAGCACCGTGGTACTGGCCGTTATGTATGGTAAATACGGTTGGCACATTAGCTAACCTTGTATACAGTTTTGAGTGGTAAAGCAGAAAAGGCACTAAACCGGTGTGATGATCATGACAATGGATCAGATCGGGTGTTTGCTGCGAATAGCTGATCCAATCTAAAAATGCCAGTTGGTAGGCTATGAACTGTTCGCGCTCATCGGGGTAGCTGTAGATATTTTCCCTGTCAAGCAGGCCCGGAATTTTCACAAGGTAAAGTTCAAAACCAAGCTTGTTGGTTTTTTCTTTCAGAATTTCGAAGAAGTAACGCTTGTTGCCGAGCAAAGTTGCCGCGGCAAATACGGTTTCAAATTCGTTCTCCCGGGTAAACTTACGGTCGTAAAAAGGCAGTACAACAGCAGCCTGCAAACCCGCAAGGTTCTGGTACTTAGGCAACGCGCCAACAACATCGCCCAGGCCGCCAACTTTGGCAACGGGATAACATTCGGCACTCAAATGGTATATTTTCATCCGGCTTTTATTGGCTCAATTTAAGCAAAGATTACCAAATGAGAAACCTGCGAGAATTAATATAGTTTTGAAAAATTTAGATTTAAACTACTGAAATTTTACTACCTATTGCCTGTTAAAGTTGTGATTTTAGCAGTTAAAATGACAAAATTTTATAAAGACGGGATGATGCCAAACGTTAGGAAAATGATGTAAAATGCTAATTTAACTTAATACATTAAGGCATGGCCATTTAACCTTGCATCGGTTTGCAAACAGATGCAAGGTTATTGCCGGTAAGGTTAAAACTCAAAAATAACCCCAAGCGTAGGCTGCACATTGCCGCCATTGCGGTTGAGCAGTTTGGTTTGGATGCGGGATGGATCGCCGGGCTGATCCTGCAGTTTTCCGCCGGCGTCTTTTACCGGTACTACCACCGCCTGTTCTTTATAGGTATGCGCTGTTAAATTCTGAATGTCGAAGTAAAAGTTGAAGGAGTAGTGCTTAAAATAGTATTTTTTATCAACCCTTGCATCCAGCTGGTAAAAGGGATCCAAAACCTGGCTGTTAAGCCGTGTATAATCAAATATTCCCTGCGGATAGGTGCTGTAATTTGCTTTGAGCGATGAAAGCTGCTGATCATAAGGTGTATAAGGGCTGCCGCCTGTAAACCTGAATTTTGCACCTATCTCCCAGTTCTTTTTAAGGATTTTACCGGCCGTCATGCTCAGGATGTAGCGGCTGTTCCATGATGATTGGATATAATTACCGTTTTTATTCTGGAACTCGCTTTTAAACAAGGTAAGGGCAAAAATACCGTAGAAGCCTTTGTTTAGCTTTTGTTGCGCGAAAAACTCCACGCCATAGCTGCGGCCATTGCTCTCGCCCACAACAGGGTTGTTGCCTATAACGCCAAAATCGGCACCAAGGTTAGCCAGGGGGATGGAATCATTCAACTGGCTGATAACGGGATAGTGCTTGTAGTATTTATAAAAACCTTCCACAGTAAAACGGGTGTTTTTGAAGGTATTGTACTCAAAACCAAGCACCAGTTGTTTGTTTTCGATATAGTTTACGTTACGGTTAACCAGTTGATTGGTGCTATCGCGATAGCCCATAACCGTATAGGCCGGAAGCTGGTAATAAATGCCGGTGTTAAAATTAATGCTGAACTGATCGCTTAGATTATAAGATGCCGAAAAACGCGGCGACAATGTTTTAGCCAGGTTATTCATCCGGCTTGAGTAATTGTTGGCATCCGCCCTTGCGCCCGCCGAAAGCGAGAGCTTGTTATTAAAAAACGACCTGCTGATTTGCGCAAACACATTATACTTGAAAAAGTTAATTTTTGATTGATAGATATGATTACCAAAGGGCAACAGGTTAAACGTATTGGTGCTGTATGATGCCGTTTCTTCGCCGGTGCCGAAATTTATACGATAGTTGCCCGCCTGCTCGGTATGTTCAAACCTGAATTTGTTTTCCGCTTCGGTTGAGCGGTAGTTGAGCGTTTGGCCTAAACTTTCGTTGTTATCCCTAAACTTTAGCGCCCCGTTATCCAGGTAGCTCCGGCTGATCACCAACTGCGAAAAACCGCGCTGCCCAAAATGTTTGTAAACCGCACCTACCGAATAGTTCTTTTGATCGTTGGTAGGGATGGTAGCCAAAATGTACTCGTTCTCTTCCGTTTTTTCGGTATTAAAGTTTAGTTTAAACTTATCCAGGGCGCCCAGGCCTATCAGCGTAAGTTCGTTTTTATTATCGAATTTGGTTTTAATTTTAAACTGAAAATCCTGGTAAGAGGGCAGAAATGGTAGTTTCAGTAATTTAAATAAGCCCTGGAGGTATGAGTAACGGTACGATGCCAGGTAGGTAGTTTTTGATCCCAGCGGTCCTTCAAGGGTAGCACCAAAATCGCTTGAGCCAACGGTAAGCGTAGCGCCCATGCGGTCGGAGCGGCCATTTTTTTGGTTAAACTCAAATACCGAGCTCAGGGCATTGCCCCGGTTTGAGGGAAACGCGCCCGAATAAAAATTAACCTCCTTTACAAAATCAACATTAATTAACCCAACCGGGCCGCCGGATGAGCCTTGTGTGGCAAAGTGGTTGATGTTGGGAATCTCGACCCCATCCAGGTAAAACCTGTTTTCGTTAGGCGCTCCTCCACGGATAATAATATCATTACGGAAACTTACCGGCGCGGCAACACCCGGTAACGACTGGATCACTTTCGAGATATCGCGGTTACCGCCCGGGTTACGCTTTATTTCGGCCACGCCAATGCTGCGTAAGGATACCGGGCTTTCCAATGTTTTGTTGAGCCGGCTGCTGGCTGTAATTTTCACCTCGTTCAGGCTGGCTACATCTTCATCAAGGGCTATATCAATAATTGCCGGCTTAACGTTGTTCACCTGGATATCCAGCGAGGTTTTACTTTTAAAGCCGATTTTTGAAAACTGGAGCCCAAAATTGCCCGGCTTTAATTCGATAACGTAATTACCCAGCGAATCGGTAGTGGTGCCAATAGTTTGGTTGATTACCTTAACCGTAACGCCAGGTATGGGTGTGTTTGACAAGCCACTGGTTACGGTACCTTTAATTTTTGCGGTTTGTGCATTGGCTGATAAACACATCAGCAGGATAAAAACACAAGCGAAGGCTGTTTTGGATATTATTGACAGAGGTTTATACATGATGTTTTTTGCAGGATATGTTGGTTTTATTTGCTCCATATAAACAGGAAATATTTTGAGGCAAAAGTAGTGAGGTGTTTGGCTGGTAAGTCAGGAGCAATCAGGCAATTGTTAGCACAAATCATTCAATAACAGGGTGTATAAATTTTTCGCGGTAACTTTTTGGTGTGAATTGGGTATGCTTTTTAAACAGCCGTGCAAAATAGGCCGAATTTTCAAAGCCAAGGATCCCGGCAATTTCCGATATATTATGGTCGCTTTGTTTAAGCAGTACTTTGGCTTCTAAAATAAGTACATCGGTAATGTGCGCGGTAACCGGCTTGCCCGTACATTCCTTAACGCATTTATTGAGGTGATTGGCTGTTATATTAAGCTGCCCGGCATAAAAAGCAGCCGACTTTTGCTGCCGGGCATTTAGCTTTACGCATTGTAAAAACCCCGCCGCAATAAGCTCGGGCGCTGAGTATGATTTAGACGGAGGCATTGAAACATACTGCCTTTTCATTTGAATGAGCAGCTGGCACAACAAAACGCCTATCATCCGCTGTTTATCGCCAAAATCGTTCAGGTGCTCCTCTTCAATTTGTGTAAGCAATTGTTGTACCCCGCCGCTTTCCTCTGCTGATAGCCTAATGAGCGGGTTAGCATCTGCCTGGAAAAAAGGAAGTTCATCAAGCGTGCTTTGATTTTTTAAAAACTGCAGGATAAAATCTTTATCAAAAATGCAATAATATCCCTCGGCATCTTCGCTGCAGGCCTCAATTGCTTTGATACTTCCTGCTGCATAAAAGCAGATCATATTTGCGGTTATTTTAAAACGCTGCAAAGCATCGGTACGTACCATCTGCCCTTTTTTCAGCCAGCAAAACTCATATACGGTACTCCGGGCCGGGTTGATGGGGAAGTTGATATGCCGCGCAAAATCCTCTATCCGCATAATGGCAAAGATATTATGCTCGGGGTAAAGGCCATCCGCACTGCGGGCTGCCTGTGATAATAACGGCACCGCTTCGCCCGACAGAAATTGCCTGAAAAACTGGTTGGGGTTTCGGTATGGGATGTTTTGTTTTTCCATGGCGGGTTAAATAATGTTACCCTTACTAACATCATTTTTAATCCTGCTCGCGTTTTGCAAACGGGAGCAGGATTCTATAAAACTATTCCTCCCCCTTCAGGGGGCCGGGGGGCTAATGTGCCTCCAGCCAGTTCACACCCGTACCAATCTCCACCAAAATAGGCACTTCGGTTTTAATGGCTGTTTTCATGTTGTGCATAATAATGGGTTTAACAATTTCAACCTCGTTGTTGGGTACATCAAACACCAACTCGTCATGCACCTGCATGGTCATGCGGGATGCCAGGTTTTGGGCTTTAAATTCTTTATGGATATTGATCATGGCTATCTTGATCATATCTGCTGCCGAGCCTTGTATCGGCGCGTTAATGGCATTTCGCTCGGCAAAACCACGAACGGTGGCATTGGCCGAATTGATATCGCGCAGGTAACGGCGGCGACCCATCAGCGTGCATACATAACCGTTTTCGCGGGCGAAGTTCATGGTATCGCTCATGTATTGTTTAATACCGGCAAACTGCACAAAGTACTGCTCGATAATATCGGCAGCCTCCTTACGCGGAATGCCCAGGCTTTGTGATAAACCAAAAGCCGATTGACCGTAGATGATCCCGAAGTTAACAGCCTTGGCATTTCGGCGTTGGTCGCTGGTTACCTGGTCAAGAGGCACGCCGTAAACATTGGCTGCGGTGGCGGTGTGAATATCCAGATTATCAACAAATGCCTGCATCATGTTCGGATCTTTACTGATCTCGGCAATGATGCGCAGTTCAATCTGCGAGTAATCGGCAGATACTATCGTGTGGTCTTTATCCCGAGGGATAAATGCCTTACGCACCTCGCGGCCCCGCTCGGTACGGATAGGGATGTTTTGCAGGTTAGGGTTAACGCTGCTTAGCCTGCCGGTAGCGGCCACGGCCTGGTTGTATGAGGTGTGCACCCTCCCGGTTTTGGGGTTCACCATTTGCGGCAGCGCATCAACATAGGTTGATTTTAATTTTTGCAACTGGCGGAAATCCAAAATATCGCGCACAATATCACTTTTGGCAGCCAATGAAAGCAGTACATCCTCGCCGGTTTGATACTGGCCGGTTTTGGTTTTTTTGGCTTTGGGGTCGAGCATCAGTTTTTCAAACAGCACTTCGCCCAGTTGTTTTGGTGATGCGATGTTGAATTTTACGCCGGCTTTTTCATAAACCGTTTTTTCGTACTGCGCTATGTCGGTTTCCAGTTGTTTGCTGAAATCGCGCAGGGTATCATGATCTATTTTTACCCCCTCGTACTCCATATCGGCCAGTACATAAATAAGCGGGTGCTCTATTTCATTTACCAGTTTTTCGCCTTCAACTTCCTTCAGTTTGGGCTCAAAAATGGTTTTAAGTTGCAGGGTGATATCGGCGTCTTCGGCAGCGTACTCTTTGATCTTTTCAATTTCCACATCGCGCATGGTACCCTGGTTTTTGCCTTTAGGGCCTATGAGTTCGGTAATGGAAACAGGTTTGTAGCCCAGGTAATTTTCCGACAGGATATCCATATTATGGCGCGTATCCGGATCGAGGATATAATGAGCCAGCATGGTATCAAACAGGGTGCCTTTAACTTCAATATTATACCATTTCAGCATCAGCACATCAAACTTAATGTTTTGCCCTATTTTGCCGATGCTTTCGTTTTCAAGCACCGCCTTAAATTCGGTAACAATGCTTAGCGCCTCGGTTTGATCTGCCGGAACAGGTACATACCAGCCCTCGCCGGGTTTAACTGAAAACGACAGGCCTACCAGTTCGCAATAGTTAGGATCGGTACCGGTAGTTTCTGTATCAAAGCAGAAAGTTTGCTGCGCTGATAATACTTTGATAAGCGCTGCACGGCTTTCAACCGTATCGGCCAGGTGATATTGGTGCGGGGTGTTATTGATGTTTTTGGCAGCGATGGTAATGTCTTCGCGGATATCTTCCACATCAACAGCTAAAGTAGCGCGACCGGTTGCCGTTGGGTTACCAAAAAGATCGATCTGGGTGCCGGCGGGTTTTAACTCGGTAATGCTGAAATCATCGCCAAACACACGACGGCCCAAAGTGCGGAATTCCAGCTCGGCAAAAAGCGGTTCCAACAGCTCCTTGCTTGGCGCGCATACTTCCAGGCCTTCTTCGTCAAGCTCAACCGGCACATCCAGCAATATAGTGGCCAGTTTTTTTGATAGCAAACCCTGCTCTGCAAATTGCTCTACGTTTTCGCGCTGCTTGCCTTTTAACTCGTGACTGTTGGCTATAATGTTTTCCATCGAGCCATACTGTTTAATGAGCGCTTTAGCCGTTTTTTCGCCGATGCCTGGTATGCCAGGGATGTTATCAACTGCATCACCCCATAATCCTAAAATATCAATTACCTGGTGAACATGCTCAATTTCCCATTTGGCAAGCACTTCCTTAACGCCTAATATTTCCATCTCGTTACCCATTCGGGCCGGTTTGTAAATGAAAATATTATCAGATACCAGCTGGGCAAAATCTTTATCAGGCGTCATACAGAAAACGGTATAGCCCTTTTGCTCGGCTTTTTTGGCAAGGGTACCAATAATATCATCAGCCTCGTAACCATCCGAAGTGATAACCGGGATATTGAAACCTAATATGATCTTGATAACATAAGGCAAGGCCTTGGCCAGATCTTCGGGCATGGCTTCGCGGTGGGCCTTATAGCCTTCAAAATCGGTATGGCGTTCGGTTGGGGCTTCGGTATCAAAAACTACCGCCATGTGGGTGGGGGCTTCTTTTTTCAACACATCCAGCAGTGTATTGGTAAAACCCATCATTGCCGAGGTGTTTAACCCGTTTGATGTAAAGCGGGGTGTTTTACTTAAAGCAAAATGCGCCCGGTAAATGAGGGCCATTCCATCCAATAGAAATAGTTTTTTCATCTTTTTATGATTTCACTGATTAGTTTTTTTATGATTTAACTGATTGGTTTGATTTCACAGATTGAAAACGATAAACCGCAGCAAATTGATAACTTAACTCATCAATGTGATTTTTCCCGTCTCAAAAATACAATTATTGTTGACGAATAATCATCGCCTCCTGCCCGAAAGTGAGAAGCCGTAAAGCATCGGAAAGAATCGGTGAAATCAAATCAATCAGTGCAATCGCAAAAAATCACTTAAAACTACAAGTAGGTATATGATCATTCACCATGCCCGTAGCCTGCATAAAGGCATAACAAATAGTAGTACCAAAAAATTTAAATCCGCGCTTTTTCATGTCCTTAGCAATAGCATCAGATTCGGGACTGGTTGCCGGAGTAGCGTTTGAGTGGTTCATGATGGCTTTACCTCCCGGCATAAAGCTGTACAGGTATTTATCAAACGAACCAAACTCTTTTTGAATGTTAATGAACAGTTGGGCATTGGTGATTGAAGTTTTTATTTTGAGCCTGTTACGAATAATACCTTCATCCTGCATCAAACGATCGGCATCCTCGTCCGTAAAGGCCGCTACTTTTTGCACATCAAAATTAGCGAAGGCGTTACGGTATGCTTCGCGGCGGCGCAATATGGTGATCCAGCTTAATCCAGCCTGTGCCGATTCGAGAATTAAAAACTCGAAAAAAGTATGGTCATCGTGAATTTCCTTACCCCACTCTTCATCGTGGTATTTGATGTATAATTCGTCGATTCCCGGCCAGCGGCAGCGTTGTACGTTATCAGTTTGATTGCTCATTATATTTGTTTTTTGTAGGAATAGATGATTGAAAATTTATTGATTTTTTGTTGCCCCAACATCGCTATCACATTTTTGATGTTGGGATATGGCGTATCAGCATCAGCCATAATAAAAATGTGCGACCATCTGCCATACTTTTCAAACGTAACCTTGCGGGATATTTTTATCCATTCAGCTAATTCATCGGTTGTTAATCCTGGCTGATTGTAATAATCCGTAGCGTTATAGTAGCCTGAAATGTATTTTTTTATTGTTGTCAAGGGTGTCCCGATCACATCTGTTTCACAAAATTTGGTTGCCTCAGCCTGTGTAAATTCGGTACCATGCCCCTTTCCTATTTGTTTTAATGCCACTTCGCGAATATCCGCGACATCAAGCTTTAACATCAATTTGTTCTGGCCGATGAGTATGGTAGTCGCATAGCCATCGGGGTCAGCAGTATTAAAATACGATCCGGTTGGCAAATTGATAGCCAAAGGATAACGGATAGCCGGCCGACCGCAGAGGATGAGGAATGCCAGAGCGATAAACAATAAGTTAAACATCGGAAACATATCGATACCGAAATGTTTTCTGCGGGATTTAGATTTATACATGATGTGACAGGTTAAGTGACGTATTAATCAGCAATATTATAAGGCGTAAACTCTGTAATAGCGCATTTACTCCTTATAACGCTGCCGTCATGTACTTATTTCACTTCATTCAATTCGTCCCAGTACTCCACTGCTCTGCGGTAATGCGGAATCACTATCGAGCCGCCAACCAAATTGGCAATCATAAACACCTCGTTCATCTCATCATGCTTAACACCTGCCTCAAAACATTTGCCCAGGTGATATTTAATACAATCATCGCAACGCAAAACCATACTGGCAACCAGGCCAAGCATTTCTTTAGTTTTAACATCCAACGCACCTTCGGCGTAGCTGGTGGTATCGAGGGCGAAAAAGCGTTTAATATTGGTGTTGGCGGTTTCCGTGATCCTGTCGTTCATTTTGGTACGATAGGCATCAAATTCTTCTATCAGTTTTCCCATGGGATGCAGTGTTTATTGTTGAATAAATTATGAAGCTAATAAAGCTAAATTAATTAGCATTTTAAAATATTGATGATTATTTTTATCGCCGTAAATCAAATTTTACGCCCCGGTTATGGAAAGCCTTTCGCCCAATATTTTTGTAAGCAACATGAACGAAACCATTAAGTTTTATGAACTTTTAGGTTTTAAAGTGGTTATGAGCGTACCCGAAACCGGTGCCGACCTGGTTTGGACCATGATGACCAAAGGCGCTGTAACCATGATGTTCCAAACGTACGAAAGCCTGGCCGAAGACCTGCCCGAAATACACCGCACCGACGGGGGCTCGCTGCTGCTCTACATCAACCTTAAAAATATCCGCGGTTTTTTTGATGAGATCAAAGATAAAGTAACAGTGCTGAAAGGCCTCGAGACAACTTTTTACGGCGCTACCGAGTTTTCGATAAAAGATAATAATGGTTACGTGCTTACTTTTGCGGAGCACGAGAGTTAACAAAATCGTCATTGCGAGGAACGAAGCAATCGCACGGAAGCCAATCCGCTATGTATAGTTCGTGATTGCTTCGTTCCTCGCAATGACGCCTTAATAGAATAGGGGCTTTATGATCAACTTTAAACGCGCCGACCATATCCAGGTTTGCGTTCCGTTGGAGCGGCTGGAGGAGGCAAGAATTTTTTATACCGATGTTGTGGGCTTGGAGCGTATTGAACGCCCGGCTTTCAACTCCAAAGGCTACTGGTTTCAGATAGCCGATATTCAGCTGCATTTAAGTACCGAAGAGGCTTTACCGCGCTCATCGCGCCATACAGCTTTTGAAGTTGAAGATATTGCCGAAGCCCGCAGGCATTTGGAATGTTACGGAGTTGAATTTTGGGAAGAGCCGGTTATTCCGGGCCGTACAAGGTTTTCGTTTATTGATCCGTTTGGTAACAGGATGGAGTTGTTGCAGTTTACTCCCTAAACCGAATGTCATTTCGATAGAGCGGCGGGGAGGGAAGAGCGCCCGGGCGAAAGAGAAATCTTGTACGCCCCGCAAATCCGATAAGCATTTTGGCTCTGCACGGTATACAAGATTTCTCACTCGTTCCTCGTTTCGAAATGACAATTTTTATTTTTAATCACAGCGCCAGCTCCACCATCGGATCCCAAAACACAGTTTTAAAATCCTGTACCTGATCATCTTCCACCCTTACCCCTTCGCTTTCCAGCATCTCGGCCATGCAGTTACCACCAAAATGCCCCTTGGCGGTTAGCAAACCAACGCGGTTTACTACCCTATGTGCCGGCACAGGTGGTTTTGCACCTCCGGCAGCTTGCATAGCCCAACCCACCATGCGCGATGAACCTTTGGTACCAAGGTAAGCGGCAATAGCACCATATGATGTTACCCGCCCCACCGGGATGAGCCGGGCTACCTGGTATACCTTTTCAAAAAAATTAATCTCCTCCATTAAGCATTTCCCGGAAATGAAAACTTAAGGTAGTTAATGTTCTTGTTATCATTTAAATATTTTTTTTCGTAATAGGTTTTGATCGAGAGCACCTCATCTGCATATTCTGAATTGTACAGATCTTCGGTTTTAATGTGAAGGTTTAGTTTCATCTCTTCAATCTTTTCGGCGGTGTAAGCGTGTAAGCCGTCGTTATCTGTTTTCAGGTTAACAAAGCCTCCCGGTTTAAGGATGCTCACATATTTTTCGAGGAAGCGTGGCGAAGTTAAACGCTTTTTTTCGCGGCTTAACTGTGGCTGCGGATCCGGGAAAGTGATCCAGATCTCGTCAATCTCGCCGGGAGCAAAATAATCCAGCAGGTTTTCTATCTGGATGCGGAGGAAAGCCACATTAGGCACGCCGTCTTCAATGGCAGTTTTGGCTCCGCGCCAAATGCGGTTGCCTTTATAATCGATACCGATAAAATTTTTATTTGGGAAAAGGCGGGCAAGGTTAACGGTGTACTCACCTTTGCCGCAGGCCAGTTCAAGTACAACCGGGTTATCATTTTTAAAAAACTCCCGGCTCCATTGGCCGTTAAACGGTTTACCTGCATCTAATTGCAGTACATTGCTAAAAGTTTCAACTTCGGCAAAACGCCTTAACTTATCTTTTCCCACTTTAATTTTTTAAAATAAAGCGCAAAAGTATTGAATTTATTTTAACAGGGATAGTTTGAGTGATAGTGGGTGATTAAAGCGGAAAGAATAGTCATCACGTCATTGCGAGGTACGAAGCAATCGCACGGAAGTAGAGCAGCTATACAAATCCCCCTGTACAGTTCGCGATTGCTTCGTACCTCGCAATGACGACTGGGAGAGAATATATTGAGTATTAACACAAATTGCCTTGCAAACAGCAAAGCAATCGATCAATTTTTTGATGTAGATAGTAAAAAAACTTACACTACCGCCCCACCCACCGGTTTAACATAAGGTGCCGGCTTATATTCCTTATCCTCTTTCTTTTTAGTGAATTTAGCAAACAGAGCTTTGGCTTTATCCCAAACGCCGCTTACGGTTTCTTCGCTTACATAGTTGGATGCTTTTTGCGATACCAAACCAACCAGGGTTTTTACCAAAAAGTTGGAGTGTTTAAACAGCGTTTTATTTAATGCCAGCGGAATGATAAATCTTGATACCAGGTTAAGCATATCCGGGTGGAAAATACTGGTGCCTTTTATGGCATCAGTATCATTGGAGCGTGGAAATAAGGTTAATGCCGTTGAAAAAATGGCAGAGGGGCTGTTTACCCTTGCTTTTAATGCAATGGCTTGTTCCTTTTCGAGGGCCTTAAGTCTGAATATTTCGGCCTGTAAATCGCTTATATTGGTGATGTGAAGATCCATGGTTTATCGTTTAAATATTTTTTGGATAAAGATGTTGATCAACGGCCGCTCGAGGTTCCGTTTAAATATCTTGATAAACATGGCTATCAAAAAGTAAAGTACGGCAACACATCCAAACCCTGCCCAATACGAATGGAATACAGTGGCCAGGTAAAAACCAAGTGTAACACTGGCAAAAAGAAAGGCCAGCACCATGCTGATTACAACTACCACATCAGCAATAATGCTTGCCAAAATGGATGTGCCGCCTTCAATTGCTTCATACTTTAAAAGCTTAAACCGCAGTTCGGCGTATTCTTTTAATTGCTCAATAATAGGAGGTACTGGTGGCGGAGTTTCTTTTTTCTCTTCCATAGGTAAGGTTATAGAATCCCGGGTTTAGCTGAAGGGCTAAACCCGGGACAGGGTATAATGATGTTTAAGCGTGCTCCAGGTCGTCCTGGTATTCTTCTTCGGCGCCTTTAATTTTGGTTTTGATGTTTTCAACAACCTTGTCTTTCAAACCAACCAGGTTATCAATTTCGGCAGCGGCAGTATCTTTGATAGATTCGCCAAGATTTTTTAATGATTCGCTAAGCTTATCGCGGGTTTCATTGCCTTTATCAGGTGCAAACAAAATGCCTAAAGCTGCCCCTGCCGCCAAACCGGCAAGTAATGCAACAACTATTTTTGAGTTATCGTTCATTGTAATATAATTATAAGTTGAACACTTGATTAGTTACTTGTAAATATCCTGCCAAATATGTGCATTTGGCCCATTTATTTTTATTTAAGTATAAATTAATTTTTTGGCGGTGCCCAATTTTTACCCGCTGTTCACAAAACTGTGCAGCGTTGTAGCTATACTTTATACATTGCTTATCCGCTCCAGCCTGTCGGCAGCAAGGCGGTTGGTTTCGTAAATTTCCATCAGCAATAAAAAATACGATAACAGCACAGGCCCAAATACCAGGCCCAGAATACCAAACAGCGGCAAGCCGATAAACACACCAATTACCGATATGATGGGATGTGTATTAGCTACCCGGCGGTTGATGATCATGCGCAAAAAGTTATCGATGTTGCCGATAAACAATAAGCCATAAGCCAGTAACAATACGCCCTGCCAGTTGTGTCCCTGGGCAAAAAGAACGATGCTGGCCGGTATGCACAGCGTTGGCGCACCAACCACAGGTAAAAACGAAATAAAGATAGCTATAACGCCCCAAAAAATAGGGTCGGGGATACCAAATATCCAAAATCCGTTGGCCAGCAAAATACCTTGTGTTAACGCGATGATGCCTTGTCCTAAAACGTTCGAATACGTAGAATCGCGTAGGGCGTTGGCAAATCTTAGCGCATGTTGTTCGCGGAAAGGGGCGTATTTCAGCAAACCAGCCTCAAACTCACGTATTTGGGTAAACATAAAATATAAAATAAAATACAACACCAGCAGCGTTATGATGGAGTTTGCCGCACTGCCTATTATGGATGGGAACAGGCCCGTAGCAAAGCCACCCAGTTTTTGCAGGGTTTCTTCGGCAAGGTGAGGCTGGTTAAGGTTTGCTGCCGCGAAGGTGTCTATCTTGGTTGTCCACTGTTCAATTGGCAAATCCTTAATGTTGATAGAGGTTATTTTACCAACTACCATCACACTAAGCGTAACAAACGGGATAACGATAACAATAAGCGAAATAAAGATAATAAGCAAAGCCACCAGCGAACTGTTCCAGCCACGTTTTTCGGCAAGGTTGATATAAAGCGGCCTGAACATGGTAAAAAGCACAATGGCGCCAAGTATAGAACTGAACAAGCCACTTAGTGCGTAAAGTAAAAAACAGCCGAGTATAATGATACTGGCCAGGATAATGTTGTTGCGCTGTTTATAATTAAAAACCGACATTTAGGTTGATGTATTATTACATTGCTAAAAAGCAAAAAAACGCCAAAAAGTTTTGGCGTTTTTATTTTAAGTATGAAGCTTAAAGTCTTGAGTCTGAAGTCTCGAATATGGTTGGCTTTGAACTTATAACTTCCGACTTAAGACTTAAAAAAAGCCACTATTCTGTATCTTTAAGCAAACTGTTAATCCTGTTTGAGCTGATGGTTATCGTATCGATATAAAACAAAACATCGGTTGATGGATTCGGAATCTCGTACCGCAATTGTTCAAGCGCAAGGATAATGTTTGATAACTGATTTTTAATATCATGCCGAAGCTTATGTAGGGCCTCGGCATCGTTTTTTTCGTCGGCCCCCATCGTTATTTCAGGTTAATGGCCTTCATTTTATTGTACAATGTTTTACGGTCGATGTTGAGGATTTCGGCTGCCTTGGTTTTGTTAAAGTTAACTTCCCGCAGCACACGGATAATGGTTTCATATTCGGCCTCCAACGCGGCATTTTTCAAATCGTGGCGGTTTTCTTTTACTTCGGGCACTTCGGTATGTGTACTGCTGTGATGCCCGTTGCTGTGTGATGATGGTTCGTACGATAATTTATAGGTCGACATCTCCAACGGCAGCGCTTTCAATGTAATCTCGTTACCTTCGGTTAACAACGTAGCGCGGCGCATTACGTTTTTCAACTCGCGGATATTGCCCTGCCAGCGGTAGTTCATAAAACAATCAATCACCTCCTGCGACAGCGACTCTACGTTGCGGCCCAATTCCTGGTTGGCAATTTTTAAAAAGTGCTCGGCCAGTAAAATAATATCGTGCCCCCTGTCGCGCAGCGGCGGCATGTAAATACTGAATTCGTTAAAACGATGGTACAGGTCCTCGCGGAAACGGCCTTTCTGGATACCGTCCTGCAAATTCTCATTAGTGGCTATAATAATGCGCACATCCAGGTCAATCTCCTTGGTGCTGCCTATCCTTTTTACCTTGCGCTCCTGTACCGTACGCAGAAGGGCGGCCTGGATCTCGTAGGATAAATTACCCACCTCATCCAAAAACAAAGTACCACCGTTAGCCATTTCAAAGTGCCCGATTTTGGTATACAGGGCACCGGTAAACGACCCTTTCTCGTGGCCAAAAAATTCGCTCGCGGCAAGCTCTTTGGTTAATGATCCGCAATCCATCGCAATAAATGGCTGGTTATGCCGCGGGCTGTTAAGGTGGATGCTCTTCGCAACCGACTCTTTACCTGTACCACTCTCGCCCAAAATAATAACGCTGTAATTGGTTGGAGCTACCAGTTCAATCTGGCGGGCCAACTCACGCGATGCCTTGCTGGTGCCGGTTACAAACTCGCTGGCAAAAACGGTTTTTTTGGTGTCTTTGCTTGCTTTGGCTTTTTCGGGCACAATGGCGGCCTGCGGCTCTTCGTCAACCTCAACCAGGGCGTGGTGGGTTTCAAAAGCTTTATTAATAGTATTTAATATTTCATCGGGATACAGGGGCTTGGTGATGTAGTCATACGCCCCCATTTTAATCAGCTCAACGGCCATTTTAATGTCCGAGTAGCCGGTAATAATAATAACGCCGGTTTTAGGATATTGCTGTTTAATGTTGCGCAGCATCTCGCGTCCATCGGTATCTTCCAACCTGAAATCGCACAGCACGAGTTGAAATTCGCCGTTTTTAAGCGCTTCCATCCCCCCTGTACCGCTGGATGCGGTACTTACGTCAAACCCGTTACGCGTTAAAAACTTCGATAGCAATAACGCTACATTAACTTCATCATCAATGATGAGAATCCTCTTCATATTCGGCAATTAGTGTTAGCGGTAAATGTATTGTTTGGTGTTAAAATACAAACAATGTGCTAATTTATACGATTTATTTAATTATAGGGTTCGGCTCAACTAAAAAATAGCAATAAAAAAGGGGAGCTTGTTGGAAGCTCCCCTTTTTTAATAAGGTATATGTAGGGCCATATATTAAAAGCCGTACGCTACACGTAAACCAATAAAGTTCACTTTGCTTGCATCAACGCCGGTTGCGTATTTGGTAGTTGCTTCGTAACGCACACCTGCATCAATAAAGCTGCCTGCACTTACCGGGAACTGAACACCAATTTGCGGTGCGTAAACAAAAGCGGTTGATTTGTTGGCACCAACGTCAGATTTGTTTAGCAAAAACGCTGCACCTGCTTCACCCTGTACATAAAAATTGCTGATAGGGAAGAATTTTAAACCTGCTTTAACCGGGATCAGATGAAAATCGGTAGGGCTAACGGTGGTGTTACCAACAACTACATCGTTTTTGCCGAAAATGTTGTTGTAACCTGCGTTAACGGTAACAAATAATTTATCTGAATAAACCGGGATATCAGCCTGTACCGAACCGCCTAAATTCCATTTGTAGTTGTCTTTAAAATCGCCCAAAGGAATACCGGCGTCAACACCGATGCTATAGCGGATGCCGCTTTTAGTAGTAGTTGTTGATGTAGAAGGGGTAGTAGGTGTAGATGTTTGTGCTTTTGCACCGAATGATAAGCCTGCAAATGCAAGGACTAATGCTGAAATTTTGAATAAATTTTTCATAACTAATTGTTGTGTTTTTGATATTGTGATTGAAACACATGGCAAAGTAACAACAGAAAATAAATCCGATTTTTCATCCGAAAGTCATGAGTATTTAATCGATTGATTGATAATAATTTATTTTTTGACCGGATGAGTTCGATGGTCAGCTTATTGTCAAAGGGTTTATGAATTGCCTTTTTTGTGTCAAAATTAACATTGTCTTAACATGGGTTTTGGGGCGCAAATTTGATGAAATCTGCGTGAAATTGGTAAAAACGGGGGATAATCGTTGTAAAAAACTGCCTGCATCAAAATTTTTAAGTTGGTTATAATCCAGATCAAAATCAAACGGATCAGGAAAATCTGCGCAATCAAAGTAATCATCCCTATCAACGGTCAAAAATAATTTTTACCGCCTTTTGAGGGTATCCGTTTTTTCGATTGTCTTAACGATAATATTACAAATGGATAACGAAGAAGTAAAACTGCTATTGGTTAAATACATCACCGGCGAGGCTACCGAACAGGAACTTGAGCAGGTGAAGCAGTGGATTGGTGCGCACCCCGAAAACGAACAGTATTTTGCACAGCTATATGAAACCTGGCATAATATACTTTACCTGCAGCCCATGGTTGTAAATAAGGATAATGCCTACGATAAATTTACTGACACGCTTGAGCCGCAAACGCCGCATCGTTATGCCCGGCTTATTACATGGGGCAAAATAGCGGCCTGCGTTGTGTTGCTTGCCACGGTTTCGGTTACCTTTTATAAACGTTATTCAAAAAATATACAAAGCGTAAAGCAAATAGCGGTTAACCATGGTTCTATCAAAAAGATTGTTTTAGCTGATGGCACAATGGTTTGGCTCAACGCAGGCAGCAAGCTTAACTACACGGCCGATTTTGGCAAAACTACCCGTACCGTTTACCTGGAAGGCGAAGCTTTTTTTGAAATAGCACCGGGAAAAAAAGAGATCCCCTTTATTGTTAATACAAAAAATTATACTGTAAGGGATATCGGAACAAAATTTAATCTTAAAGCCTACGCCTCCGACCCCTTTTTGGAAACTACGGTTGTAAAAGGCGAGGTATCTGTAGAGGGTAATGCTGAAAGCAGTAATCACGAAATGAACCGCATTTACGTAAAACCTCACCAGGTACTGCGCATTTATTATCGCCCTAAAAAAGAAAACTACAGTTACACTGTTCCGGATACCAAAAACCTGAACGAGATACAGGTTACCGAGGTTGACGAAGCTAAATTAAACCGTTACGACGGCTGGAAAGATAACCTGCTGGTATTTGATGATGCCACACTTAAAGAAATGGCCGGCGTGCTTGAGCGCCGCTACAACGTAAGCATCAATATTAATAATGATGAGCTTGCGGGCATCCGCTACTCGGGCAGTTTTAAAAATGTGCCCGACATTGAAAAAGTGCTGGCCCTCATTATGGAGAATACTCCTATTGATTATACCCGCACAGGAAACGTAATTAACATCACTAAAACCAACAATAACTAAACATCAAAAAACCAACAGAAAAATATGATAAAAAACTAACGCTCATCATAACATAAAAAGCCCGGATGTGCTACCAACACAACCCGGGCCTATAAGCAATCAAAGCTAATACCCTACGCTTGGGGAAGCATCGTATTAACTGATTAACAAACAAATTTATGATTAATTTTTACAGAAAGACCGCTCTGGCTGATGGCCTGTGGCAAAAAACTATCAAAATTATGAAGCTGGTAACCGTTCTGCTCTTAACGGGCATTATGCAAATACACGCTGCCGCTTACTCGCAAAACGTTTACAATTTTAATGTAAGCAATATCTCTGTTAAGCAAATGTTTAAGCAAATTGAAAAAAGCAGTAAATACACTGTTTTTTACCGGCTTGACCAGGTAGATGTTGACAAAAAAATAAGCGTTGCCGCGCAGGACGCCACTATCGAAACGGTAATGAAACAGGTGCTGCAAAAGCAGGCGCTTACCTTCCAGGTGGTGGATGATATTATTGTGGTAAAACCGGTAAATGACAGGCCAATTGTTACCGTAACGGTTACCGGTGTGGTAAAAGATGTTAATGGCCAACCCTTGCCGGGCGTTAGCGTAAAATTGAAAGGCAGTAACCTGGGCACCGTTACCGATATGAATGGTAAATACAGCCTCACCCTGCCCGATGGTACCGGAACACTGGAGTTTGCCTTTTTGGGCTTTACAACGCAGTCGGTTCCGGTTAACGGGCAAACTACTGTAAATGTAACCCTGCTCGAAGAATCAAAAGCCCTGAACGAGGTTGTGGTAGTTGGTTATACCACGCAGAAAAAGAAGGATTTGACAGGTGCGGTTGCAGTGGTGAACGTAAAAGATCTAAACAAGCAGGCAACGTCATCGGTTATTAACCAGCTACAAGGCCAGGCCTCGGGCGTTACCGTTACCGGTTCGGGCCAGCCAGGCGAGGAACCACAGATTCACATCCGCGGTTTTAACACTTTCGGCATCAACACACCTTTGTATATAGTTGATGGGGTAGAAACAACTGATGTAAGCACACTTAACCCAAATGATATCGAATCGTTCCAGGTGTTAAAAGATGCCAGTTCGGCCTCCATTTATGGTTCGAGAGCGGCAAATGGTGTTATTATCATCACCACCAAAAAAGGTAAAGGCAAGGTAAATATCCAGTACGATGCTTATTACGGTTCGCAGAAACCTAAAGGCGGCAATGTTTGGGACATTTTAAGTCCGAAGGATATGGCAACCCTGAAAATGACCGCGCAAAAAAACTCCGGCATTACCGATTTTCAGGACGACCAATACAACCCGGACGGCAATGGCTCAACCTATACTCTGCCCGATTATATTACCCCGGCAGGCGCAAAAAACGGCGACCCGGCTGTTGATCCGAAGTTGTATTATGTAAACCCATATTTTACATCGCCTGATGATTATAACAGCTTTTACCGCATAACAAAGGCTAACAAAGCCGGTACCGACTGGTACCACGCAATTTTTAAAACCGCGCCGATGACAAGCCATAACTTATCGGTTAGCGGTAGCACTGAGCAGGCCAGTTATTTGTTCTCATTAAATTATTACAACCAGCAGGGTACTTTGATAGATACCTATCAAAAACGCTACAGCCTGCGTTCAAATACGTCGTTCAACCTGTCAAAACATATCAGGATAGGTGAAAACATTGCGTACTCCATTACCAAAAACCCTAAAGTTGGCGCTAATGATCCGGATGGTGTAATTACCATGGCTATTCGTGAACAGCCTATTATCCCGGTTTACGATATTAAAGGCAATTACGCAGGCAGCTATGGTTCAGGCCTGGGCGATGCCAATAACCCGGTAGCTATCCAAAACAGATCGGCAGTAAATGGCGCTGTTGACTACCGTATAATTGGTAACGTATTTGCCGAAGCCGACATTTTAAAAGGCCTTACCCTGCGCACCAGCTTTGGTGGCGATATTACCAACGGGCACGACCACTACTTTAGCTACCCAACTTACGAAAACGTTGAAAACTCGTTAACAAACAGCTATTCGGAAGATTCATACAGCAACTACACCTATAACTGGACCAACACATTAACCTATCAGCATAATTTTGGTAAGCATGATATAAAGTTGCTGGCAGGTACCGAATCGGTAGAAAATTACAACTCGAGCATGGGGGCCAACAGTAAAAACTATTTTTCTTTTGATCCTAATTATGTAAACCTGTCAACAGGTACGCCGGGCAGTAATTATAGCAGCCGCAATTCGCAAACGCTGTTTTCATTATTTGCCCGTTTTGATTACGCTTATGATGATAAGTATTTGTTTAACTCAACTATCCGCAGGGATGGGGCTTCTCCTTTTTCTGAGAAAAACAAATACGGGTATTTCCCTTCTTTCAGCGGCGCATGGCGCATCTCGCAGGAAAACTTCCTGAAAGGCACCAAATGGCTTACTGATTTGAAGATCAGGGGTGGATGGGGCATTATGGGTAACCAGATCAATATCAACCCTGAAAACGCCTTTACTACATTTAATACTAACATAGGCCAGTCGTTTTATCCTATTAACGGCGGCCCCGATATTGTACCGGGCTTTTACCAGGCACAGATCTCCAACCCGGATGCCAAGTGGGAAAAAGATATCAATACCAACTTTGGTTTTGATGCAACCCTGTTTGATGGCAAAATCTCGATCACTGCCGATTACTACCGTAAAGACATCCGCGACCTGTTGTTTAACGCGCCGCAATTGGGTACGGCAGGTAACGGCGCACCGCCTTTCATAAACGTTGGTAAAATGAAAACCGATGGTTTGGATGTTTCCGTAACCGGTAATTTCAAAGCCAGCAGCGATCTTGGCTTTAATGCTACAGGTACGTTTACCACTTACAACAACAAGATCAAAACTGTATCAACAGGTGCCGATTATTTTTATGGCAGCCACCTGGGCCGGTTTGACAATTTTATAAGCCGCAACCAGGTTGGTCACTCCTTAGGTGAGTTTTATGGTTACCAGATAGAAGGCTTCTGGAACAGCCAGGCCGAAATTGATGCGGCCAACGCATCGGCACAAAAAATTACCAATAACCCAGATGAGGTTTACCAAAGTGATGTGAAACCCGGCCGCTTTAAATATAAAGATGTGAACGGCGATGGCATAATCACCGATGCCGACCGCACCTTTATAGGCAATCCAAACCCTAAAGTTACAGCTGGCCTTAACCTTGGCGTAACCTATAAAAATTTTGATGCCAGCGTATTCTTCTACGGCTCGTTTGGTAACAAGATCTGGAACAGTGTAAAATACTGGACAGATTTTTACTCATCGTTTGAAACCGCCAAAAGCCATACCGCATTGTATGATTCGTGGACACCAACCAACCACAATGCCAAAGCGCCTATCCAGGAGCTTGATGCATCAACCAGCAGCGGATCTACGCCAAACTCGTACTTTGTTGAAAACGGCACTTATGTACGCATGCGCAATGCGCAGATAGGCTATTCGTTCAACCTCAACAGCCTTAAAAAAATCGGCGTACAAAAACTGCGGATCTACGCTTCGGCAACCAACCTGTTCACCATTACCGGTTACAAAGGTGTTGATCCAGAACTTGGCGGCAGTACTACCACTTTTGGTATTGATGAGGGCAGCTATGGCAGTCCGCGTACATTTTTATTTGGTGTTAACTTTTCATTATAACAGATTACTCAAGAAGGATTACGATGAAAGCATTAAAACATATCACAACCATATTGCTGGGTACGTTAGCACTTGGCGCGTGTAAAAAATCATATTTAGATAAACCACTTACCGGCGCGCTCGAGCCACAGTTTTTACAAACCGAGGAGGGCGCTAACCAATTGCTGATAGGTGCTTACGCCGTGCTTGACGGGCAACAAGGCGGCGATGCCTCCGTTGGCGGCGGCGGCGCATGGGAAGCAGCTCCCGATAACTGGATTTATGGTGGTGTTGCCGGCGGTGATGCCTCAAAAGGAAGCGTAGCCGGTGATCAAACCCCTATCGAACCGATTATGAAATACAATGCCGATGGCAGCAATGGCTTTTTCGATTCGAAATGGAGGGCCGATTATGAGGGCGTTTCGCGTTGCAATAACACCATCAGGTCCATCATGGCTATCCCTAAAATAACCGACGCAGCCAAAACCAGTCTTTTGGCACAAGCAAGGTTTTTGAGGGCGCACTACTATTTCGATCTGAAAAAAATGTTCAACAACGTGCCTTATCTTGATGAAACCACTAAAGATATCAATCAACCAAATTCGGGTGTTGATATCTGGGCTAAGATAGAGGACGATTTTAAATACGCCTATACTAATTTACCAGGCACACAACCCGATGCAGGCCGGGCTAATAAATGGGCTGCAGGTGCATACCTTGCCAAAACCTACCTGTTTGAGCATAAATACACCGAGGCCAAACCAATTTTTGATGCGGTGATAGCACAGGGTGTAACAGCCAACGGCAAAAAATATGCTTTGAATGCCAAATTTAACGATAATTTCCGTACAGCCACTAACAACAGTGCCGAGTCGGTGTTTGCGGTGCAGGCTGCTGCCAATGCTGATCCTAACGGCCCGTCGCAGGCAAACAACGGCGATATGCTGAATTTTCCTTACGGTAACAGCAGTCCTTTTAGCTGCTGCGGTTTTTACCAGCCATCTATTGATCTGGCCAACCACTTCCGCACCAACCCAACAACCGGCTTGCCTTATTTGGATGACTACAACAGCCATGCCATTAAAACCGACATGAACGTAGCATCTTCAAAAAGCTTTACGCCTGATGACGGTACTATCGACCCTCGTTTAGACTGGACAGCCGGGCGTCGTGGTATCCCTTACCTCGATTGGGGTTTACACCCAGGCTCCGACTGGATCCGCGATCAGGCTTATGCCGGCCCATACTCGCCGCTTAAAAACGTTTACGGCCAGGCCGAGCAGGAAACCAATGGAGATAACACTTCCTGGGCACCAGGTTCGGGCATCAATTATAATATTATCCGTTATGCCGATGTGCTGCTGATGGCAGCTGAAGTTGAAGCACAGGTGGGGAGCCTTGACAAAGCCGAAAGTTACGTGAACCAGGTACGTAACCGTGCCGCCAACCCCGAAGGCTTTGTACATAAGTATGTTGACAATGACGACCCGACAGGTGGCTTTACCGACGAGCCTGCTGCTAACTACAAAGTTAGCCCTTATTTACCCGGCGCTTTTGCCAGTAAAGATTTCGCCTTGAAAGCTATTTATTTCGAGCGCAAAATAGAGCTGGCGATGGAAGGCCACCGCTTTTTCGATCTGGTGCGCTGGGGCATTGCCGATACCGAACTTAACGCCTATATCACTTTCCAAAGCACCCAAACCAATGATGTTAAGGGCGGTAAATTTTTGAAAGGCAAAAACGAATATTACCCTATACCTCAAAAGGAAATTGACCTTAGCGTAAAAGGCGGTACACCGGTATTGAAACAGAACCCGGGGTACCATTAATTGAGCCGAAAGCAAAAGGCTTAAAGCCGAAAGCTATTTATAACTTACCGGGAATATTTTTTCCCGGTAAGTTTACTATCTTGCCTTAACATTCCTGCTTTTTTTAAGCTGATTATAAACTCATTTTAAACCCTTTATGGACAAATCATCACCGCGGTTTTTATCGCTGGATGTATTTCGTGGCATGACTTTATGTTTCATGATCATTGTAAATACGCCCGGCAGCGGGGCCGCACCATTCGCGCCGCTCGAGCATGCCGCCTGGCATGGCTTTACCCCTACCGATCTTGTGTTCCCTTCCTTTTTGTTTGCCGTAGGCAACGCCATGAGTTTTTCGATGAAACGCTACCAGGAACTGGGAAATGCAGCAGTGCTGAGCAAAATTTTCAGGCGTACGCTGCTTATCTTTTTAATAGGTTACCTCATGTACTGGTTCCCTTTCTTTTCGATGAATGGCGGCTTCCATTGGAAACCTATTGCCAACACCCGTATTATGGGCGTTTTACAACGTATTGCGCTGTGCTATTGCTTCGCCTCGCTCATGATCCATTTTTTGGCAAAGCGATCGGTTATTATTTTATCGGCTTTGTTTTTGGTGCTTTACTGGATCCTGCTGCTCATTTACGGCAACCCTGCCGATCCGCTGAGCATGACAGGTAATGCAGGCATCTTCCTGGATAAATTTTTATTTGGGGATAAACACCTGTATCACGGCGAAGGTATTCCTTTTGATCCCGAAGGTGTGCTGAGCACCCTGCCTGCCATCGTTAACGTGGTGGTTGGTTATTATGCAGGTAAATTTGTACAGCAAAAAGGCAAAGGTTATGACACCACAACCAAACTGTTGCTAACAGGATGCCTGTTCATTTTCCTGGCCCTGTGTTGGAACATGGTATTCCCCATCAACAAAAAACTGTGGACAAGCTCGTTTGTATTGGTAACCACCGGCCTCGACCTGGTGATCCTTTCGGCCCTGATCTATGTGCTCGAGATCAATAACTGGAACAAAGGCAACTGGGCCCGCTTTTTTACCATTATGGGTAAAAACCCGCTGCCGGTTTATGTGCTTTCAGAGATCTTGCTGCTTCCGGTTAGTATGATCATCATTGGCGGTACCAATGCGGTTGACTGGATCAACAATGTTTTTTACCAGGTAATAGCGCCCGGGCCAATAGGTTCGCTGCTGTTTGCTATAAGCTTTATGACGATTTGCTGGTTGGTGGCTTATTTGCTGGATAGAAAGAATATTTATATCAGGGTGTGATTAAGTTCATTGTTGAAAGATAAAAAAGTCGTCATTGCGAGGAACGAAGCAATCGCACAGAGGCAGGTCCGCCCTGTATAGTTCGCGATTGCTTCGTTCCTCGCAATGACGCTTCTCTATGGAAATACTTCTTAATATTATTTAAAAAGTTTAATTTGCATACACCAATTCAAAACATAATTAAACAGTTTTTTATGAAGAAATTATCCTTATTGCTCTGCGGTTGCGTGGCGCATTTGTTATCGGCTGCACAGGCAAGCAAACCTGCGCCCGCGCTTATCCCTCAGCCGGTAAAGGTTACACAAACTACGGGTCAGTTTGTGCTGCCCAAAACCATTGTGGTTGAGGCAACATCTTCGGCCGATGTAGCTAACGTTACTGCCTATCTTAAAAGAAAGCTTGCTACATCAACAGGCGCTTTCATCAGCATAAAAAGTGCTGCGCCAACTGCCTCAATCAGGCTTGTGCTTAATAAAACTGCCGATACGCTTATCAAAACCGAGGGCTATAAACTATCGGTAACACCCAAAAAAGTAGTGATCAGGGCTAATGATGCCGCCGGTTTGTTTTATGGCGTACAAACATTTTTCCAGCTGTTGCCTAAAGAGGTTGAAGGCCTTGAAGTGGCCAAAGGTGTAACCTGGGCTGCCCCCGCTGTTGAGATTACAGATTATCCGCGTTTTGCCTGGAGAGGGTTAATGTTTGATGTGTCGCGCCACTTTTTTACCAAGGCCGAGGTTAAGCAATATATTGATGCCATGGTTAAATACAAATTTAACCTGCTGCACCTGCACCTTACTGATGATGAAGGCTGGCGCGTTGAAATTAAAAGCCTGCCGAGGTTAACCGAAGTAGGATCGCACAATGTAAAAAAAGTTGGGCAGTTTGGTACCTTCACCCCGCCAACACCTGATGAGCCGCGCACTTACGGCGGCTTTTATACCCAGGAAGATATTAAAGAACTGGTACAATATGCAAAAGACCGGTTTGTAAACATCCTGCCCGAAATTGATGTGCCGGGCCATAGCCTTGCCGCGGTGGTTGCCTATCCCGAGCTTTCGTGCACACCGGGTGCCGATAAATATGTGGTAAACTCGGGCGAGCCTTTTATGGATTGGAGCGGGCCGCATAACAGGGCTATTGTTGATAATACGCTTTGCCCTGCAAATGAAGCTGTTTATACTTTTTTAGATAAGGTTGTTACCGAGGTTGCACAGCTATTTCCTTTTGGATATATCCATTTAGGCGGCGATGAATGCGCCAAAAACTTCTGGGAGCAAAGCGATGCCATCAAGGCGCTGATGGCTAAAGAAAACCTGAAGGACATGAACGAGGTGCAGGCCTATTTTGAAAAGCGTTTGGAAAAGATCGTCGAATCAAAAGGTAAAAAATTTATGGGTTGGGATGAGATCATCGAGGGAGGCCTTGGTCCTAATGCTGCGGTAATGAGCTGGCGGGGTATTCAGGGTGGCATAACAGCTGCAAAAGCGGGTCACGAAGTGGTGATGAGCCCTACAACTTTTGCATACCTGGATTACATGCAAAGCGATCGTGTAAATGAAACAAAAATCTATGCAACGTTGCGCCTGAGCAAAACTTACTCGTGGGAGCCGGTACCTGATAGCGTTGATGCGCGCCTGATTAAAGGCGGGCAAGGAAACCTATGGACTGAGCAGGTATACAATATCCGCCAGGCCGAGTACATGACCTGGCCGCGTGGTATGGCCATTGCTGAGGATGTATGGTCGGCCAAAGGGCCTAAAAATTGGGATGGTTTCTTTAGCCGCGTTGAAAAACATTTCCCCCGCTTTGATGAGGCCGAAACCAAAATAGCGCCAAGCGCTTATGATCCATCATTCGATGCCAAATTTAATGCAGACAGCACATTAAAAATAACACTTATCAACGAGGTGAACGGGTTGGACACCTATTATAGTTTTGATAACTCGTTCCCCGACAGGTTTTATCCTAAATACACCGCGCCGATTGATGCGCCTAAAGATGCCACCACGCTTAGGGTAATCACCTATCGCGGTAAAAAACCGGTAGGCCGCATGGTTACCATGCCATTGGCCGAGTTGAAGAGCAGGATAAAGAAGTAGTAGCTGGATAATTTTGATAAAAATGGCAACGCCCTTCAGACTAATTCTGAAGGGCGTTGCCATTTTTATATCTTGTGTGCCGCCGCTCGGCTCCAGCAGGCGAGCGGCGGCTCATTTTGTTTATTTGTTGTAATGGTGTTTTAGCATTATTTACTTCAATGCCGGAAACTTAGCCGCTTCAAAAATGCTTTTCTCTGTCGCAGCTTTCTCCACATCCTGCCATTTACGCGGTGCATCGGCGGATAAATTGGTACCGCCATCTTTGCCTATCTGTACGTCATCTTCAATACGTACACCAATATTCCACCATTTTTTATCGCATGGGCTGCCTGCAGGGATATAGATGCCCGGTTCAACGGTGATCACCATGTTTTCTTCCAGACTACCGCGGCCGCCTTTATCATGCACATCAAGCCCTAAATGGTGCGAAACACCATGCGGGTAATATTTGCGTACTTCTGATGCATCTTTAATAATGCCCAATTTAATCAGGCCTGCCGATAGTACTTCGGCTGTTTTTTGCTCCAGACTGGCATAAGGCACACCGGCTTTGCAAAGTTTAAAAACCTCTTCCTGCGCATCATAAACCAATTGGTAAATGGCTTTTTGCTCTTCGGTAAATTTGCCGTTGGCTGGTACAGTACGTGTAACATCGGCCGAGTAGCCATGGTATTCGGCACCAACGTCCATCAGTAATAACTGGTTATCCAATTTGGTGGCGGCGTTTTCTTCATAGTGAAGGATACAGCCATTTGCACCGGCACCTACAATTGGCGGATAGCCTTCATCTTCGGCACCATAACGTTTATGTACATACAGCATAATGCCTTCCACCTCGCGCTCGCTCATAGATGGCTTTACGGCCCTCATTACTTCGAGGTGGGCAAGGCTTGATATTTCAACAGCTTTTTTCAGTACAGCAATTTCTTCGGGAGTTTTTACACCGCGAAGCTTGCTTGTAAAAGTGTCAAAATCCATGGTGCCGCCTAAGTTATTACCAATTTTTGCTTTAACCGCAGCTAAGGTAACCGAATCTGGTTTAGCCAACAGCTCCTGTACAAGGGGGCTTGCCTTGCTTAAATCGGTGTATTTGGTTTTAAAGAAGGTTACCACGCGCGGCAGATTTTGCGGGGTGGCGCGGTTGGCAATCACATTCATATCACTCAGGGCCTGCCTGTCAACATCGGCAATGCCGGCTTTGCTTTTAAACGCAGCAATCAGCTTTTTAAGTTCTCCTACCGAGCCGTCGCCCGTTACATCTTCGGGTAGGTTATCATAATAAACTTTGCCGAATTTTTTAAAATCAACAGGGAATTTGGCAAACTCTTCGCTGTTGTAAGCGCGTTTGAAGCCTAATTGCGTTTTGGCGCCTTCAACACCCAGGCGCCTGCCGGTCCACTGCTCGCGGGCAGCATTACGCTGGCGTACAAACAACACTTCGTTGTAGCTGCTGTCGCCATCGGCCTGTATGTCTTTAAATACCAAAAGCACTGCGTTAGGCTCCTTGTATCCCGAAAAATAATACAGATCGGGGTTGGGGTGATAAACGTAGTTAACATCGTTAGAGAAAACCTGCTCGGGGTACGAGAAGATTACGGCTACCGAGTTTGGGGCCATCAAATTGCGAAGGGCCTGTCGCCTTCCGGCATGAAATTCTTTGCTTAAATAATCGGTTGGGAGGTTTTCGGCGGTTTGTGCAAAACTATGGCTTGCGCCGCACAGGGCAATTAGTGTAACTAATGCCCGGCAAAAAAATCGGGTCATAATGATAAAGTATTTGTCAGTCAATAAATCGGTTTAAGATAGTAATTATCAGCAGATAATTTGCTCACCCTTTTAGGGGGAAAAGAAAACAGTATATAAAAAACGTCATTGCGAGGTACGAAGCAATCGCGAACTATACAGGGCGGGCCTGCTGCCGTGCGATTGCTTCGTACCTCGCAATAACGAGTTTAGAAAAACGTGCCTTTACTTAATTGACCTTGCTGCTACTCCTTCATTGGTAATCTTAACCGGCAAAATTTTTCCATCCTTGTCAAAATACATTTTATCAATACAGGTAACACGATGGTTGCCATCGGTTTCGGTAAGCGGACGGCGGTGGTAAACAATATACCATTCATCTTTACCCGGCACCTGGATCACCGAATGGTGCCCGGCACCTGTAGCAATGCTGGCATCCTGCTTCAATATAGTGCCAATGCGGTTAAACGGCCCAAAAGGCGAATCGCCAATGGCATAAGCCACACGGTAATCCGGACCGGTCCAGCCGCCCTCGCTCCACATAAAATAATATTTGCCTTTGCGTTTAAACATTACAGGCCCTTCCACATAATCTTTAGGAGTGATGAGCTTGTAGGTTTCGCCGTTATCAAAAGGCTCTGTGCCTGTAAAATCATTTTTAAGCTTTACAATGTTACACTGGCCCCAGCCGCCGTATATCATGTAGTACTGGCCGTTATCATCCTTAAAAACAAACTGATCAATAGGTTGCGCTTTGTTGATGATCTGGCCTATCAGTGGTTTGCCTAACAAATCTTTAAAAGGGCCTTCGGGTTTATCTCCAACAGCAACGCCAATGCCGCCAACTTCGTTATTGTTTTGGATATCGTTTGCGCCAAAAAAGATGTAGTATTTGCCATCCTTTTGGGTAACGGCGGGTGCCCACATAGCGCGTTTGGCCCATTTTACGGCAGCGGTATCAATAATGCGGGGGTGCTTGGTCCAGTGTAGCAGGTCGGGCGAGGAAAAGGCATCCATAAATACCTGGTCGTTGTATTTGGCGGAGTAGGTAGGGTATACCCAATATTGTTTATTGAATATTTTAGCTTCCGGGTCGGCATACCAGCCTTCAACAATTGGGTTGCCGGATGTTTTTTTATCCTGGGCTAATGTTTTATTGGCAAACGGGAGTAATGCTAAACCAACACCGAGCAGGAACGTGATTTTTTTAGGGATATGCATTGGGAATGGATTTTGGGTTCTAAGATATTAAAATTGATAAAACGTTTTAGTAAAATCAAAAATAAGTTTTGCCAAAGCGAAGCTAAAAAGGCGTCATTGCGAGGAACGAAGCAATCGCGAACTATACAGGGCATACCTGCTAACGTGCGATTGCTTCATACCTCTCAATGACGCCTTTAATATTCATATTGCTTCAGCTCTCGCCTCTGCGTTTTAATTACCGGTGTTTTGTTGCTTTGGTTTCTTTTTGCCCCAGCGGCGGTTTGGCTTTCTCTTTTTATCGCCGCTGCCGTTACCTCCCTGGGTAGGCTCGGGCTTAAGGGGCTGAATGCCGGCCAGTTCGTCGGGCAGTGTCATCAGTTTGATGGGCTTTTCAATCAGCTTCTCGATATTTTTCAGTTTACGCTCATCGCGGTGGTTTACAAAGGTGATGGCGGTGCCTGTGGTGGCTGCGCGGGCTGTACGGCCAATGCGGTGGATATAATCTTCCGGGTCGCCGGGTACATCGTAGTTAATCACGAGGTCGATACCCTCCACGTCGATACCGCGCGAAAGGGCATCGGTGCCGATTATAACCGGCAGTAGTTTGTTTTTAAATTTAAGGAGGATCTCTTCACGCTCTTTCTGTTCCAGATCGGAATGGAAAGACATGGCGTTGATCTTAATTGCTTTAAGTTCTCTGTACAAAGCTTTAACAATTTCCTTACGGGAAGCGAAAATGATAATGCTTGTAAAAGCCGAATCTTTAAGAATATGCTGCACCAGCGGTGTTTTCTGCTGATCATGCACGCGGTAAACCTGCTGATCAATCCCCACGGCAGGCTGCGAAATAGCAATATTGATCTGCTCCGGATCTTTCAGGATAGCCTTGGCAAGCGAACGGATGCGTCCCGGCATAGTAGCCGAAAACAGCAGCGTTTGCCGCTCTTTGGGCAGATAGCTGATGATACGCATAATATCATCAGAGAAACCCATATCCAGCATCCGGTCGGCTTCATCAAGTACCAAATGGGTAAGATGATTAAGCTTCAACACACCCGATGTAAGGTGGGCAATAAGCCTGCCCGGCGTGGCCACAATAATATTTACATTGTTTTGAATGCCGCGGCGTTGCTGCTCGTAAACAATACCATCGCCGCCGCCAAAAACGGCTATCGAGCTGATACCTGTAAAATAAGCAAGGCCTTCCACCTGCTGATCTATCTGTTGGGCAAGCTCGCGGGTGGGCGCTAAAATAAGCGCGCAGGTATGGTGTTTATTCCCCTGGCTAATGGCATTGAGCACCGGCAGCAGGTAGGCGCCGGTTTTACCGGTACCTGTTTGAGCACAGGCTATCAGATCGCGGCCCTCCATAATGGTTGGGATAGCCATAGCCTGTATGGGGGTAGGTGTGGTAAAGCCCATGCTCTCTACACCTTCAAACAACTGCTCGTTAAAATTAAAATCCTGAAAAGTCACTATATCTTGTATGTAAGATATGCAAGGTATAAAAATTTAACGGTAAATGAGGGTTTTGTGCGGAATTGGGCTACGGTTAAAGGGATTGTACGGCATGGTTTTCAGTTTATTGACACCAGTTTTACCAAAGCCGTATGCATTACCCATTCAAAAAATATATTTTTGAAAACCTATGAAAATTATCACACAAACACCCCGGTTACTGATCCGCGAGTTTACGCCTGATGATGAGGAGATATCTGTATTAATGGATGCCGACGAGCGCCTTACCCAATACGTAAAAAAGCGTACACCCCAGGAAAGTAAACAGGTTTTTAAAGACACCCTGAAGGAATATAAAAACAACACCGGCCTGGGCCGATGGGGTATTTTTAATACGGTAGATAATGATTTTATTGGCGTTTGCATGCTAAAGCCGAGCGAATACGACCGCAGCCATATCGAACTTGGCTACCGCCTGCACCTCAAATACTGGGGCCAGGGAATTGCCACTGAGCTGGCCGAAGCTCTGGTAAACTACGGATTAAATAAAATTGGCCTTCATGAAGTTTGCGCCGTTACGCATCCAGACAACGCGGCATCGCAAAAAGTGTTGAAAAAAGCAGGACTTGTACAGGATGGTACTGTGTTTTGGTACGGTGAGCAAGTGCCGTTTTTTAGGGTGAGGAAGTAAAGAGCAATAACGTTATTGCGAGGAATAAGTTCCGTTATTTCTCAAGGCGAAATGACATTTATTCGCTTGTAATCCTCCGTTCCTACCCATAACATAATTAAAATTAAGGTCATGCTGAACTTGTTTCAGCACCCCACTCGCTAAGCAACCTTGCTAAGCAAAGCTGGTTACCTGTCCTGTGGGATGCCGAAATAAATTCGGCACGACGGTGGGGAATGCCTTACATCCTTCAAAGGCCCCGGTTTTTACTTCCTCGCAATCTCGTTTCTTATCAAACCAACTTTACCAACTTCTCTCCCTCCAAAACCGGGATAGCCGTTGTCAAATCAATCTGTAAACAAAATTCAATATCTTTTTCGATACCCAATTTTTTCAACCGTTCGCCGTGCGAGGTTTTTTTGAGGTATTGATTGATGTCGTTCCTTCCAATCCGGAACAGGTCGTTAGCAGCAATGGCGGCATCATCCAAAACAAAACTCTCTTCCTTTAACTGCTCAATTACGGCACCTGCAAAAAGGGTATCCTCCAGGTTAAAATTATTTTTCCAGCCGGCACACACCAACAGGATGTTTTCATTTTGGGTTTTAAGCCAGTTGCTTAGTGAAGTAAGATTCAGGAATGAACCGATCACTATTTTTTTTGCTGCACGCGATAAATGCAATGCATGGGTGCCATTGGTGGTGGTTAACACAATGGTTTTACCCTCAACCTTTTCTTTAGTGTACGAAAATGGCGAATTACCAAAATCAAACCCGTCCACTACCGATCCGTCGCGCTCGGCGGCGAGTAGGTAATCCAACCCTTTCTCTCTATACGCGGCACACTCCTCAACCTGTGATACCGGTATAATAGCCTCAGCACCGTTTTCAATACCATAACATATAGATGATGTTGCCCTGAAAATATCTATCACCACTACAATATAATCTTCCACCTTAAACAGGGGCAATAGTGCAGGGCTTAGGCAAACGTGTAAACTTTTTTTCATTGTGATTGGTCATTAGGTCATTGAGTCATCAGGTCATTGGTTAAGCCGATAAAAAAATGACTTAATGACCAATGACCCGAAAGAAATGACCTACTTATAAAACGGCGGTTTTACAATCTTCGCTTTAATTTTATTATCCCTGATGCTGATATAAATCTCGGTGCCTTCTTTGGCAAAAGCAGTATCTACATAACCCATACCAATAGCTTTTTGCAACGACGGCGATTGGGTGCCCGAAGTTACCTTGCCAATGCTGTTACCATCGGCATCAACAATAGCATAATCATGACGGGGGATGCCACGCTCTATCATCTCAAAGCCTACCAGTTTGCGGCTTACACCGGCTTGCTTCTGGGCCTGCAGGGCTTCGGCGTTGGTAAACTCCTTGTTAAATTTGGTTACCCAGCCTAAACCGGCTTCAAGCGGTGAAGTGGTATCGTCAATATCGTTACCGTAAAGGCAGAAACCCATTTCCAAACGTAAAGTATCGCGCGCGCCTAAACCAATCGGTTTGATACCAAACGGTTCGCCGGCCTTAAAAATGGCATCCCAGATTTGGTCGGCATATTGATTTTCAAAATAGATCTCGAAACCACCTGCACCGGTATAGCCTGTAGCTGATATCAACACGTTATCCACACCTGCAAAAGTTCCTTTTTTAAAGGTGTAGTATTCCATCGATACCAGGTCGACCTCGGTAAGGCTTTGCAGTGCTTCGGCAGCTTTGGGCCCCTGGATGGCCAGCAGCGATGTACGGTCGGATATGTTTTTCATATCTACGCCGCCGGTATTGTACTTGCTGATCCATTCCCAGTCTTTTTCGATGTTCGATGCGTTAACTACCAGCATGTAGGTTTTCTCGTCAATGCGGTAAACCAGCAGGTCGTCAACAATACCGCCGTCTTCGTTGGGCAGGCATGAATATTGAACTTTGCCATCGTATAATTTTGATGCATCGTTGCTGGTAACGCGTTGTATCAGGTCGATTGCGTTTTCGCCCTTCAAAATAAACTCGCCCATGTGGCTTACATCAAAAACGCCAACGGCTTTGCGTACGGTTTCATGCTCGGCATTGATGCCCGCGTATTGCACAGGCATATTATAACCTGCAAACGGTACCATTTTAGCACCCGCTTTGATGTGGGTTTCGGTTAATGCGGTATTCTTCATCGTCAACTTAAAATATGGCGGCAAAGGTAATCAATAGCGTCGGTTTTGACCGTTGATTTTTGTGATTGCGTTGATTTCGCTGATTTTTTTGAATAGAATGTTATTTGCCTTTAAAATCAGCTTTCCTTTTTTCTAAGAATGCAGCTACGCCTTCTTTAAAATCTTCGGTGCCGAAGCATTTGCCAAACTCTTCAATTTCGGTTTCGTAGCCGTTAACGCCATCGGTATAGGCGGCGTTAATGCAGCGGATGGCGGCGGCGAGGGCCTGTGGTGCGCGGGTTAAAATTTTATTGAGGATCTCTTCTGCTTTAGCTAAAAGCTCGGCGGCGGGGGTAACATGGGTAACTAATCCGTATTGTAAAGCATCGGGTGCGGTAATCATATCGGCCGTGAGGATCATTTCCATGGCCTTGCCTTTGCCCACCAGTTGGGTAAGGCGCTGGGTGCCACCATAGCCCGGCATTAAGCCTAAGGTAACCTCGGGCAGGCCCATTTTGGCATTATCAGATGCAATGCGGATATGGCAGGCCATGGCCAGCTCCAGTCCGCCGCCCAGGGCAAAGCCGTTGATGGCTGCAATTACGGGTTTGCTGCCATTGGCTATCAGATCAAAAACTTCGGTATGGCCGGTACGTGACAGGTTGGTTCCTCCTTCCACATCCAGATCGGCAAATTCGCTGATATCGGCACCTGCCACAAATGCCTTTGGCCCGGCACCGGTAATAATAATGCCGCCAACCTCCGGATTGGCAAAGGCATCCGAAAATGCAGTATGCAGTTCGGCAAGGGTGGCCTTGTTAAGTGCGTTCAGTTTGCTCTCGCGGTTAATGGTGATATAGCGGATGCGGCCATTATCGGCTATTAATAAATTCTGAAATTCCATAGGTAATTAAAAATTGCGGTGTTCATGAACCCAGGCGGTTATATATTTAACTATATCCTGTGTGCTGGTGCCGGGCGGAAAAAGCTCGCCTACGCCCAGTTTCTGTAGCTCCAGCATATCATCATGAGGGATGATACCTCCGCCGGTAAGCAGCACATCATCCATCTGTTTTTCTTTTATAAGGTTGATGATGCGCGGAAAAACCGTCATGTGTGCGCCCGAAAGTATGGAGATGCCGATGGCATCCACATCCTCCTGCAGGGCTGTGTTCACCACCATTTCGGGCGTTTGGCGCAGGCCGGTGTATATCACCTCCATGCCGGCATCACGCAGGGATGTGGCAATGATGCGTGCGCCGCGGTCATGCCCATCCAGGCCTACTTTGGCAACTAAAACACGGATTGGTCGGTTAAAGGTATTACTCATGTATAACCCTTATTGGTTTTTGTAAATGTAGTAAGAAAATTATGGAAGTTGATTGGGGTTTTGTGTGAGTGTACCGATTGCAAATTTTTTGAATTGTGAATTGTTGGGGGTTTTTAGGCACGCAAAGGCGCAAAGCCGCAAAGTTTTTTGATTTGTACATGTCGGCGATTTTTAAGTGCGCGAAGGAGCAAAGTCGCAAAGTTTTTGTGAGTTTTTGGCGATTTTTAAATGCGATACGGCATTTTCCCCTTTGTCATGCTGAGGAACGAAGCATCTTCTTCGCCCTGTATAGCCGCCATGCTTGTTGTAGAAGATCCTTCGCTGTCGCTCAGGGTCACAGGCCACCCTCCCAATGTCAAAAACACTCATTTTATCCCGGGCAACCTTTTTACCTCTTCCCATAGCGCCTGTTCAGTCTCCGCATTCACATTCACCAAATAAAAAAGCTTGCCACCCTTTGCGGCGGCCCATCGCCATTCAAACTCGTTAATGGTTTTAAGGCTGCCGTTATCAAACCACCAGGCCGCGTAAATCTTATCTTTTGCTTTGGTTAATATGCCCGAGTAAACCTGTCGGCCGGCAATAACCTGTTTTTTTATTTTGCCGAAAACATAGCCGCTGCCCTGCCAGCATATCATGGGGTCGTGTTCGGGGGCATAAAATGGGGAGGGCTTTACGTATACCAGTTTGCCCGGTTTTTCAAATTTGATTACGCCGCTTTCCAAAACAGTTTTTTGATAGCCGACCAGGCTGATGTTGCTTTGGTTTTTATCGGCAAGCTGATCGGTGGTTTTAAGGTTGAACGTTACGGATAACAATAAAACGGCGAGTGTAAAATGTAAAAACGGATAACGTAACTGATCGGGTACCAGCCGGATGGTATTGTGAAACCGCGGATCGTGGTGTGGCTTTTCGCTTCGTTTTAAAATAAATGACGATAGGCACAATAAAGGCAATACCACATACACCAGCAGGCATATAATGCCGGTAATATCATGCATGGGTGCTCCTGCCTCAATTTTAAAAATAACCAGCAGCATAATACGGCAAAGATTGCACGCTATGTTTAATGCAAATGTGAGCACCAACACAAGCAGTATCCACATCAGGTGCAATTGCTTTGCCGTTTGCCGCTGGTAATGAGCTATCATGAACAAGCCGATCATAAATGATGAGGCCAGCATATGCAAGCCGGCGCAGGCCTGATCTACCGAAAATTCGGCACCGTTTAGCTGGATAATATTGCCCGAAGCCTGCGCTTTTATGTTCATGAAGCCGAGCAGGGTAGCGGCCACCTCGCTCAGCCCGATCCTGAGCGGAAAGCTGAAGGTGCCGCTGATATATTCGAACGCGGGCGAGATAAGCAGCGGCAACAGGAACAGCACGGGGCTGATCTTCCCCTTCAAATTTTCAAAAAACAATAAACCTGCAAACAGCAATGCCAAAAACAAGTTTGTTTTAACCGGAAAACGGAAGGCGATAACGGCAAACAATAAAGCCGGTACCAGGTACCTGGGCGAAAAGCCGCCGCGCTTCACCTTACAGATATAGGGCAGCAATGCCAGGCCGAGCAGCATATCGGCATTCCACTTAAAGTAAGTGAGGCATAACTTTATAGCTATACCTGTGTAAATTAACCAGCAGCTGTTAATAACAACCCGGCTGCCGGTTAATTTAAAAGGTACATACTCCTGCAAATTATAGCTCCGGCTGAACATGTTTGTTTTTATAAACTAAAAAGTTAATAACTCCAATCACAACCAAAATAAGCAGCCACTCGCCCGGCTCGGGTACTGCGCCGGATGATTTGGCCGAGGCATTTTGCAGGCTGTTTTTATTTTCATCAATCCCGAAGCGCTCATAATCCTTTTGCGTTTCCAGCACAATAAGGCTCGAAACCGGAGAGGCGATGAAAGCCTGGTTAGCCTCGGCAATAACATCTGGCTGCACATAGGTTTTATCAAAATAATGCGGACCAACCTTTTTCATAATATCGTTATAGGCAAACAGGCGCAGCAAATGATCAGGCGCATTGCCGATTTTCAGGGTGTCGGCAGTTTGTGCTATCATCAGGCCCGATTGTGCGAGCACCACATGCGTCGAATCTTCCTGCGGATTGTTGAACCGGTTTTTTGCAAGATGGTTTTGCAGGGTTTCCAGGTCGCCCTCATTATAGATAAACACCCTCATTTCCTTCAGTGCTTTCAAATACGGTGTTAGGTTGGTACCTATATTATAAAGCTGTATGGGTTTGGCTTTGGGGAGGTAAGTGGTAAGCACTTTCCCAAATTCCGATTCGTTCAGATCGTACAGGTTGGGCGAGGTTTCGGCACATTTAGTGATAAGCAGAGCGGTTTCGGGGTGCCTGATCTCGTTAACCGGAAACATGCTGAAGTTGAGCTTGCTCATCCGGTTGTATACCTGGTCCCGGTTTTGGTCGGTTAGTTTTTCCAGTTTGCCATCGTAATAATATACTTTTTTGTTTTTGATGGCGGGCCAAAGCTCGTCGAGTTCGGAGGCAGTCCATTCGGCATTTAAATCGAGATAGATGCGTTCGGGTGTAAAAACGGTGGTTTGCGGCTGGTAATCCTTTAGCTGGTAGCCGTTACCCGCAAACGTAAAAGGGGTATTGGCAAGCGGCGGGGCTTTAAACGTGATCTGCTCATCGGGCCGGTAATTCCTGTCGGCCGTGTAAACACCACTGCTTATTTCATCAAAGCCGGGGAGATCAAGGCTCTCCGGCTTTTTGCTGAACGATACCTGGATTGCTTCGGTAGCCGCATCCGGCGAAGGGCCATCGAAATAACTGCTTTGATAGGTGAGCATATCACCCCGCTTTAACAGCGGACTGGTTATGCCCACCCTGAATTTTCGGTTTTCCTCTGGTGTGCAGGGAAAAATTCGCGCGGTTACGGTATTACCTTCCTGCCAGTGTAATACCGATGGGTCATGTTGTTCAACGCCAACAATCTCGTGGTAAGCCGAATCGGCCTTAGCCTTGGTGGTAAGCCTTGATTTTTGCTCCTTGCCATCTATCCACAGCGATAACGAACTCACTACCGAACCTTCCGGAACATGAAAAGTATAAATAGCTTCTTCATTACCGCGCCAGGTACGCTTTTCGGCATTGTGTACTGTAAGCGTTTTTTCGGTATAGGCCAGGCGGTATTCGGGGAATATTTTAATATTGGTGATCACGTTGGCTGTGCTCAGCATATCGCCCGTCCAAAGCCGCTCCTGTGCCTGGTGGCGTGAATTGTACATAGCCTCCAGTATTTTAATGCGATCGTTTTCGTCAAGGTTGATCTCTCCGCCAAATAAACTGGCTATCACTACAAAAGGATCGTGCTTTTTAGGCTCGTCAAAAGCGGCGCTGTGCCAGTTACCCCAAAACCAGTTATCGCTCAGGTTCGCGGTTTTATAAACAATATCTGCCTTAATAATTTTTTCGGCCAGGGCATTGTGCGGGATATTCTGGGCAATCACCATCCAGGTGGGCAGCTTCCCTTCGGATAAGGTATTGTGATTGATAGCGAGGTTTACCTGTTTGTTAATACTTTTCCATTGCCAGATAAAAACAGCACATGCCACAAGAGGAATCAAGATCCCGGCTGCAAAAGCCATTTTTAGTGATGGGTTTCCTTTTAAGTTTTGCTTTAAGGCAATAAAGGTTGCTATGGCCAAACCTGCGGGCACAAAGGCATGAAGCGAAAAGCCCAGTGCAATGGCTCCAAAAATGCCTAAAATGTACATGGATGTAAGGTAAACGCTGTAATAAATGAACAGCAGCAGGGCAATTCCTAATAAAAAAGACACTGTATGTTTGGCAATAACCCCAAGATCATCCATAAAAACAGAGAGGATTAACCCTATGGCCGATAGCCAGATTACAACGCAGAGCCAGGTTACCGAGCTGTCAAACACATTTAGGCTGCGGTTAAGTGCAAATGCGCTTACAAACCACAATACCAGTAATAATACCCAATAATGCAGGCGCTTAAAGCCTTTAAAAATCACTAAAAAGAAAAATACCAGCGAGGCCAGGTAATTGAGGCAAAAGGCTCCGAATGCTGTACCTTCAGTAATTTCAAAAAAGCCGGACTCTACTATACAGAAGAATCCGGCGGATATAGTGATGAGGATTAGGCCTGTTTTAATAATGTTGTTTTGTGATAGGGTTGCAAGGATGTTTTTCATTGTTTTTTATTTTTAAAAAGTACTTTGTATTCCAAAGTTTATGGATAAAAAAAATTACAGTTTTTGTTGTTTGATTAAATTTTCGAGAGCCAGAAGATGCAGTCTGAAAGCGGCCCGCCCTTTTTCGGATGCGAGGTAGCGGGTGTTTGGCTTGCGGCCTATGAAACTTTTCTGCACCTGGATGTATTCCTCTTTTTCTAAAGCTTTGAGATGCGAGGCCAGGTTGCCATCTGTAAGATCCAGCAATTCTTTAAGCGAATTAAAATCATAGCTTTCGTTGGCAACCAGTACGCTCATAATTTGCAGGCGGATGCGGTTTTCAAAAGCTTTGTCAAACTGTTCTAATGATATATTCACTTATCGTATTTAAAATGCATTACTGTGCCGTAAATAATGTGCAGCAGGCCAAAGCCCACTGTCCAGAATATTAAGCCGTAGCCCGGCATTAAAGCACAAAGCAAACCTAATAAAATCTCCAATATTCCGAGGCTCATCACGCCCGAATAGGTGTAATGACTGCCCGAAACCAACGACATGCCGTAAAATATCAGCGTAGCCGGTGCCACTATGCCGTAATAACCCCTGTATATCAATATCAGGGTAAACAACCCGCCGCTTATTAGCGGGATAGCCATATTAATAAGCAGGCGCTTGCTGCCTGTATTCCAAAAGGGCTGTGCGTTGCGTTTAGCCTTGCGGATAGAAAGCCATACACCTGTACCGATTGAAAGAACAAGCACCGCAAAGGCGGTTAAAAATAATTTGATAACCAGTAGGGTTTCGTTAAAAGTATGATGCCTGTCAAGCCCAAGGTATTCGTATTGAAGTAAGCCCCAGCCAACCGCTGCGCCTATAAGCGCATAAATGCCGGCCATAACACCCGATAGCCCGCTAAGCGAAATAAATTTGGCCGACCGCTCCATCAAATCACGAATGGAACTTAACTCTGCATGAATATCTTGTTCTTTCATCAAAAGTACTTTGTTGTTCAAAGTTAAAGATTGAAATTGGATTTGCAATAGGGGCCGTTAAATATTTTTTACCGGTTCGTTGCTGTGGTCATTTCGGTTTTTGAGAAGCTGTTTAAAATATATAAAAGCCGTCATTGCGAGGCACGAAGCAATCGCGAATATGCAGAGCGGCTCTGCAAGTCGGAAATCTCTTCGTATCTCATAATGAAGCAGATGTAAGCTATTGAATATCAAGTTTTTTTTGTGAATGGGCGGTGGCCTGAAAGAAGATCGGACCGAGTTGGCCCCGATGGACTTCGGGGCAGGCCCTGCTGACCGAAGCTTTTTCTGTCTTGACTTTTGGTTGTTGGTATAAGGACCATGGCTGTTCGGAAGATTTTTTCATTCCCTCCCCTGGGAGGGGTGTGATGGATTGCGCAGTGGCAGGGAGGGGTTTTTACGCCTTGCCCGACGAATATGCTGGGTGTAGAAACCCCTCCCTAAACCCTCCCAAGGGAGGGAATCGCACAATTCCCCCGCTTTTTTATTTCTTCCGAACACCTATGGTATAAGGACAAAAGTAACAACCTCCACAGCAGATGAGCGCCAATGTTAGTATGAAAGGATATGGCCGTTGTGAACTTCAGGGCTCTCTGCAACAGAATTTCGTTTTCAATTATAATTTGGGCGTTGCCTGCGGCCCGGGCTATCCGCTACAAGTCCTCGCTTTGCCAGCACCCTATCCCAGCGCGCGCTGCGGGCTTTCCGCTGCAATCCAACGCGGGGATAGAGATTAGTTTCTTGTTAATTAAACCCGGATTAAAACTAACCTCTAATCTCCAGTCTCTAATCTCTCTTCCTGATCTCCTGCTTCTTTCTGAAGATTTTATTTTCAGTATTTATTGAAAGTTTAAAATATATTGTATATTTGTTTCAGAAAACACTGAAAGTTATGAAAGCGCTAAAAAATCATGTCATCCTTTTTGATGCCGAGTGCCCGATGTGCAGGGTTTATACCAACGCGTTTGTAAAAACAGGGATGCTTGACCAGGGCGGCCGCACGGCCTACCAAAGTGAGCAAGCCACCACCTGCCCGGTTTACGACAGGCGGCGTGCCGTTAACGAGATTGCACTCATCAACCTTGAAAACGGCGAAGTAACTTATGGCGTAAAAAGCCTGTTTAAAATACTTGCCAATGCCTGGCCCCTGTTTGCGCCGTTGTTTAGCTTTAACCCCTTTGTTTGGCTAATGAGTAAGGTATACGCCTTTATATCATACAACCGCCGGGTTATTATTCCCGCCGCCGAAACCGGGTTTGAATACCAGCCAACTTTTAAATTGCATTACCGCCTGCTGTACCTGCTGTTTACCTGGTTTTGCACAGGCTTTATCCTCTCCGCTTATGCCCATCTGCTGGTTGGTATGGTGCCGCTGGGTAATCCTTACCGCGAGTATGTGATTTGCGGTGGGCAGATTATTTTTCAGGGCGCAGCGATATGCAGTTTCGACCGCCGCAACCTGTGGACATACCTGGGCAATATGATGACCATCTCTTTCGCCGGCAGCTTATTGTTGCTGATTGGTTTGCTGATTAGCCATTTTGTACAACTGCACGCCCTTGTTTACACCCTGTATTTTATGGCAGTTGCAGGGCTCATGTTTTTAGAACATGTACGCCGTACCAAACTATTGGGGCTGGGCTGGGTGCTTACCGTTACCTGGGTAATCTATCGCATCGTTTTACTGGGGCTTATTTTAAAACTGAACTAATCATGAAACCTTATAAAAAAATAGTGCTGGCAGGCGGCAATGGCTACCTCGGCACGGTACTGGCAAAATACTACCGCGATTTGGCTAATGAAGTGATTATCCTGGCCCGTAAACAAAAACCGGTTGACGGTAATGTGCACACCGCCCTTTGGGATGGAGAAACAGAAGCCGGCTGGACGGTTCACCTTGCCGGGGCCGAAATGCTCATCAACCTCTGTGGCAAAAACGTAAACTGCCGTTATACCGAAAAAAACAAACAGGAGATTGTGCGCTCAAGAGTTGTCCCCACTCAACTGCTGGGCCGCGTGATTAATAAAATGACCGATCCGCCTAAACTGTGGATCAACCTGAGCTCTGCCACCATTTACCGTCATGCCGAAGATCACCCGCAGGATGAGGAAACCGGCGAGATTGGTTACGGCTTTTCTATAGATGTTTGCAACATCTGGGAAAAAACCTTTTTTGAGGCCGATACGCCGCATACCCGTAAAGTGGCATTGCGCATGGGAATTGTGCTGGGCAGGAGCGACAGCGTTTTTCCGCGCCTGCTTAACCTGGCCAGGCTGGGCCTCGGCGGGCAACAGGGAGATGGGCAGCAATACATGGCCTGGGTACATGAACATGATGCTGCCCGCAGCACCCAATGGCTGCTTGATCATCCCGAATTGCAGGGCGTATTTAACTGTACCGCTCCCTGTGGCGAAAAAAATGCCGATATGATGCGTATTATCCGCGAGGCTTATGGCGCGCCGTTTGGCTTACCCGCCCCGCAATGGTTGTTAGGCATTGGCGCGGCAGTGATAGGCACCGAAACCGAGCTGATATTAAAAAGCCGATGGGTAATGCCTAAACGTTTGCTGGATAGTGGTTTTAAGTTTCAGTTTGAAAAGGCAGAGTATGCGGTGCATGATATTTTGAGTATCAGGGAGTAGATGAGTTAGGCTTGCAAAGTGGCGAACGAGCCGTTTTTAATTGTAGAGATTCTGTGTTAACATCAAATAATTGAGAGTGTAAAATAAACTGTGTCAAGCGTTAAATGTTAACTTAAAACACAGTTTAAGATGAAGAGAGAAGAAGAATCGCTCGAATACGAGCAAATGAAAAAGAAAGCCCTTGAGCAACTCCGCTCGGGCAAATCGCTTTATGGCAAGGATGGAGCCTTTGCACCGTTGCTAAAAAGTTTCCTTGATGCCGCCCTTGAGGCGGAATTGGAAAGCCATTTAGATGAAGCAGAACGCAGTTCAGGCAATCGCAGGAACGGTAAGACCAGTAAGAATATCCGAACCTCTGATGGCACCATATCTATTAGTACCCCTCGTGATCGCAATTCCAGTTTTGAACCCGAACTGATCCGCAAACGGGAAACGATATTAGCAGAAAGTCTTGAATCCAAGATCATCGGCATGTATGGACTGGGCATGAGTTTCCGCGATATATCAAAGCATATCAAAGACATGTATGATACAGATATCAGTCACAGTACCTTATCTGCTATAACAGATAAGATCATTCCTGAAGTAAAAGAATGGCAATCAAGGCCGCTGGATGAACTTTACACCATTGTTTGGCTGGATGCGATGCATTACAAGGTTAAAGAGGAACACCGCATGGTAGCGCATGCTGTTTATAACATTCTTGGTATTGACCGTCACGGTCACAAGGAGTTGTTAGGAATGTATGTATCTCAAAGCGAAGGCGCTAATTTTTGGTTAAGTGTATTGACCGACCTTCAAAACAGAGGTGTAAAAGACATCCTGATTGCTTGCATTGATAACCTCAATGGATTCCCACAGGCCATAAATACAGTATTCCCTCAAACAGAAATCCAGACCTGTATCGTCCACCAGATACGCAACAGCCTGAAGTACGTGGCTTCTAAAGATCAAAAAGTATTTATGAAAGATCTTAAGCCGGTGTACCAGGCAGAAACCCTCGAACTGGCAGAACTTCGTTTAGAGCAATTAGAAGAAAAGTGGGGTAAGAAATATGAAAAGGTATTGGAATCATGGCGTAATAACTGGTCGAAGCTGACCACGTATTTTCAGTATGATACCACTATTCGTAAACTGATCTATACCACCAATACCATCGAAGGGTTTCACCGGCAAATCAGAAAAGTAACCAAAACCAAGGGTGGTTTCACATCCGATATGGCTCTGTTAAAACTGATCTATCTGGCTCATAACAACATTAAACAAAAATGGACGATGCCACTTTCTAATTGGGCGACAACGGCCCAGAAGCTGGCCATTTGGTTTCCTGGGAGAATGATATTAGATTTGATGTAGCAATCAGCCCCTGCCGGCCCATGGGCCGGCAGGGGCTGACACAGTTTATTTTACAGACCCAAATAATTTTTAGATTTGTTTATTAAGGCGGCACAAGCCAGCCAGATTAGGGCGGTTCATCTTATGATGTCACCGCTCTAACTATTTATAACTACTTTTTCGTTCTCTGTTACTTTGTTCAGGAATTTGGGATCATATTTAATATCAGTTTTCCAAACGATATAGATGAGCCCCAGTAGCTTTCTTTGTACCGCAACAGCTGCCTTCATCTTAATACCGTGTTTACTTACCAGCCGAATAAATACAGCTTTAAACCGATCGTCATGCCTGATGGCTGCTAATGCCGGCATATACATGGCTTTACGTAAGTGCCTGTTCCCTCTTTTTGATATTTTGGATTTTCCTTTTACCGATGAGCCGGATTGCTTTTCCTTTACATCAAATCCCGCATAGCTTTCGATTTGCTTTTTACTTTTAATCAGGTTAAAGCCATTGGTTTCTGCCATGGTAATTATGGCTGTAAGCTTCCCAACCCCTGGTATTGTGCTGATATTGTTTATCTTTTCAACCAATTCCTTATCCTTTTTGATTATTTCAGCGAGGTCTGCTTTAATTTCCTTTTCCTGTTCATTGAATAACCGGATGCGTTGGTGTAGCCTGGCTATGCTTCTTTCGTTGGGAAACGCTTCTGCATTTTCTGCATGCAGTTGATTTTTAGCTACCGTACGTTCTGCGATTATCTGATTCCTTTCGCGTGTCAATTGTTTAAGGTCTCTGAATATTTTTTTTGGTGGTTGCCATAAACTAATCTTCTTTTCCAGTCCAAACTGGCAGATAGCCTGTGATGCTGTTTTGTCGGTGACCGTTTTTGTTTCGAGTGACTTAGCATAATTGTTGATCTTATTAGGAAGTACAATACTTACTTCATAGCCCAGGCCTGAAAGATGATACGCTAATTTTTCGTGATAAACGCCCGTTGCTTCCATTACAAACCGGACCTTTACCTGTTTATCCGTATGTTTCTTTATCCATACTTCTAAAGCAGAAAACCCAGATGGTTTATTGGCAAATGTTTTGAAAGCATAGATATCTGGTTCAATAGAATCATCCATACGTCCAAGAGAAACTACCAACTCTTTTTGAGCTACATCAATGCCTGCTACCTGTTTTAAAATTTTTGCCATCACTTATTAGGTTTGTATTTTCTTAAGTGAACAACCTTTCTTCGTCTTGTCTCCTGGTCGGATATCCTGAATATACAGACCTGCTGTATTCCTTACATTCTGTTCAGACTCTAAAAGGTAAAAAGAATGAGGCCTGATCTCTACATGTACATACTATAAAAGTTGTTTAGACGCGACCCAACTCTCATTCTTTTCACTTAAGATTTCTAATTTATTCCCTTTTTTATTTGATGACAAACATAGGAGACGCATAATTGCGTCTCCCGCATGCAATTTACGGTGGCTGATGATAACCTGCAAAGCGGTTTGTCCTACGGTAGACGCAATTATGCGTCTCTACATAAAAGAAATATTTAATTGTTTAAACAGCGTCTAAGAAGCTGTTTATCCTGTCCCTGGTCGAAGTTGCGCTATCGCTAAACTTCAACCAGTGTTTTTATTTCTCTGCCTCTTTCTTCTTCACCTCCCTGGTCATCTTTAAAGTTAAAAACAGCAATATCCCCAACGAAACCACAATGGCAATCCAAATCAGCGGTGTGCGATCAGGTTTGGCTTCCGTAACTTTCGCTTCGTAACCATCGTTCTTAACCACGGCATCGTGTTTAATAGCCGGGATGTTATCCTTAATACTATCCGTAAAAAATTTCAGATCATACTCCGGTGCTACTGCTGATGAATCGCCTGCCAAAAGCAGGTAGTTCTGTTTCGCTTCGAGATAACTAACCAGGTACTCATCAGATTGAAAGGCGGTAACCTCACCGATGCTTAACGGCGGATTATCGCCATTACTGATCTCAATAAGCAGGTGTTTTGATTTTGCGGCGATGAGCAGATCGGGTGTTTTGGCTGATGACAGTTCGGCATCACTGATCAGTTCTTTACCATTGTTTACAAACTGGTAAACAGTTACCCCCCGTTTGTAATATTTAGGGGCACTTATGCTGAAATGCAGGCGGTTAACCAGGTAGTTATCATCAAGCCTGATCTCAACAAAAGTTGTCCGGTTGCTATCGGCCTTAATAACTTTAACCGGTTTGATAGGTGTGTAAGCCTGTGCTGCCGAAACGTATTCGGTATAAACGCCAGCCTGTAAAAACTTGATGGGGCTTTTGTTTTTATCGTTAACCTGGATTTTTAGATAATGATAATTACTCGCCGGAAAAAATAAGGATTGCATGTAGGTACCTTCGCTGTTTTGAACAGCCTCCTGCAAGGGAATCTCCTCCTGTATGGCAAACCATTGGTTCATATCATCGCTGCCCAACAGGTTCACTTTGCGTTTAACGGCCGTGTTTTGCAGGCGGATCCAAAGCCTGTCGAGCGCCAGGCCGGTTTTGTTTTCGATGGTGAAGGTTGTACCGGTATCGGTAGTTGCACGATCAGCAATCACCGGGAAAACCAAAAAACTTTTCTGGCTTTTTTGCGGCAGGCTGCCGGCCTGTACGTAAGGCACAAAATTGCTTTTATCATCTACAATGCGAATGTCTGATAACCCGGGTTTAGCTTTGGCTACCAATGCAGGCTGCAAAGCTATCCGGTAAAAACCGGTACTGTCAATTTTTTTTAGCGGAGCTTTGTATTTAAAGTTTTTTTGTGCCGATGCGGATAATATCGATCCGCATAACAACAATAGTAAAAACGATACCTTATTCATTTTGCTTAGCCTCCTCTTCATCGGCGGTTTTTTTGGCGGTTCGCTGGTACATAAAGGCCACTATAAGCAGCAATACGCCCAAACAAAAGAAAGCCACAATTTTACCCCAAACCGGGATGTTTTTAATATCGAACAAAAACAATTTTACTAAGGTAAGCGAGAACAGCGTTAATGAAGCAACGCGCATCATCCGCTGTTTGTACTTCATCCCCAGCCACATCAGCTCGAAGGAGAGCAGTCCCCAAAGGATGGGCAGACCGGTTTTAATGTATACGGTTTCTATTCTATCTATCGAGTGCGTCTGGTTATAAAATAACAGGTTGCTCATCAGGCTTACCTCTAAACTTAAAAACACCACTACCACTATGCTTAAGCCCCAGGTAAACAGGCCTATCGCGCCGGCGCTTTGACTTTTGCGGCTTAACATAATTACCCGGTAAAGCAACAGGGCAACAAACACAGCCCCTATCCAATGTGCCATAAAATGACTTGCAGGCACTTTACCGGTTTCGAGCATTACATATTGCAGATCAAAAAACTGTGGGGTTAATAACAGGTAAACCACAATGCAGGTTAATAACAAGCCGAGCTTCAGGTTTTCGGTAAAATTGATAACCGCTATTTTAAAGGATACCAGGTAGTAAACAAATACAAACACCGGCGTATATACCATCATATACAACACATTCAAACCGGTATAAGGGAACCTGTTCAGGAATTGGTGGTTGATCTCAACCAGTCCGCTCAAAAACAAAAGGATCAACCCGGTTATGCTGAAAATTCGCCGGTCTATCACCAGTCCTCTTTTGGTTTGTATTGTGTTATCGGCCATTAGCACCGCCAGCAGGAATGAGCTAACCGCAGCGCAAAGTGTAGTAATAAACCCTTTGTTGGCGATGATGGTGAGTGTTGCAGAGGCATCACTGTAAATTTGGTACCAATCCATCAGCAGGCTCAAAAGCATAGCCACCCACAGCAATAACGAGGTATATTTCATTAAGCCGATGTTTGATTTTTGGTAGAGCCAGTATAAGAGCACCGCTTCCGAAGCCCAGAAGATGGTGATGCTATGCCCATGCAGCTGTATCGGCGCAGCCAGCGATATAAAGGTTAACGTAATACCGATAAGCAGGTACAGAATATTGGTATCCACCTTGCGGTTGCGGAATAATATGTACGACAGAACAAGGTTCACTATCGCCAAACTCACGCAAAACAACCCGCGATATTGCTCATCATGCATCAGCGTAAGCAGGTACAGCCCCGCCGAGAAGTACAGCCCGGTATTGAGCAGCAGGATAGTAAAATCCGAAGCGATGAATTTTTTATTCTCCCGCACGTTATTAGCCACATTCACCGCAAAGTACAGCGCATAAAATATACTGGCGAAAATAAACCCGGTACGGTAAGCAGCAGGCGGAAGTGTATACAACACGGTTGAAAAAACAATAACCGTAAACCCGAACGATACGATATTGAGCACCCGCCAGGCTTTGAAGTAGGCTATAACGAGCAGGCCGGTATTCAATATAAGCAGGTAAGTTAACAGGCCGCTGTAATTTGCGCTGCCATTACTCACCATAAACGGACTGGCGAAGCCGCCCACCAAAGCTACCACCGCCAGTTCCTGCTTATCATACAATAATGACAATGCTACCGCAAAAACGGTAATCACAATTAAAATAATAAAAGCAGTTATCTGGCTAAATAAGTGAAACTGTTGAAAAGCCAGCGTAATGGTAAAATAAAAAACAGCCAAACCGCCGCCAACCAATACCGAGCTGAAAGCCTTGTAGCTGTTGCGTAACCGGTGCGCCACCGCTATTAAAATGCCGCCGCAGGCTATACCAATACCTACACGACCAACCAGGCCTATCCAATCATTATCGATAGCATATTTAACAAAAAAGCCAATGGCCAATACCAATATGGCAATACCGATTTTGTTAACAAGGTTTTCGCCGATAAATTTTTCCAGGTCGGGATGGCGTTCAAAAAACGACTGACGTGGTTCGCGTGGTCTAGCCGGTTCATAATCGCGGGTTTTTATTGGGCGATGGATGGTTGAGCCGCTATCTGCAATAATTTCGGTATGCCGTTCAATTTTAGGCGGTGTAACAGGCTCGGGTTTTATTTCATGACCAACAGGAGGGTGTGGTTCCGGGTCTGGCTTTGGTGTGGCGGGGACCGGCGTTGGCTCAGGAATAACCGGTTTATGGGCCGCTGCTCTTTTATCGGCTTCATCAACTATCCTGGTAGTTTTCAGATATTCAACAAGGCGCTTTAATTCGTGTATTTTTTGTTCGAGATCGTCGATCTTTTTGCTTAAACTGCCCTTGTGGCTTAGCATTATAACAATGATCACCAGCAATAAAAAGACGGTTAATACATCCATAGTTTTAGGTTTGTAAAAACTAAAGATAGCGGAAATATGAAATAAAACAGTGTTTGGGGGAATAATGGGGGGCGATTGGCTATGTAATATTCCTTTCCTGCCGCAAGCGCCCTCGCTTGTGGCCCGCGTTTAGGTCGCCAATTTAACAATCCGCATGTATAGCTTAGCATGATGCCCACAAGCGAGGACGCTTGCGGTAGCGATTGATTTTGATCTTCATCGAATAAATTGTAAATATCACACTAATTATTCGTGACTAAAATTTAATTTAGCCCAACACCGCCTGTAAACCGCATCGTTTCATGAAAACAGTTTTAAAAGGATTCATCTTTATCGCGTTCTTGTTTTTTATTAACACCAGCTTCGCGCAAACTATCAACCCCGCGTTACTCCGCGGGCCATGGAAAGCATCATGGATCGCCGCTGCCGATGAATCTCCACGGGATTACGGGGTTTACTATTTCAGGAAAAGCATTGAACTTGCTACAAAGCCTGCCACATTTGTGGTGCATGTATCTGCTGATAACCGTTATAAACTTTATGTAAATCAAAAACTGGTTTCCTTAGGCCCCGCCCGCAGCGATACTTATTACTGGAACTACGAAACGGTTGATCTGGCACCTTATCTATCCGCAGGAAAAAACACCATTGCCGCCGAGGTTTGGAACGATGGTGATTATCGCCCCGAAGCACAGATCTCGCTACAAACCGGTTTTATTATGCAGGGCGATACGCCAACCGAAGAGGTTATCAACACCAACAAAACCTGGAAAGGCATCCGCGATAAGGCTTTTAAACCGATTACCGGCATAGGCTGGCATCCCTATTATGTGGCCGGGCCGGGCGAGCGCTTAGATCTGAACGCATCTGTAAAGGGTTGGGACAAACCGGATTTTGACGATAGCGCATGGAAAAACGCTGTCCGCATTGATGCCGGTAATCCAAAAGGTACCGTAAATGCTTTTGGATGGATGCTGGTGCCAACGCCAATCCCATCAATGGAAATGAAACTGCAGCGGATCGAAAAGCTTCGTAAAGCCGATGGCGTTACGGTTCCTGCTTCATTCCCTGCAACGCAAACAGCCGTTACTATACCGGCAAATACTACGGCAACTTTAATACTCGATCAAGCTTATTTAACCAACGCTTTTGTTACCCTCAATTTTAGTAAAGGAAAGAACGCGGGCATCGGCATCAGCTATACCGAATCGTTATTTAAAACCTTAACCGGCCCCGAGGGGCATGTAAAAGGCAACAGGAACGATGTTGATGGGAAAATATTTGCAGGCAGGAGGGATAGCATTATTGCCGATGGTGCATCCGGTAATAGTTTTACCACATTAACCTGGCGAACTTTCCGCTATATCGAACTAAAAATAACTACCCAAAACGAGCCATTGATTATTGACGATATCTACGGAACCTTCACCGGCTACCCTTTCCGGATGAATGCCAAACTGGAAACCGGCAACCCCGAGATCCAACAGATGCTGGATATCGGCTGGCGCACCGCCCGCCTTTGCGCCGCCGAAACCTATATGGATTGCCCATATTACGAGCAGTTACAATACGTGGGTGATACGCGTATCCAGGCTCTTGTATCATTTTACAACAGCGGCGACGACAGGTTGGTACGCAATGCCATTAACCTGATGGACCGTTCCCGCCTGGCCGAGGGCGTAACGCTGAGCCGTCACCCCTCATTTTCGCCACAGGTAATCTCTACGTTTTCGTTATGGTATATCGGCATGTTGCATGATTACTGGATGTACCGCCCCGATAGCCTTTTTATAAAAGATAAACTGGCCGGCACACGCGATGTGCTCAACTTCTTCTCTAAATATCAACAGGCCGACGGCTCTTTAAAAAATACCCCATACTGGACATTTGTTGATTGGGTAAACGATAAAGGCTGGGATTTTGGCCAGGCCCCCAAAAGCGCGAAAGGAACATCGGCAATTTTAGATCTGCAATTGATGTGGGCCTATCAGCAAGCCGCCCAAATGGAGGCTAAAATGGGCATGCCGGTTTTTGCCGCTTTGTATAAGGCCAAAGCCGCGCAGTTAAAAGCAACCATTCAGCGTAAATATTGGGATGCAGGCAAAAAACTTTACGCCGATACCGAGGATAAACAGCTGTTTTCGCAGCATACCAATTCAATAGCCCTGTTAACCGGGATGCTTAACTCTACCGGCGAACATGACCTTGCTTTGAAATTATTGAACGATACTTCGATCACCAAATGTACCATCTACTTTAAATACTATTTACATCAAGCTTTGGTTAAAGGAGGTTTGGGCGATGATTACCTCAACTGGCTCAGCATTTGGCGTGATAATATTGAAATGGGCCTCACCACCTGGGCCGAGATCTCTGATTTGGATCACAACCGGTCTGATTGCCACGCCTGGGGAGCAAGCCCGAACATTGAGTTTTACCGAACAGTTTTAGGAGTGGATACCTATGCGCCGGGCTTTAGCAAAATAAAGATCGAGCCGCATTTGGGGACGATCAAAAATATAAGCGGTGAAGTGCCGCATCCTAATGGAAAAGTGGTTGCCAAATACGCATTGGTTAACGGCAAGTGGAATGTGAACGTTGATCTACCTAAAAACACAACAGGCATATTTGTATGGAAAGGGAAAACTTTTCAGCTTAAAACAGGTAGTAATAATCTGGTGATTTGATAATGCGATTGGGTTTAAAAAGCCAGTATTAACTAACGCTTTAAAACAACTCGACAAACCCATCACGTCATTGCGAGGTACGAAGCAATCCCCAAGCAGCAGAGAGGCTATACAAATCCGCCCTGTAAAGTCGGGGATTGCTTCGTACCTCGCAATGACGTGGTGGAAGACTGGGATTACATTAGGCTATACCTAAGGGTAGATTTACCATGTTATTTGATAAAACCCGCACATGTTATTAACATTTTACCTTAATTGCATTGATTTTGCCACGCATAAGTAAAATACCGTTTAAAATTTGCCCCTTAAACAAAAGCAAGCCTAACTTTACTTTTGTTGCCTTAGGGCAAATTGATTTTATCGCACGATTTAACAATTTGATATTATTAAAAATGTGATATTTATGCGCTGGTCGATCAATTGATTGTAACAGTTTACTAACCAGCTAAATAAATTACGCTAAATGAAAAATACGCCAGCCCAGTTAAGAGTTCTGTCTATCGATATCGGTGGTTCGCACATCAAAGCCACTATCCTCAATAAAAAAGGCGAGTTAAAAATGGAATATGATAAAATTCCAACCCCCGCGCCTGCCAATCCTGATAATGTAATTAAAGCTATCAATACCCTGGTAAAAGACTTCCCGGCTTACGATAAAATTTCGGTTGGCTTTCCGGGCTATGTTAAAGATGGTGTGGTAAAAACCGCCCCTAACCTGGGTACTGATTTTTGGGCAGATGTTGACCTGAGCAAAAAACTGGAAAAATCATTAGGCAAACCTGCACAGGTTGTTAACGATGCCGATATGCAGGGGCTTGGCGTTGCATCAGGTAAAGGACTTGAAATGGTGATCACTTTGGGTACCGGATTTGGCACCGCTTTGTTAATGAACGGTCATTTATTGCCTCACTTCGAGCTATCACACCTGCCTGTAAAAGAGGGCATGGACTACGATGACTACATAGGCGACCGGGCTTTAGATAAAGAAGGCAAGGAAAAATGGAATAAGCGCATGAAAAAGGTTTTCAAAATACTGAAAACCGTATTCAACTACGATACTTTATATATAGGCGGAGGCAATTCAGACAAGCTTGACTTTAAGCTGGATAAAAATATGAAAATTGTTACCAATGCCGATGGTATAAAAGGCGGCGCAAGGCTTTGGCTTACCGAAGAGGAAAGCAAAACCAAACGCAAAGTTGCTACCCCTACCGAATAAGTAAAACATTAAACATACAATACCTACAGATAATGGAAAACACAAAAGACATAGAAAAATTGGCAATCGATACCGTAAGGGTACTTGCTGCCGATGCGGTTCAAAAAGCAAATTCCGGTCACCCTGGTACAGCGATGGCCTTAGCACCGATGGGGCATGTTTTATGGACAAAGTTTTTAAACTACAACCCTAAAAACCCCGATTGGGCAAACCGCGACAGGTTTATCCTTTCGGCTGGTCACGCCTGTATTTTGCAATACAACTTTTTGTATTTAACCGGCTATGATCTTTCTTTAGATGATATCAAACAGTTTCGCCAGCTGAACAGCAAAACTGCCGGTCACCCGGAATATGGTTTGGCTCCGGGTATTGAAGTAACAACCGGTCCGCTGGGCCAGGGTTTTGCCAACGCGGTGGGTTTCGCCATTGCGCAGAAACATTTGGCTGCACGCTATAACAAGCCTGGTTTTGAGCTGTTCAATTACAACATTTACACCATTTGCAGCGATGGCGATTTGATGGAAGGTGTAACTTCCGAAGCCGCTTCGCTGGCCGGTCACCTGCAATTGGGTAACCTGATCTATTTATATGATGATAACCACATCTCTATCGAAGGCAGTACCGATATTGCCTTTAATGAAGATGTAAGCGCCCGTTTCCGCGCATATGGCTGGCACGTACAGGACCTGACAGATGTGAACGATACCCATGCTTTAGAGCTGGCATTGATCAACGCAAAATCTGAAACTCAGAAACCATCATTTATCCGTGTTCGTTCATTGATCGCTTACGGTAGCCCTAATAAATCGGGTACTGCAGGTTCACATGGTTCGCCGCTGGGTGCTGACGAGATTAAACTGGTAAAAGAGTTTTTCGGTTTCGATCCTGAAAAATCATTCAACGTGCCTGATGAAGTGCTGGATTACTACCACAAAAAAGGCGCACGTGGTGCATCGGCCGAAGAAAAATGGAACAAGCTGTTTGCCGATTACAAAGCCAAATTCCCCGAATTAGCTGCCGAGTACGAAGCTGCATCCAAAGGTGAGTTACCGGCAGGCTGGAAAGATAAATTGCCTGTATTTAAAGGTTCAGACCCTAAAATGGCAACCCGCCAGGCGTCGGGCAAAGTGTTGAACGCTATCGCCCCTGCATTGCCTAACCTGATTGGTGGCGCTGCCGACTTAGCTCCATCTACAGAAACCAACCTGAAAGAATTTGATTCATTTACATCAGAAAACCGTGGCGGTCGTAACTTCCACTTCGGTATCCGCGAGCATGCCATGGGATCGGCCCTGAATGGTATGGCCTTAACTAAAGGGTTGTTGCCATTTGGTGCTACCTTCCTGATGTTCTCTGAATATATGCGCCCGCCAATCCGTTTGGCGGCCATCATGAAAATCAACCCGATATTTGTTTATACGCACGATAGTATTGGTTTGGGCGAGGATGGTACAACCCACCAGCCTGTTGAGCAATTGGCTTCGTTACGTTCAATCCCTAACTTAACCGTGATCCGCCCGGCAGATGCCAACGAAAGTGCGCATGCATGGCGTGTAGCTATCGAGAAAAAAGGCGGCCCTACTGTGCTGGTATTCACCCGCCAGGGCTTACCTATCCTCGACCAGGATAAATATGGCAAAGCCGAAAACCTGGAGAAAGGTGCTTATGTGCTATCAGAAGGCAGCAAAGGCCCGGATCTGATCCTGATCGCTACCGGATCGGAAGTGGCACTGATCATGCAGGCTCAGGAAAAATTAGAAGCCGAAGGTATCTCGACCCGTGTGGTTAGTATGCCATCGTGGGAGCTGTTTGAAAAACAGGATGCTGAGTACAAAGAATCGGTATTCCCTAAAGCAAGCAAAAAACGTTTGGCTGTAGAAATGGCATCACCAATGGGCTGGCACAAATACACTACCGATGAGGGCGACATGTTAGGCATGACCACCTTCGGCGAATCGGCCCCGGCAGAAGATTTGTACAAACACTTCGGCTTTACTGTTGATAACGTTGTTAAAAAAGCGAAAGCATTATTATAGTGAGTAGTGATTAGTGAGCGGTGAGTAGTTTGCTATTCACCACTCACCATTCACTGCTCTCCATTCACCATACCATGAACTGGAACAGCAACCTGATAAATAACCTGGAGTGGGCCGATAAGATCATCAACATTGAAGGCAAACAAAAGGTAGCGGCCGAGATTGCCGCTAAAGTTAAGGATGGCGACATTATAGGTGTTGGCTCCGGCTCAACATCATACCTGGCTTTGGTGGCTATTGCCCAAAGGGTTAAAGATGAAAAACTGAATGTAAAGGCTATCCCTACTTCGGTAGAGCTTTCGATGTTTTGCGCCAAGCTGGGTTTGCCTGTTACATCACTGTACGAGCATAAACCCGATTGGCTTTTTGATGGTGCCGATGAGGTTGATCCGGATAAAAGCCTGATAAAAGGCAGGGGCGGGGCCATGTTTAAAGAGAAATTATTGATCAGTTCGAGTGCTATTAGCTATATCATAGTTGATGAATCGAAAATGGTTAATAAATTAGGCGCGAAATTCCCGGTGCCTATCGAGGTGTTCCCGCAGGCTTTACCTTATGTGGAAAAGGAATTGAAAAGTTTAGGGGCTACCGAAATAGCTATACGACCGGCAAAAGGTAAAGACGGACCGATAATTTCGGAGAACGGCAACCTGGTACTGGATTGCAAATTTGATGAGATAGGGAAAAGTTTTGAAAGGGATATTAAATCGATAACGGGCGTAATTGAGAGCGGACTGTTTATAGGCTACGAACTGAACATTGTAATGGCCGCTAATTGATGGCATGTTAACAAACTATGATATAAATCTTACAATTAACGGCTCAGTTATTAAGAACTTTACATAACAGATCGATTTGGTAGCAATTTTTACTACCTTCATCGCGCTTTTAACAAATTAATTAAATCACACAAAAACAAACCCAATTATGGCAACTAATAATGTAGCGCAGATACACGGTTTTGGTCAAAGCATTTGGCTTGACTTTATCGATCGTGAAATCATTTCATCAGGAAAACTTAAACAGTTAATTGACGTTGACGGCGTTCGCGGCGTTACTTCAAACCCTGCAATTTTTGAAAAAGCAATCAGCAGCAGTTCTGATTATGACGCTGATATCGCTGCGCTTAAATCTGAAACTGATAACGAAAAGCTATTTTTTGAAATTGCTGTTAAAGATATCCAGGCTGCTGCCGACCTGTTTAAAGGTGTTTACGAAGAATCGAACAAAGTTGATGGCTATGTAAGCCTTGAAGTTTCTCCGTTTTTGGCTTTAGATACCGAAGGCACTGCTAAACAAGCTGAAGAACTTTGGAAAAAAGTTGACCGCGAAAACGTAATGATCAAAATCCCTGGCACTAAACCGGGTTTGGCTGCTATTCAGCAATCAATTGCGAAAGGGATCAATATCAACGTTACCTTATTGTTCGGCTTGGAGCGTTATGAAGAAGTAACCGAAGCATACATTGCCGGTTTGGAAGAGCATTTGGCTGCAGGCCACAAAATTGCTCATATTTCATCGGTAGCCAGCTTCTTCCTGAGCCGTATCGACGTTATCGTTGATCCGATCATCGAAGCTAAAGGCGAAAAAGAGCTGTATGGCGAGGTCGCAATCGCATCGGCTAAAAAAGCTTACGAAATTTACAAACGCGTATTCAGCGGCGAAAGATGGGAAAAACTTGCCGAGCAAGGTGCGCAACCACAGCGTTTACTTTGGGCAAGCACAGGCAGCAAAAACCCTGCATTTAAAGATACCAAATATGTAGAGGCTTTGATCGGCCCTGAAACTGTTGATACCGTTCCGTTGGAAACTGTTGAAGCATTCCGCGATCATGGTGTTGCTGCTGCAACCTTAGAAACAGGTTTAGATAAAGCTACCGAGATCCTTGCAAAATTACCTTCATTAGGCATCGACCTGGCTGCTGTAACCCAACAGTTAGAAGATGAAGGCATCGAGAAATTCAACAAGCCTTTCGAAAAGCTGTTGAACGCCATCGAAACACAGAAAAATAAGTAATAAGTTCTAAGTCGGAAGTCGAAAGTCTTGAGTTTTAAGTCATTTTTTGACTTAGAACTTGAGACTTAAGACTTTCGACTATCAAAAATACTCCTATGGAAGTTGCCGATTTAAAGATCCTTTTTTTTGACGTGGGCGGCATTTTGCTGTCGAACGGATGGGGACACGAAGCCCGCGAAGAAGCGGCTAAAAGGTTTAACCTTGATTATGCCGAGGTAAACGCCCTCCACAATTTTATTTTCAATGTATACGAAATTGGCAGTGTCACGCTCGACGAATACCTGGATACGGTAATTTTTAACCACCCAAGGGATTTTGTACGTGAAGACTTTAAGGATTTTATCTATTCCACCTCGGTTGAATTGCCTATGCTGCAATTTTTAAAGGATTGGAAAAAAGATTGCGGCTTCCGCATTATATCAGTAAATAACGAAGGTAAAGAGCTTAACGATTACAGGGTACGCAAGTTTAAACTGCACGAGTGTTTTGATGCCTTTGTATCATCGTGCGAGGTAAAAATGCGCAAGCCTGATCCGGGTATCTGGCAGCTGGCCATGGGTATTGCCCAGGCGTCGCCGCAGCAATGCGTTTATTTCGACGACCGTAAAATGTTTGTTGATACCGCGCAAAAATTGGGCATCCGCTCGTTCCAGCACACCAGCCTCGAAAGCACAAAACAAATTTTAGAAAATCTTAAAAACGAAAACCTCAAGAAAAAATGAGCGCAACAGAAAATAAATACGCCTTTGGTATGATTGGCCTGGGTGTTATGGGTCGCAGTTTGTTGTTAAACATGGCCGATCACGGCTTCGCGGTTGCCGGACACGATAAAGATACCGGTAAAGTAGATTCATTAAACCAGGAAGCCGGCGACAGGGCCGCTAAAGGCTTTGCCGATGTTAAAGAATTTATTCAAAGCTTAACCACGCCAAGGGCCATCATGATGCTGGTACCTGCCGGTAAAATTGTTGACGCTGTTATTGAGGAATTAACCCCGCTGTTGGATAAAGGCGATATCCTGATAGATGGCGGTAACTCGCATTTTACTGATACAAACCGCCGTGTTGAAGAATTGGAAGCTAAAGGCTTGCACTTCTTCGGTATGGGTGTATCAGGTGGTGAAGAAGGCGCTCGCCGCGGCCCAAGCATGATGCCGGGTGGCGATAAAGACGCTTACGCCGTAATGAAACCTATTTTCGAAGCCATTGCCGCTAAAGTTAACGGCGAACCTTGTGTTACCTATATTGGCCCTGGCGCATCAGGTCACTTTGTTAAAATGGTACACAATGGTATCGAGTACGGTATTATGCAGGTAATTGCCGAAACTTACGAGATCCTGAAAAAAGGCCTGAAAGTAAGCAACGAAGAAATTGGCGAACTATTCGCAAAATGGAATGAAGGCCGTTTGCAATCATTCCTGTTAGATATCACGAAAGATATTTTCAAATACAAAGCTCCGGGTACCGATCATTTATTGTTAGATGATATTAAAGACGAAGCTAAAGCTAAAGGTACCGGTAAATGGACTTCGCAAGTTGCTATGGATCTGGTAACCCCGATCCCAACCATCGATACATCAGTATCCATGCGCGATCTGTCAAAATACAAATCAGTGCGCGAAAAAGCATCGGCTATTTACAACGAGCCTATCGAGCTTCAGGGCGATAAAGAAGAATTATTGGTTGCTTTAGAGCAGGCATTTTACTTCACCAGCATCGTTACCTACGCACAAGGTATGCACTTGTTAACCAAAGCATCAGAAGAGTTCAAATATGATCTGCACCTTGGCGAGATCGCTAAGATCTGGAGAGGCGGCTGTATTATCCGTTCAGCGTTCTTGAGCGATATTTACAACGCTTACAGCAAAGATCAAACATTGCCACACTTATTGCTTGACAGCGATATCGCGGCATTGGTTAAAGAAACATTGCCGGGTATTCGTAAAGTATTATCGGCTACAACTGCTGCCGGTGTTGGCGCTCCGGGCTATGCTTCGGCATTAAGCTATTTCGATGCTTTCCGCAGCGAAAGGATGCCATCAAACTTAACCCAGGCACAACGCGATTACTTTGGCGCGCATACTTACGAGCTTATTGGTAAAGAAGGTACCTTCCATACCCAATGGGCACCTGCAAACGACTAATTAACGCTATTAATTAAACACAACAATGAGCACAACTGCTAAATCAGAGCCTACTATATTTATTATTTTCGGCGGCACCGGCGATTTGAACGCCCGTAAAATTGCTCCGGCCTTATACAACCTCTACCTGGATGGCTGGATGCCGGAAAAATTTTCGATCATCGGTACCGGCCGTACCAAATTAACCGACGAGCAATTCAGGGAGAACCTGTACAGGGATATCAACCAGTTTTCGCGCAGCGGTAAAACCGACGAGAAACAATGGGCCGAATTTGTGAAGAATGTTTACTTCCAGGTATCGGATGCCAACGATTTTGAAACTTACAAAGAGTTTGGCAAACGTATTGACAAACATAATGCCGAGTGGAAAACCAAAGCAAACGTGTTGTTTTACCTTGCAGTAGCACCAAACTTCTTCCCGATCATCGCCTCGAATATCTCTAAAGCCAAATTGGCTGAAGATAAAAAACGCGTAAGGATCATTATCGAAAAACCATTTGGTCATGACCTGGAAACAGCTAAAGAACTGAACGCTTTATTAAAAAGTATTTTTGATGAGTGCCAGATCTACCGTATCGACCATTACCTTGGTAAAGAAACCGTACAAAATATTATGGCTTTCCGCTTTGCCAACTCCATTATGGAGCCACTGTGGAACCGTAACCATATCGAACACGTGCAGATCTCGGTTACCGAGCAACTGGGCGTTGAAGAGCGTGGCGATTACTACGACGGCTCGGGCGCTATGCGCGATATGATCCAGAATCACCTGCTGCAATTGCTTTGCCACATTGCCATGGAGCCGCCTATCAGCTTCAGCGCCGATGAGGTTCGCGACCGTAAGGTTGATGTATTGAAAGCGATGCGCAAATTCACCGCCGAAGATATCCGTACCTCAACCGTACGCGGCCAATACGGCAGCGGCTGGATGAAAGGCAAAGAAGTACCGGGCTACCGCGAAGAACCTAAAGTTGACAAAGAATCGAACACTGAAACATTCGCGGCCATAAAATTCTTCATCGATAACTGGCGCTGGCAGGGTGTTCCTTTCTACCTGCGTACAGGTAAAAGGCTACACCAGTCATCATCGGTAATTACCATCCAGTTTAAAGATGTTCCTCACCAGATTTTCCCGGCCGAGGCTACTGAAAGCTGGCAGCAAAACAGGCTCATCATCAGCATCCAGCCAGAAATGAGCATCCGTTTGCAGGTACAGGCTAAACGCCCTGGTATTGATATGGTATTAAACGCTGTTGATATGGTGTTTGACTACAAAGGTACTTACACCAACCAGGCCCCTGAAGCTTACGAAACCCTTATTTTGGATACCATGATGGGCGATCAGACTCTGTTTATGCGTGGCGACCAGGTTGAAGAAGCATGGGCTTTAGTAATGCCTATCCTGAGTGCATGGCAAAACAAAAAGAGCCTCAACTTCCCTAACTATTCGGCCGATTCATGGGGACCTGAAGCTGCTGAAGCTTTAATTGCCCGCGATGGTTATAACTGGTTCACTTTACCTGTAAACGGTAAAAAATAAAACATACAGATGAAACTGAACATATATAACACCGAAGCAGAGGTTTTAACAGGCCTTGCCGATCATTTTGTAACGCTGGCCACCCAAGCCATCAACAAAAACGGTAAGTTCACTGTGGCCCTTTCTGGCGGCAGCTCGCCAAAAAAACTGTACGAGCTACTGGCTTCAACAACCTATGCCGACCAGGTAAACTGGGAAAAGGTATTCTTCTTTTTTGGCGATGAGCGTAACGTACCTCATGACCATAAAGACAGTAACTACCTGATGGCTAAAAAGGCACTGTTTGAGCCATTGCTGATCAGCCCGGCACAGATCTTCCCGGTTGAAACATCATTTGGCCCTGCCGAAGCTGCTGCAAAATACTGGGAGGTGATCTCGGCGTTTTTTGACGACGGCGAAGTAAGTTTCGACCTGGTATTGTTAGGCCTTGGCGATAACTCACATACCGCTTCATTATTCCCATACACCCCGGTACTGCACGACAGAACTCCGGGTGTAAAAGAAGTATGGCTGGAAGATCAGCAGGTATGGCGTATCACCCTGAATGCCCCGTTAATTAATGATGCTGCCCAAATAGCATTTTTAGTATACGGTGCAGGTAAAGCCGAAGCTGTTAAACACGTCCTTGAGGATGATGAGGATATTGAGCTATATCCGGCTCAACTGATAGATTCAATCGCAGGCGAGGTAGAATGGTTTCTGGATGAACCGGCTGCTGCCGCTTTGGAAACTGAAGAGTAATCAGATTTTACTTTATAATGAAAAGGGTTTAAGCGGATGCTTAAGCCCTTTTTTAATCCCCCTAAAAGATTTCTGGTTGAAGTTTAGCGACAGCGTAACTTCGACCTAAACTGTGTTAAGCTTTCAGCTTAACTTTACTACTTTCAAGTTAAGTTTTCCAGATTTGAATAGATATTGAATGTTGTGCTTCGGAAGCAGAATGCTTCCAACACTTTAGGACGAAGTTACGCTATCGCTAAACTTCGACCGGTATTGAAATAATTGCCACTCGGCTGGAGCCAAGCGGCGGCGGGTATGTAATAAAAAAAGTGGTTGAGCTTTGGCTCAACCACTTTTTTTATTATTCGAACTCCTCCTTTAGGGGGCCGGGGGGCGTCGCTTTATTTCTTCACCCAACCATCCTTCAACGTCACCGTACGGTTAAATACCAGCTTATCGGCGGTTGATGTTTTATCTACCGTAAAATAACCTTTGCGCATAAACTGCACTGGTTTGCCTAATTCGGCATTAACCAGGTCGGGCTCCATGTAAACGGTTGGTAATATTTGTAAACTGTTAGGGTTGATATAATCTTTAAAATCGCCATCCTCGTTTGATGGATCTTCTACCTGGAACAGGCGATCATACAACCTCACCTCGGCGGTTTTGGCGTGCTCGACACTTACCCAGTGAATGGTGCCTTTTACGTTGATACCGCTGGTGTCATTGCCCGATTTTGATTCGGGCAGGTAGCTGCAATGTATTTCGATGATATTGCCATCGGCGTCTTTAACAATACTTTCGCCTTTAATAATGTAGGCGTTTTTAAGGCGCACCATCATGCCGATACCCAAACGGAAGAATTTTTTAGGCGGATTTTCCATGAAATCCTCACGCTCTATCCATAATTCCCTGCCGAATGGAATATCCCTGCCGCCATCGCCACCTTCAACTTCGGGGTTGTTTTCGCCGTGCATTACTTCGGTTTCACCTTCAGGATAGTTATCCAGGATCAGTTTAACCGGATCAAGTACTGCCATGCGGCGCCAGGCTGTTTTGTTCAGATCCTCGCGGATACAAAACTCCAATAGGCCAACATCAATCATGTTTTCGCGTTTGGCTACGCCGATACGTTCGCAAAACTCGCGGATAGATGCCGGGGTATACCCACGACGGCGTAAACCGCTGATAGTAGGCATCCGCGGATCGTCCCAGCCGTCAACAAATTTCTCGGTAACCAATTGCAGCAGCTTGCGCTTGCTCATTACCGTATAGTTAAGGTTTAAGCGGGCAAACTCGTATTGTTTAGATGGAAAAATCTCCAGTTTTTCGATAAACCACTCGTACAGCGGGCGGTGAGGTACAAACTCCAGCGTACAGATAGAGTGCGTAATTTCTTCGATAGCGTCCGACTGGCCGTGGGCAAAATCATACATCGGGTAAATACACCATTTATCGCCTGTGCGGTGGTGATGCGCGTGTTTAATGCGGTACATCAATGGGTCGCGCAGGTGCATGTTTGGCGAGGCAAGGTCAACTTTGGCGCGTAGCACTTTGGCCCCATCAGGGTATTTGCCATCTTTCATATCGGCAAACAACTGCAGGTTTTCCTCAACCGAACGGCTGCGGTACTGGTTTGGCGTACCCGGTTCGGTAGGCGTACCTTTTTGCGCGGCAATTTCTTCGGCTGTGCTGTCATCAACATAAGCCAGACCGGCTTTAATCAGTTCTACCGCGAAGGCGTAAAGCTGGTCGAAGTAATCAGAAGCATAAAGTTCGTTGGCCCAATCAAAGCCAAGCCATTTTACATCTTCTTTAATGCTGTCAACATATTCAACATCCTCCTTAACGGGGTTGGTATCGTCAAAACGGAGGTTGGTAAGGCCGTTATATTTTTTTGCCAAACCAAAGTTAAGGCAAATGGACTTGGCGTGGCCAATATGCAGGTAACCATTTGGTTCGGGCGGGAAACGGGTAAGTACACGGTTGCCGTTTTTTCCGGTAGCCAAATCGTCTTCAACAATTTCCTCTATAAAGTTCAGTGATCTCTCTTCGCTCATAAAGGCAAAAGTAACAAAATTTTATACGGTGAGGCAAGGGATTAGGCTAAGAAGTATTGTGTTGTGGCGAAGAGTTTTAAGCTCGCCAAGGCGCGAAAACGCAAAAGTTTTCCTCCACCACGTCATTGCGAGGCACGAAGCAATCCCCAAGAAGCAGAGGAGCTATGCAAATTTGCCCTGTATAGTCTGGGATTGCTTCGTGCCTCGCAATGACGTTTCTTTTTAATCAGTTCAATATTATATACTCCCCAGCAATAACTCCGCCACCTCCTCGCCCACCAAGCTCCCCATAGCCACGCCCATGCCATTGCATCGCACCGCGCAAAAAATACCCGGTTGCACCTGTTTAACAATCGGCGAAATATCCTGCCCAAATCCCATGATGCCGCTCCACCAGTAATCAATCTCCGCGTTTTGGCCGGGCAAAATCACTTTATTTAAATAGGTAATCAGTTGGTTTTTCACCGCTTCGGTATGCCCGAAATCATAACTTTCTTCAGCCTTGTAATCAATGTTCCGGCCGCCGCCAAACAGCACCCGGCCATCAATATTGCGGAAGTAATAGTATCCCTGGTTAAAATGATAGGTACCCTGGAGCTTTAAACCGAAAATGGGTTTGGTAACCAGTACCTGCCCCCGGCCGGGCACCACATCAAGTTCGGGATAAAGCTGCCCGGCAAAAGCGTTGGTTGCCAGAATAACTTTCGATGATTTAAAGTTTCCCTGCGAGGTGCTTAGCAAAATATAATTGTCTTTTTGTTCGATAGCAGATATGCTGCAGTTATTCAACACCAATACACCCAACTCATATGCTTTATACAAAAGCGCGCGCATCATTTTGCCGGTATCTATCTGCCCTTCAAACGGGTTGTACATAATATGCTTCACCTTGCTAAAGCCAAATTCTGCAATTTTTTCATCAGCCACTGAATAAATGTCAGGTTTGCCTATAGCCTGATGCAGTAATTTATTCAGGTGATCTATCTGGTCTATACAAGCTTTTGCATGTTCCGATTCATGGTCCATAAAAAGCTCATGGCCGCCGTATTGATGATATCCAATATTGGCATCACCCAGATTTTTCCTTAAACGTTGGAGGCCTTGCCAGCGATAAGCAACCAAACGCATGGCTTCATCTTCGGATGAGCGTTTTATATTCTCAATTTGCTCCGAAACTGTACCAAAACATGCAAAACCGGCGTTTTTAGTACTGGCGCCCGATGGTAAAAAGCCACGCTCAAGCACCAAAACTTTTAATGATGGCTGCTGTTTTTTAAGGTGGAGGGCGGCGCTGAGGCCAACAAGCCCGCTGCCTATGATGATAACATCGGCGTTGTCAATAAATGAGGTGCGTTCCCAGTATGAAAATGAGGGTTTGGTCATGATCAAAAATAGCCATTACAGAAGGCAAAATTGCCTGAAACAGGTAGCATGATTGAACTTTTATTTAAATCGGAATAATTTTTGAACATGCTTTGTAACGTTTGTAGCGTTTCAACCTACTTAGTTTTAACTTATATTATATAAAAGATATATGAATCATCTTTCGTTAATTATGGGAAACATAGCGCCAAATTCGGCCTGGTTCCTCATGATCATTATTGCCCTGGTAAGCTTCGTTGTACAATGGAGGTTCAGGAGTAAATTTAAGCAGTATTCAGAAATCGGTTTATTATCCGGTTTATCGGGCCAGGAGGTGGCTGTAAAAATGCTGCGTGCTCATGGTATTTTTGATGTACAGGTAATCTGTGTTGATGGTCAGCTAACAGATCACTATAACCCCGAAACAAAAACGGTTAACCTAAGCACCGATGTATTTTACAGCCGAAGCATTGCCGCTGCCGCAGTAGCCGCCCACGAGTGCGGTCACGCTGTTCAGCATGCGCAGGCTTATAGCTGGCTGAGTTTTCGCTCGGCACTGGTGCCTGCAATTAACGTGGCTTCAACCATAACCCAGTGGACTTTGTTTATCGGCGTAATGCTGCTGGCCTTTTCAGGCAGCCCATATGTACTTGCTATAGGTGTAGTAGCCCTGGCATTGGTTACATTTTTTAGTTTTGTTACGCTGCCTGTAGAATTTGATGCCAGCCGCAGGGCCCTGGCCTGGTTAGATAATAACTATGCCGTGGTGCAAACCGGCCAGGAACATGAAATGGCTAAAGACGCCCTTTGGTGGGCCGCCATGACCTATGTGGTTGCCGCTATTAGCGCATTGGCTACTTTGGTTTATTATGCTTCGTTTTTGTTTAATGGTAGGAGGAATTAAGCGAGGCCCCCTAACCCCCTGAAGGGGGAACAATGGCGGATAAGTAAAAGGCCGAATGAATCTATCATTCGGCCTTTTACTTTATAACCCACCAATTGTATATTTTGAGATATGAGTTAATAAATGTAAGGATAATATATATTCTTATATTTAATACTTCTAAACGAATTGCAAGATAAATCGAGAACCAATCACAATCAAATATGTCAGACAAACAAAAACTCGTGTTAAGTTCAACTCATTTGGATTCACAGGGAATGATGATGACCAAGGAAGCGCTATTAAGTGGTCTATCTTACCTAAACGGAGATCGAATGGTCAAATTAGGTGTTGAACATATTAGGACATTTCCTCCAATGGGTGCAATAATTAATGGTGAAGTTACCCAAGGAAAAGATGAAGCGTATTACCTTATTGGTGAAGCCACGTACTTCGATAATAAAGAACAAGCTGTTCTTGACGACGGCTCTGTAATAATCAAAGAATCTTTTTTAGAAGGAGGTAAACCTTTTTGGGAAAGTAAAATAGAAGAAATTAATATTATTGAGATTAGCACAGATCCCGCAAACTTTGAAAGTTTTAATAACTTTAATGAATTTATAAATATTCTAAACGAAGGTGCAGAATTCGAGTTTGCGAGCTCAATGACAGGCAGAAAATCAGCCTTGCCGGATCCAGAGTTGATTATAAAACTAACGCAAACGATTGTATTGGCGCTGGGCATTGGTGCAACAAAGATACCTGAGAAAGTAGGCGAAGCTATTGGCGAGGATATTGTTAAGTTTTATAAATTTTTATCAAAAGCGGTTGTTGAAATAATCAAAAGAGCCGTTCCTGCTAATCGACCTAAAAATTTTGTAATCCAATACAACTATCTATCATATCTAATTGAGTTAATAGTTACTACGCATAAGCATGATGAGGTTTTAAATTCAGTTACAAAAGAAAAATTAAAAACAATTAAAGAAAAGATTGAGAGATTAAAAAACTTAAAGCCGGAAAAAATCCAATTTATTTTTAACGAGAATAAAGAATGGGAGTTTAATTATTTACTAACAGAAAAGGGCGAAGCCATAGGAAGTGAAAAGGCATTTAAAAACCGTGATGAGATGTATAAGAATTTATTGAAAAACAATTAAAGATTGGAGATAGATACAAAAGGCCGGTTTTTATTGAAAACCGGCCTTTTGTATTTTAATCATTACCGCTATTCCTCCCCCTTCAGGGCGCCGGGGAGCAACTAATTCAACCTATACGGCGCTATCAAATAAAATTCAGGGATTTGTACATTAAAATTGGCGTTATCCAGCATGCGTACCATGTGGTATTCGCCTTTCATGCTGCCCATATCTGTTTTCAGGTTGCAGCCCGATACGTACTCGTGGGTATGGCCCGGATCAATAATGGGTTGCTGGCCAACTACACCTTCTCCTTCCACCTCGCGTTTGGCTCCGTTCGAATCAAAAATGTACCAGTGGCGGCTCATCAGTCTGATGGCGTAGTTGGTCATGTTTTCGATGCTTACTTTGTAAGCAAACATAAAATGATCATTTGCCGGGTTTGAATATTCCGGCTGATATATGGTTTCGATGGAAACCTTAACACCTTCAGTTATAGTGGTAACCATGTGACAAGTATCGTTTATTTCAAATATAATGAATGGGAGCAAATATTACGCCAACTCAACGCTATATTTTTCCTCTATCTCGGCCAAAATCTGGTCTACCGCTTCCAGATCAGGGGCGGTAACAAACCTCATCCTGAACTCCTTGAAGTGGTCAATCCCCTTAAAATAGTTTGAATAATGCCTGCGCATCTCAAAAATGCCTGTTTTAGGGCCTTTCCACTCTATCGATTTGTATAAATGGGTCCGGCAGGCACCAACACGCTCGGCAATTGTGGGTTTATCCAGGTATTCGCCGGTTTTAAAGTAGTGCTTTATTTCGCGGAAGATCCATGGGTAACCGATGGCTGCGCGGCCTATCATCATGCCATCAACCTCGTATTCCATACGCCAGGCGGCAGCTTTTTCGGGCGAATCGATGTCGCCGTTGCCAAAAATGGGGATTTTAATCCGCGGGTTTTTCTTAATATCGCGAATCAAAGCCCAGTCGGCCACGCCTTTGTACATCTGCGCGCGGGTACGGCCGTGTATGGTTAATGCCTTTATACCTACATCCTGCAGGCGTTCGGCCACTTCGTAAACGTTTTTGGTATTATCATCCCAGCCAAGGCGGGTCTTAACAGTTACAGGTAAATGAGTTGCCTCAACCACCGCTTTGGTCATGGCTACCATTTTATCAATATCCTGTAACAGGCTTGCACCTGCACCACGGCAGGCTACCTGTTTTACGGGGCAGCCGTAGTTAATATCCATCAAATCCGGACCAGCCAGTGTGGCTATCTCGGTAGCCTCGCGCATGTGATCAATATCGCTGCCAAAGATCTGGATGCCGATAGGTCTTTCATATTCAAAAATGTCCAGCTTTTGGCGGCTTTTGGCCGCGTCGCGAATCAATCCCTCACTCGAAATAAACTCGGTGTACATCATATCCGCGCCATTTTGCTTACACACATAACGGAAGGGCGGATCGCTCACATCCTCCATCGGTGCCAGCAACAGCGGGAACTCCCCTAAATCAATATTTCCTATTTGTACAGACATCCTTATCTTTAGCCTGCAAAAATACGAATTTTACACCGAATGATAAAAGAACCATATCAACAGCCTCAGCCACAGGGAAGTCAAATAACACCGTTTTTACAGTTTATCATCCTCTCGGTGGGTACCGTAGCGCTTGTTTTTGTTTTATCGCTGATAGCTACCGGACTGATCTGGGTGTTTTTTGGCGAAAAAACCTTTACCGATGCCTTGAGTTTTAATACCCAAAACCCTAACATGGGCCGGGCGCTTTGGCTTTTACAGATAGTTGGCACTACCTTGCCGTTGTTTTTAGCACCATGGCTTTTCGCTAAGTTTATTATGAAAGATGCTCATAGTTATTTAAAGGCCGATGTTAAGTTTCAGCCCGTATTGCTCATTTTTATATTGGCCATTATGGTTTTTTCATCGCCGGTGATGGAAGTGTTGGTTAATGTTAATGAAAAACTGGTACTGCCCGATTCGATGAAAGCGCTGGAAAACCTGCTGCGGAGCATGGAAGAGCAGGCTCAGAAGGCCACCGAGGCCATGCTGCAAATGAAAACCGTTTGGGATATGCTTTTTGGTGTATTGGTGGTAGGTCTGTTAACTGCTATTGCCGAGGAGTTTTTATTTAGAGGGGTACTGCAAACCATCATGATCAGGCTTACCAAAAATCCGCATGCCGGAATTTGGATTACTGCCATCCTGTTCAGCGCTTTCCATATGGAGTTTTTTACCTTTTTGCCCCGTGTGGCGCTGGGTGTGTTTTTTGGCTACTTTGTGATGTGGAGCGGCAGCATCTGGCCGGGTGTTTGGGCGCATTTTTTAAACAATGCCACCCAGGTGGTGATCATGTACCTTTATCAGCAAAAAAAAATAAGCCTTAACCCCGATGATCAGCACGTATTTAATTACCAGAGCTATGCTTTAAGCCTGATAATTATATTAATTTTGCTTTTTATGTATCGTAATATAGCCAAAGGGAAAAGTTTGCTGCTGAGCTAAATGGAAAAAAACTGGGTTAAAATTTTTACTTCTACTAATTTTTACCAATCAGAAATTGTTAAGCAGATGCTTACCGGGCACCATATTGATACCGTTTTATTAAACAAGCAGGATTCATCGCACCGCAACTTTGGCGAAATTGAGGTTTACATTCACCAGGAGGATTTTAGCAGGGCTATCGAGATCATGATCCTCAATCAACTTAATATATGAAACAACGCGCCATAACCGGCTTATTTTTTATTATCGTAATGATTGGGTCTAATTTGTTAGGCCCTTATGTTTTTAGTGTATTTTACCTGTTGCTGAGCCTGTTTTGCCTGCTGGAGTTTTATAAACTGGTTAAGCAGGGCGGCCTTGAACCCGAGCGTTTTACGGGTGCCCTTGTGGGGATAATTACATTTTTGTTTTTCGCTGCCAACGGCTATTTCCCTGCTTATAAATATATTTTGCTGCTGCCTGTATTGCTCAGCTTTATCCCGATTGGCGAGTTGTATAAAAAATCGACAGTGCCTTTTACCAATATCGGCTTTACCTACCTGGGTCTGTTGATGGCCGTTGTGCCTTTTATATTTTTCCATGCCATGGCTTTTGCAAGGGGCGATGGTGTGTTCAACTTCCACGTACCGCTTGGTTTTTTAATTATGCTGTGGAGTAATGATACCGGGGCTTACCTGGTGGGCAGCAAATTTGGCCGTAATAAACTTTTTGAAAGGCATTCGCCAAAAAAATCGTGGGAGGGTTTTATCGGCGGTATCCTGATTTGCGCGTTGGCGGCTTATATATTAAGCCATTTTTATGTGGAGTATTCTGTTTTGCAGTGGATTATCATGTCGCTCATCATCTCCAACTTCGGTACCATGGGCGATCTGGTTGAATCCATGTTCAAGCGCAGCCTCAACGTAAAAGATTCGGGTGGCATCTTGCCCGGCCATGGAGGCCTGCTGGATAGGTTTGATGGTTTACTGATGGCAGCCCCAATTGTATACGCATACCTGTACTTAATTTCAAATTAGTAGTTTTGTATTAAAACTTATATATAATGACCATACATAAAGAAGGCTATACCTCGCTTGCAATTACTATCCTGTTCATTTTTGTACTGAACGCGGTGATCCAGTTTTATTTCCCAACCGCGCATACCTTAAAATGGATAGTGTATATTTTTTCGGGTGCTTTATTTTTGATCATCCTGCAGTTTTTCCGCAGCCCGTTTTTTGATATCGAAACGGCCGAAAACACTATTCTTTGCCCTGCCGATGGTAAAGTGGTTGTGATTGAAGAAACTGAAGAAACTGAGTTTTTGAAAGATAAACGCATTCAGCTATCGGTTTTCATGTCGCCGGTAAATGTGCATGTTAATCGTAACCCTATCGCGGGTGTGGTTAGCTATTTTAAATACCACAAAGGCAAATACCTGGTGGCCTGGCACCCCAAATCATCAACCGAAAATGAGCGTACAACCATCGCTATCGAAAACAGCAAAGGCGTAACTGTGCTGTTCAGGCAAATTGCCGGCGCGTTGGCCCGTCGTATAGTATGGTATGTAAAACAGGGCGATATTGTTGAGCAGGGCCAGCAGTTTGGTTTTATTAAGTTTGGATCGAGGGTGGATGTGTTTCTGCCTTTGGGTACTAAAATATTGGTGAATATTGGCGATGTGGTAAAAGGCGGTCGCACTATTTTGGCTGAACTGGTTGATCCGGAACCGGTGAAAGAAGCTCCTGTAAAACAAGCCGCTGTTACTACTCCCGAGCCTCCTGTAGCACCTGTTGAGCCTGCTGCCGTGATAGAGGAAACGCCTACTATGAACGCCGTTACCCCGGCCCCGTCATTGATTATCGATCATCCGGAAGAGGTTGCTGATGCAGAAACGCCAGCTGAAGAAGCTGAGCCTAAAAAAGTGGTTAGAAAAGCTGCTGCATCGAAAGCTAAGAAAGCTGGCAGTGATGAACCGAAATAAGAGAGTGCAGAATAATCAAATATTGCAATAACGCAAAAGAGCCGGTGGGGGATCCATCGGCTCTTTTACTTTATAAATCAATCTGCCGCGGGTTTAGCGATAGCGTAACTCGAAGCCCGAAAATCAAGCGGTTATAAGCATGTAGCTATAGGAATACTAATGGTAATTGTGCTAATAAACTAACATTGGCCGCTCATTTGCCGCGGGGGCTGTTACTTTTGGCTTGGCCCAAAAGTAACCAAAAACCCAAGACAGAAAAAAGCTTCAGCCCGCAGGCCATACTCCCGGCCCGCTTTTCTGTCGGGCCACCGCGCTTTTTGTATTCGATTCGATAATGTGTAGTTCCTTTTATTCAACTGCAAACTGAACTACTGCCCCACCATAAACACCGCGTTGCTAAACAGCAACTTGCCATTCTCCCAGAAACTGCGGAACAACGGATCATCAACCAGGTAAACTACCGAGCCGCGGCCCATAGGTTGTACGCCTAACAGCAAGCCGTTGTTGATTTTCTTTTTTGATTCGGAACCAACGAAGCCTGACACATAGCCATCTTTTTTTATGGTACCTACGTTCCAGCCATCTTCATCGCCAAACAGATCATAAATATCATCGTTCAGTTTTAGCGAGTAATAATACTCCGGTAAACCAAAGCCAAGCGGGTGGGTATTATCCAGTTTCAGCTTATAAATAGCACCCGGAATGGTTGAGCTGATGGCCGAGCGCTCACGGTCGCCATATAATTTAACCGGTTTATCTTTTTCCTTGTCTTTATCCTTATCGTCTTTTTTATCTTCTTTTCTTTTCAGCAGAATGCCTTTTTTATCAACCAGCAGGGATACTGCGTTTTCGATAGCGATCAGCTTACCGCCGTCGCGCACCCAGTTTTGCAGTTTTTCTGATGGAAAATCGTCATAACGTCCATCGGGGAAAATGGCTACGTCAAAATCGCCCAGTTTGGTACGGCCAAGGTCCTGGTATCTCACTAAAGTAACCGGGTATCCTATCTGCGCTTCAAACAAATGCCAAACTTCGCCCATAGCTTCCGAGTTAACGCCATCGCCGGCTACCAGCAATACTTTAGGCTGGCGGATCACCCTAACGGCATCCGATCCAAAATCTGATCCTTTATCAACAAAACCGGTTGATAGCGCTGTAATTTCCTGGTTAAGTGAGGCTGCGGTTTGGGTAACTACATTATCAAAATCAGGACTGTCATTTCCGGCCCGGGTAATAATCAGCGAGCCTGCGGTAAATTGCTTTCCACCCACCTCAAAAGCCTTCTCGGCATAACGCACCTTGATCTTCTTTTTTAACAGGGCAGCCAAAAACTTCACGTCATTAACCGATTGCCATGCCGATACATAAGCATAAGCATGTGTATTGGTTAAAGGCTTAGGATCAAGAACACCCCATTTAGCCGTGGCCGGTTTAAATGATTCCTTTACGCCATAAGCTTTCAGGCCATAAGCATAAGGTAATGACCATGCCGTAATATCATAGGTTGCGGAATCGGGAATAAAGGTTTTAGGTTCGAGCAGTACGTGCAACAATACGGCTTTGGGTTGATAGGCATTCACCACTAAATCATTTGCATCTACATTAAACTGCTCGGTTTTTTGAGAGATATAGTTAAAGCCGGTTACCGTTTTATTGGCCAGCCCAAAACCATATTGGATGCCGTTACGATCGAGCATTTTTGCCAGGGCGCTTACTTTGCCATTGTTATCATTTTTAATAACGTAGGTTTTGTATTCGCCCGGTGGGTTGCTGCGATTATTATCAAAAAACTTTTTATACTCTTCTAAAAGCTTTTGTGTGTTGAGGGATGCTATTTCTATCGTACTTAGGCTTGTTGAATGGTGATGAGCCACACGCTGCACCAAGGTTAATGTATCGCCCGCGCGGGTAACTACCGCCAGCCCGGCACTGATGCCGCCCTGCTCATAAGTCATCCCTATCGAGCCGTTGTACAGCGGGTAGGTATCACCGTAGGATGGATAAAGCAAATCAAACTCGTATTTGGTAAAATACATCCAGCCATTTTGGTCAAAATATTTGGCATTGTTTTTACCAATGGTTACCTGGAATTCGCGTTGCCATTTGGTGATATCTTTATGGTACGGTTCGGCTGCCGGGGCAAAGTAGTAAGGGGCGTTGTAACCCTGCTCGTGGTAATCAACATGTACCTGCGGTAACCATTGGTTGTACAGGCCTACACGTGCCTGGGTTTCTTTTTGTTGTTGCCAGGCCCAATCGCGGTTCAAATCAAAATAGTAATGGTTTACCCTGCCACCCGGCCATGGTTCAACGTGTTCGCGGGCGGTTGGCGATGGATCGGGGGAAATGCCGTGTACCGAGTTGTAAAAATTTACGTAACGGTCGCGCCCGTCGGGATTTAAACAAGGATCAATCACCACGAGCATGTTTTTTAACCAGGTTTTGGTGGTGGTGTTTGATGGATCAACCAGATCGTACAAAGTCCACATGGAGGCTTCGCTTGATGCCGGTTCGTTACCATGCACATTAAAGCTGAGCCAGGTTACTACGGGCATGGCGGTACTGCCTGTGCCGCTTTCAATGCCGGCCAGTTTCATATTGTTATGGCGGATCTCATCCAAACGACCAATGTTTTCGTCTGATGCGATGAACATAGCCAGCAGTGGCCTGCCCTCGTTGGTGGTACCAAACTGCTGTAGCTTAACATTTTTTGATACCGAAGCGATGTATTTATAATACTCAACAATACGGTAATGCGGCGTGAACTGCTCGCCCGGTTTATAACCCAAAAACTCCTGCGGAGACTGAATTTTTTGCGCGAAGCCCGTAAAGGCTGAAGCGACAGTTATGAAAACGAAAAGTAGTTTTTTTATCATATAGTTATATATGCAGATTGTAGCAGTAGCTAATCTAAAAATAAAATCCCGATGTATTTCGTAACCGTTAACAGATTTTATTAAATATCAGTTGGTTCGATATAATTTTTACACATCTTTTTGTTTCTTAAACCACGGCGATCAAAAAAGATAAAAATGCAGCCCCGACTTTAGCTAAAATCAATAGCAAAATTTACATATTTGTGTTCCTGAATCTTATTAACTTACAGCATTGAAATGGTTATCTCTATGAATCCACAACAAGCCCTGCAAAAGTATTTTGGCTACAGCGCCTTCAGGCACGCGCAGGAAGCTATTATTCAAAATATATTAAAGGGTAACGATGTAATGGCGCTGATGCCAACCGGCGGCGGTAAATCATTATGTTATCAGTTGCCCGCGGTGTTGCTTAACGGATTAACCATCGTAATATCGCCGCTGATAGCCCTGATGAAAGACCAGGTAGATAGCCTGAATGTAAACGGCATCCCGGCGGCTTTCCTCAACTCGTCATTAAATCCCGAAGATACCCGCATCCTGGTAAACCGCCTGCGCGATAACCAGATCAAATTGCTCTACCTTGCCCCTGAGCGTTTGTTCAGCGCCGAAAACAAGGAGAATAAACTGATCCCCTTTTTAAAAACGCTCAAAGTATCACAAATTGCTATTGATGAAGCGCACTGTATCTCCTCATGGGGGCATGATTTCAGGCCGGAGTACCTGATGCTGGCTGGCTTAAAAGAGGAGTTTCCGGGCGTGCCGGTTATAGCCCTTACTGCAACGGCCGATAAACTCACCCAGCGGGATATCCTCGAAAAACTAAACCTTAAAAACCCTGCCGTTTTTGTATCCTCGTTTAACCGCGCCAACATCACCTACCGGGTTACACCTAAAAAAAACAGTTTTAAACAGCTGGTTGATTTTTTGAATGAGCATAAGGATGAGTCGGGTATTATTTATTGCCTCTCCCGTAAATCTACCGAGGCCCTGGCCGAAGACCTGAAAGAAGAAGGCTTTGCTGCCGAAGCCTACCACGCCGGGCTAAGCAACGAGGTAAAAGCCCGCAACCAGGAAGCTTTTCTGCGCGATGATATTAAAATTATTGTAGCTACCATTGCCTTCGGTATGGGGATCAATAAATCGAACGTGCGCTATGTGGTTCATGTTGATCTGCCCAAAAACATCGAGGGTTACTACCAGGAAACAGGCCGGGCCGGGAGGGACGGACTACCATCCGAAGCGCTGTTACTTTATTCGCCGGCCGATGGGATGAAGCTGCAGGGCTTTGCCAAAGTTGAAGGTAACGAGCAGCAAAGCCGCATTATGCTCAATAAGCTTAATGATATGATGAGGTTTTGCCAGTTACGCTCCTGCCGCCGTCAATACCTCATGAAGTATTTTGATGAAGATTTTCCGGCGCAGTGTGGCTCGTGTGATGTTTGCCTCACCGAGTATAAACGTTTTGATGGTACGCTGATTGCCCAGAAAGCGCTCTCGGCGGTGGCGCGTTTAAATGAGCGTTTCGGCATCAATTATGTAATTGATTTTTTAAGAGGATCAAAAAGCGAAAAGATCCGCGAGGAGCATAAGCAGCTAAAAACCTACGGCATAGGTGCCGATATCAGCAAAGCCGAATGGCACCATCACATCAACGAACTTATTGCCATGGACTATTTAAAAATAGGCGGCGATGAGTATCCCGTTTTAAAGCTAACCGACCAAAGCATGGCGGTATTAAAAGGCGGGCAAAAAATAGAATTTATTGAGGTAGAAAAAGTAGAAGAGGTACACCACGAAGAAACCTTACCTTATGAAACCCCATTATTTAACCGCCTGCGAGAAGTAAGGCGGGGTATAGCCGAAGGTGAAAATGTGCCTGCCTACGTTATTGTATCCGATGCCACCCTGCAGGAAATGGCAACCTATCTGCCACTAAACCTGGATGAATTGCGGATGATCTCGGGTTTTGGTGATATTAAACTGGCCCGCTATGGCCGCGAGTTGCTGGAGCCTGTGAAAGTTTATTGCGCAGAAAAAGGTCTCGAATCAAAAATAAAACAGAAATCGCCTAAGCGGGAACGAAAAACCAGGCCTGCCCGTACAGTTTCTTCTTCGCGGACTAACGATACTAAAGCGGAATCTTTTAACCTATATCGCTCCGGTAAAACGGTTGCTGAAATAGCCCACGAGCGGGGGCTTGCCACCGTTACCATCGAGGGCCATCTCAGCCATTACATTCAAAGCGGCGAAATTGACGTTTACGAAATCGTTTCAAAAGAAAAGCTGCCGGTAATAGCCGATGCTGTTGAAGCTTATGGTGCCGAAAAGTTATCGCCGCTAAAAGAAATTTTGGGTGAGGATTATAGTTATGGCGAAATTAAAGCAGTAATAAGCTGGATGAACCGGGAGGAATAATTTTTGCTCAGCAAATAGTAACTTGCGCCTGTTTACAAACCATCGGTTGCCCGGATGATCAAGGCAAAGCGGGGGTTGTGCGATTCCCTTCCTTGGGAGGGTGTAGGGAGGGGTTTATACACTATGCTCGCAAATATGCATTGCGTACAAACCCCTCCCTGCCACCGCTCAATCCTGCCGCACCCCTCCCAAGGGAGGGAATTGAAAAACTCTTCCTAACAATTTGGGTTTGTAAACAAGCTTCGAAGTATATACAATACTCCCTTGCGCTCGTTTACAAACGAGCGCAAGGGAAGCGTAAGCGAAATAACTATTTTTGAATTATACTTGTTTATCACCCATGACCACCACCCAACAACTATACGATATCTATCTCAAACACCCGGCTATCAGCACCGATACCCGCAAAATAGCGCCCGGCAGCCTGTTCTTCGCTCTTAAAGGCGATAAATTTGATGCCAACACTTTTGCACAAAAAGCAATTGAAGCGGGTGCAGCGTACGCTGTGATCGACAACCCGGAATACCAATTGGGAGAACAATATCTGTTGGTTGATGATGTATTAACCACATTGCAGGATCTGGCCCGCCATCACCGCAGGCAGTTAAATATCCCGGTTGTTGGCCTTACGGGTACTAACGGTAAAACTACCACTAAGGAATTAATTAATGCTGTTTTATTGCAGCACTTTAAAACCCAGGCCACACAGGGTAACCTAAATAATCATATAGGTGTACCGCTTACAATTTTAACCATCGATGCCAGCCATGAGGTTGCTGTTATTGAGATGGGGGCCAATCATCAAAAAGAGATCGAATTGCTGTGCAGTATCTCTCAGCCTTCGCATGGTTTAATTACCAATGTGGGGAAAGCGCACCTGGAAGGCTTTGGTGGCGTTGAAGGAGTGAAGAAAGGGAAGGGAGAGCTGTATGATTACTTTAAAAAGTCCGAAAGTCCGGAAGTCGGGAAGTCCGGAAGTGAAAATGTGGTTTTCGTTAATAGCGACGACAATGTTTTGATGGAGATGGCCTCCGCCCGTCATTTAAAACATGTGGAGTATTATGGTACAGATGCCATTGATAACCTCATTAGCGGCGAACTTTTAGAAAACTCGCCTCTCCTCACTTTGGCATGGACCAACAACAAAACCGGCGAGAGCTATAAAGTTAAAACACAGCTAACCGGCACCTACAATCTGCCAAATATTTTGGTGGCGATATGCATCGGCGTATATTTAGGTTTGTCTGCCGATGAGATTAATGCCGGTATTGAAGGCTATCAACCTAAAAACAACCGTTCACAAATTGTGCAGACGGTTACCAACACCCTCATTTGCGATTATTATAATGCCAACCCCAGCAGCATGTTTGTAGCCATCGAAAATGTGGGCAAAATTGCGGCTAAACGTAAGGTGCTTATTTTGGGCGATATGTTTGAAATGGGACAGGAAGCCGCCGTTGAGCACGCAGCCGTTATCCGGAAAGCAATGGAGACACCTGTTGATGAGCGGATTTTTATTGGTAAGGATTTTTTAAGCCAGCAAGCTGAAGCAGGAGGCTCCGGGTCTGCCATATTTTATGAGACCGCAGAGGATGCTATCGCTGCCTTGAAAGCTATTCCCATTACCAATTCAACTATCCTGATTAAAGGATCCAGAGGGATGGCATTAGAGCGGTTGGTGGAGTTGTTTTAAGATAACTATTTATGATGCGACGCACAAAGCAATCGCGATGTTTACAGGTGGATTTAAGCTACCGTCGGATTGCTTCGTTCTTACCCATGACGTGTTAAATACGTTGTCATGCTGAGAAACGAAGCATCTTCTACAATGTGCATGGCGGCTATACAGGGCGAAGAAGGTCTTTCGTTCCTACCCATGACATGATTAAAAAAGTTTGTCATCCTGAGCGATAGCGAAGGATCTTCTACAACAAGCATGGCGGCTATACAGGGCGAAGAAGATGCTTCGTTCCTCAGCATGACAAAGGTGAAAATGTCATATCTCCTTCAGATGCCGCGGCTTTTAATTACTCAGGATGACAAGAGGGGGGTGTCATATTTCTTTCAGATGTCTCCGCGTTTAATTACTCGCAGTAAGTGTTTTTTTCTAAGAGTTTTATTCCCTCCGCAAACTATCCACCGGATTAGTAAGCGCCGCCTTAACCGATTGAAAGCTGATAGTAACAAAAGCAATCAGCACCGCAATGCCCGCTGCCAAAACAAATGTTACCCAGCTAATACCAACGCGATAGGCAAAGGCATCCAGCCAATGACTCATAGCCAGCCAGGCTACCGGAAATGCTACAACGATAGCTATCAGCACCAGTTTCATAAAATCTTTAGCCAATAGCGCCACAACATTGGTAACCGTTGCACCTAAAACCTTACGCACACCAATTTCGCGGGTGCGCACCTGGGCGGTAAAGGCTGCCAAACCAAACAAGCCAAGGCATGAAATAAAAATGGCTATCCCGGCAAAATAGTTAAACAAAACGCCTTCGCGCTGTTCGCCTTTGTAAAGGTTGTTGAAAACGTCGTCCAAAAACGTATAATCGAACGGGAATAGGCCGTTGTATTGTTTAAACTGCTTTTCGGCAGCGGCTATGGCGTTTGGTGCGCCGTTAGTTGTGGTTTTGATATAGATGGAGGCATAAGCATCGGGCTGGTAAAAAAATACTGCCGGACCAATTTTTTCGCGCATGCTGTCGAAATGAAAATCTTTAACAACGCCAATAATCGTTCCTTCGGTTTTACGGAGTTTAAAACGCTTTCCAATCGGATCTTTCATACCCAACTCTTTAATGGCGGCCTCGTTCAGGATGTAATGCGCCGAATCGCTTACCGAACCGGTAAAACTACTGCCAGCGGCCATCTTCATTTTAAAAAACGAGATAAAATCTTTATCAATACCCTGAGGATGCACAATAAAAGTTTGCCCAACGGCTTTGCCATCCCAATCGGTATCGCCGGATATGCCGCCGTTATGAACAATGTTTCCGGTAGAGCGCGTTACCGCCTCAACACCAGGTTGCTTAAGCAATTCGGCTTTAACAGCATCATAATGATCTTTCATATCGCGCATCCAGAAAGCGAATACATGGCTTTTATCATACCCCAAATCCTTCGACCGGATATAGTTCAATTGACCTGTTATGACAATGGTACCGATGATAAGCACCACCGAAAATGTAAACTGCACCACCACCAGTATCTTGCGGAAAAGTACATCGCCAATGCTGTTTGATATTTTGCCTTTTAAAGCTTTCAGCGGCTCGAAGGATGATAGTAACAAGGCAGGGTAAATGCTCGAGAGCAGTAATGTTGCAGCAATTGTACCACCAATCACCATCCAGATATGGTAATTGGCCAGGTTAAACACCAGTTGCTTACCCGCTATACTGTTAAATACCGGCATCAGGTTATAAATAAGCAATATGGCCAAAACCGACGAAAGCATAAACAGCAAAGCAGTTTCTACCACAAACTGCATAAATAATTGCGTTTTGGCTGCGCCAATAATTTTGCGCATACTGATCTCTTTGGCACGCAGCATAGCCCGTGCCGTTGAAAGGTTTACATAATTAATACAGGCTATCACCAAAATTACCAGGGCAATCACTATGAAAATACGTACAGTACTGATGCCTTTGTCGGTACCATCGGCATTGTAAAGGTGCATTTTTGTAGATGGCAGCAACAGGTAATCGGCATCGGTATCTTCGGGGCGACGCTTAAGGTGAACTTTGTTTAAATCGGCTGAGAGTTGTTTTAACGATGTGCCGGGTTTCAGCTGCAGGTAAGTTTCGTACGAATAATTGCTGAAATCGTGGTTCAGGTCAACATTGTTATTCTTCAGCATATACTTGATATGATAGCTCATCGGCATAATCATATCATAGTGGATGCTTGAGTTGAGCGGAAAGTTGTCGATAATGCCCGATACCGTAAAGTTTTCTTTATTATCGGCAACAATCACTTTGCCTATGGCATCACCGTCGCCAAAATATTTTTTAGCTACCTCGCGGGTTATTACTACCGAGTTATCGTTTGTAAATGGCCTCGCAGTGTTGCCTTCTATCAACGGGAAATCAAAAACCGTAAACAATGTCGGGTCGGCAAAGCCCGCGCTTTCGTTATTAAAAACTTTATCCTGGTACTTAAATAACGAAAAAAACCAGTTATTGGTAATGCGTACCTGGTTTTGCACTGCTGGCAGTTCCTGTTTAGCTAAAGGCCCCATGGGCGCTACCGTAGTCGACCAGATTTGCTTGCTTGCGCCTGTGCCGCCAAAAAGCTCCATGCGGTAAATATTGGATGCGTTTTTATGAAAGCTATCAAAGCTCAGTTCGTCCTGTACCCACAGCAGGATCAGGATGCCAACGGCAAGGCCCATAGTAAGGCCCGCAATATTAATGATTGAGTAAAACTTATTGCGCACCAAATTGCGCCAGGCGGTTTTGATATAGTTTTTAAGCATAATACCGGTTTTATCTGCTTACTCAACAATCAAAACAATGCCAATATATTAACAACTTAATTACCAATAATTTATATTTTAACAAAGAAAGATTATCGTTCGGATACGGACAATCAGGTGTCCGGCTTTGCGCATTTGTCCTGCGTTTACTCACCCCGACATCGCTGCGCTCGTCACCCTTCTCTACGCTGCGCGTAAAGAGGGGGTTATTTGTTTTTTAGTTCTCCTACCCTCTTTGCGGCTTGCCGAAGAGAGGGTGGTCCAGCGTAGCGTAGACCGGGTGAGTAAACTATTGAATGCGCCGCACTATTCAAAAACAGGAGTAATCATATTATGGCTCGCCAAAACCTGCATCAGCATATCTACCGAAAAATTACGTGTTATATCAATACTAATAAAATCCTGGTTGCCGTTTTTAACCTCGCAGGCATCACGGTTAAAATAAAGCACCAGGCCACGCATATTGCCGGTAAGCACCACAATACGTTCGTTATTAATCAGTTTAAAACCGCTATGGGTACGCTTAAAAAAGCTGCACAGGTTTTTGATATGGCGATAGGTTAGTAATGAAGCAATCATAATTCAGCTTTTTATAACAGAGGCCAGGCGCTGCCTGATAATGATATCCTTAACACCGGCCGGCAGTAAACTGTTTAATAAAACCAACATCCGGTTAATCCAACCCGGTATAATCTCTTTTTTACCTTTCAGCAAACCATCAACCGCTATCCTTGCTACGTGGCCGGGCTCCATAATGGTTGCTTTAGAGATGCCTTTCAGCTTATTATTCATCACCAGCAACTCAGGTTTGGTATTGATGCCTCCGGGGCTCAGCAAACTTATTTTCACATTCGATTCCATCAACTCCAGCTGCAAACATTTGGTAAAATACCTGATGAACGATTTGGTGGCACCGTAAACCTGCTTTTTAGGCACCACAAACAATCCGCCCAAACTACCTACATTCAATATATACGAAGTGGTAGCAACATCAGTCTGCGCCAAAAACAAACGCGTTAGCAGTACCGGCGTAATCACGTTCAGCTCAATCTGCTTTTTGTAAAACCCGATGTTCATATCCTCAAACCACGACCAGTTACCCAAGCCCGCATTGTTTATCAATACGTGAGCCGTAATTTGATGCAGGCTAAGATATTCAAATATAGCAGGATAACTTTCCGCTTCAGTCAAATCAATTTCAATATAATTTACCTTAACCTCAAAATTTTTGCGTATAAATGATGCAAGCTCCGGCAGGCCCGACGCGGGCAGCGAAACAAGCATCAGGTTAATACCACGATGGGCCAGTTCGATGGCGAACGATTTACCCAGCCCCTCGCTGGCTCCGGTTATAATGGCGGTTTGAATTGTCATGTGCTTACGCTTGTTTAAGGTATTTAATGGTTCTGTCTATCCCCTCGGTAAAAGGCGTAATACAATAACCTAACTGGCTGATAGCTTTCTGGCTGCTATACTTTTGATCATATTTTAACCGCTCAGCAAACTCCGGCAAAAAGAAAGGCTGCAGCCCGGTAAGCTGGGTTTTTATTTTTTCGATATGGCTGTAAACCTCAATAGCCTTTAACGGAAGGTGAAAAAGCCTTTGCTGCTTACCCGATACCTGGTTTACAGTGTTAAAAAAATCGTTAAAACTGATATCTTCTCCGCCTAATATATAACGCTCGCCGCCGATGCCTTTATGCATTGCTGCCACATGTCCGTTAACCACATCGCTTAAAAAAGCATAGTTGGCTACCTGCTCCCCGCTGCCGGGTATAAAGCGCCATTTGCCCCGCAGGTAGGCCGAAACCATTTTGCCAACAGTATTGCTTTCGGTAACCGGCCCCTCACCATACACACGCGATGGGTTTACGGTAACGATGTGCATACCCTGTTTGGCAAAATTTTGTGTTTCCAGTTCGGCCAGGTACTTGGTACGTTCATATGCTATCGGGAAGCCCGCTATGCGCGGATCGTCCTCGCTCATGGGATGTTTAATGGTTGGTCCCCATACCCCGCAGGTTGAGGTGTAAACTATTTTTTGCACGCCGGCATTAGCAGCAATTTCAAGCACATTGCGGGTGCCCACCACATTGGTTTCGTGGTAATCATCAGGGTTGCGGCACCACATTTTGGCCATCGCGGCTGTATGGTAAACCTGGCAGCAGCCTTGCATGGCCCTGCCCAGGCTTTGCCTGTACAGGATATTACCGGTAACCGGCTCAATGTTTGGGTGTTTTACTAAATAGGGATGATCGGTATTGCGGCATAGCGCCTTAACATCATAACCTTGCTCTGCTAAAGCTAAGGTAAGCTGCCTGCCTATAAAACCTGTAGCACCGGTTACTAATACTTTCATACCGGTATTACAACTGTGGCCGGGCTTACCCCTATGCCGTAGTTAAAATTTTTCGGGTTGATTAACTGTTAGGTTTAATGACAGAAATATTTAAATTTGGAATAACTATCAAAACAAGCCTTACCAAAAATGAACACGTACCAGGACCCCTACAATAATTTTGCAGGTTTTTCGCCCGAAGAATTAGGCTTTTTACAATACGCCACACCCGATTTGACGGACAACCAGAAAAAATATTTTTATATGGTGTACAGCAACAAGCGCAAAAACTCGCAGGATGTATTGTTATTTACCCTGCTGGGCTTTGTTTGTGTTGCAGGTGTACAGCGCTTTGTTTTGGGGCAAACAGGCATGGGGATACTGTATTTACTAACCGGAGGCTTTTGTGGTATTGGCACTATTGTAGATCTGATCAACAATAAATCCATCACCCTGGAGTATAATAAAAATATGGCTTACGAAAGCTACCAGATGGCGAAGATGAGCAGTTAAGCAAAATTGTCTGAATCAGAATTTTCAGAATTTAAGAATTAACAGAATACCTGCCGATCCGATCAATCACAAATTGGCATTTTCAAAATAATCGGTCTAATCATCCAAAAATCGATGTAATTCAAAAAACTCCGAAATCGAACATTCGAAATCCGAAATAACAATTATGGCGTTGCCTGCGGCCCGTGCTATCCGCTCATACTGCGCGACCTGTCCCGATGCCCATCGGGAGGCATTATCCGTTAGCTAACGGACGGTATACGCTCCTATCACTAACGCAAACGCCGCTTCAAACTATGTAAGGGCTTTTCTGAATTATTTCCTGTTTATTTTCTTTTTACATTCACAACAATTTATTTAATACATTAGCGTAACTGCTAATATGAAATTATCTGCTTTAACTAATTTCCTCGAAAGCCTTGCCCCGCTCAGCTACCAGGAAGATTACGATAACTCGGGCCTTATAGTAGGCAATCCCGATCAGGAGGTAAACCAGGCCCTCATCTCGCTGGATTGTACCGAAGCCGTGGTTGATGAAGCCATTGCCACCAATTGCCAGGTGATCATATCACACCATCCTATAGTTTTTAAAGGCCTAAAAAAATTTAACGGCAAAACCTATGTAGAGCGCGTGGTTGAAAAAGCCATCCGCAAGGGCATTGCCATATATGCCATCCACACCAATTTGGATAGCGTGATGACCGGTGTTAACGCCCGTATTTGCGAAACTTTAGGTTTAAAAAACTGCCGTATACTCGCTCCAAAACATAACCTGCTTAAAAAACTGGTTACCTACGTACCCCAAAGCCATGCCGATGCAGTTCGCGACGCCCTGTTTGTCGCCGGAGCCGGCAATATTGGCAATTACAGCGAAACCAGTTTTAATGCCGAAGGCACAGGCACCTTTAAAGGTAACGACGCTGCCAATCCTTATGTGGGCGAAGCAGGCAAACGCCATAGGGAGAGTGAAGTACGCATTGAAACGGTGTACCCGGCCAACCTGGAAAGCAAAATATTGGTAGCCCTGATCCTGGCGCATCCGTACGAAGAGGTAGCTTATGATCTTTACAACCTCAGCAACCAACACCAACAGGTAGGCTCAGGTATGGTAGGCGAACTGGATATGCCGTTTAATGAAGAAAGTTTCCTTTTCCAGGTGAAGGATAAAATGCGTACCCATGTAATACGGCATACTAAATTATTAGGCAAGCCGATAAAAAAAGTAGCAGTTTGCGGTGGCTCGGGAGGCTTTTTGCTGAAGCATGCCATAGCCGCCGGGGCCGACATTTTTATTACGGCCGATTACAAGTACCACGAGTTTTTTGATGCCGAAGGAAAGATAGTGATAGCCGATATCGGACACTTTGAAAGTGAACAATTTACGCAGCAATTATTGTATGAAATAATTAGGAAAAAATTTCCTATCTTTGCCGTCCGTTTAACAGAAGTAAATACAAACCCCGTCAAATATTTTATTTAATGGAACAAACCGTAGAACAAAAGCTTAAAGCTTTATACGAGCTACAAACTATCCACACCAAAATTGACAGGATCCGCCAGGTAAGAGGCGAATTGCCAATGGAAGTTGCCGACCTTGAGGATGACGTTGCAGGGCTTGAAACCCGCATCCAAAAAATTAAAGGTGAGCTTGACGATGTGGAGGATGATATTGTTACCCGTAAAAACCTGATCAAAGAAGCTCAGGCAAACATCAAAAAATACGAAGCCCAACTTAACGAAGTTAAAAACAACCGCGAGTACGATGCCATCTCGAAAGAGATCGAAATCCAGGGCTTAGATATACAGGTGAGCGAAAAGAAGATCCGCGAGTACGGCTTCGAGATTACCAACAAAACCCAGGTTTACGAAAAAGCCCTTGCCGACCTTGAAGCTCGCCAGGCCGACCTGGATGCCAAAAAAGAAGAGTTAGGTACCATCACAGCTGAAACTGAAAAAGAAGAGACCGAACTTAACGCACAGGCAGCAAAAGCTAAAGAAAACATTGAAGAGCGTTTATTAACCGCCTACACCCGTTTACGTCAAAACGCTAAAAACGGCCTGGCAGTTGTAACCATTCAGCGTGATTCATGCTCTGGTTGCTTTAACCAGATCCCGCCTCAGCGCCAGTCAGACATCCGTCAGCGCAAAAAGATCATCGTTTGCGAACACTGCGGACGCATTCTGGTTGACGAGTTGATGGCTTTGGAAGTTGAAGAAGCTCAATAAGCAACCGTTATAAAGTTAAATATATGAAAAGGCACCTAAAAGGTGCCTTTTATGTTGATATTTGGTTATGCCTAAAAACCGTGTCACCTATTTTGCTTTAGCCATTGCCACTATTATCCTCGGCCTGCTGTCCCGGCATTTTAAGATTATTCCTTTATTTATTGGCGATGTTTTATACGCCACAATGGTTTACTTTATGATGCGGTTTATATTTATCAGCAGGGCTGTTAAATTTAGTGTTGTGGCTGCGTTGCTATTTTGCTTCGCGATAGAATTTAGCCAGCTATACCAGGCATCATGGATAAATGATTTGCGGCATACTGTTTTGGGTAGGCTGGTTTTGGGACAAGGGTTTTTATGGAGCGATTTGTTGTGCTATGTTTTGGGGGTGGGGTTAGGTGTTGGGGTTGATCAATACAAACAACTTAAACTTCATACACAATAAGCTTCAACTTGTCTATTGTTCTGAACTGCTTATCAGAAGTAATAAAGGGAAGATTATAAAGAATAGCTGTTGCCGCAATAATTGCATCAGGAAGCTTTAAAGCATGTTTCTTTTTTACGTCAACATATTTATCTTTTAAAGAATTACTCATTGAAATTACTGTACAATCGTCCAATAAATTTTTGATCTTCTTTTCTTCTTTTTCCGAAAGTCCTTTAAATCCAAGTAGTTCAAGCTCTGTTATAAAAGATACGTAGATTCGTTTACCTTGTAAGATCTTCTCAACGGCGTTATCGCCGTTAAGTAAATATAGAATGATATTGGTATCAGCTAAAATCTCTTTCCCACTCATTTCTAAGCTTGGTTTGAATGGTCATTGGATCCTCTTTTAAGGAAATCACACCGTTATACTTTTTTGCATCGAAGCCCGTATCCGGAGCGTCTTTATAAATTTCACGCTCGATAGCTTCGATATCCTTTTCTGTAGCTCCTTTTTTTAATACGACTACCATCTTTTTCCTGTTTTATCAAATTTACATAAAATCTATTTTACTCACTAATTCTCAAAACAAACTCGTCTGCTTCCCTTTCCTCGGTACAAACAAACTATAATCATACTCAGGCATCTGCCTGTCGCCCATAAAGCGTTTACAGGCCATTTTAAACATTTGATGGATGGATTCGGCTATTTTACCGTCGCCGCTCATACGGCGGCCGTAATCGCTGTCGTTCAGCTGGCCATCGTGAGTGGAGCGGATCATATTCAGTACCTTTTCGGCCCGGTCGGGAAAAGCTTTGTAAATCCAGTCGCTAAAAATTTCGGCTATGCTGCCGTTCAGACGCACCATGGTGAAACCTGCGGCTAATGCTCCCCTATCCGCGGCTGCGCGGATAATGTTGGGCACCTCATTACTGTTTAATCCCGGAATAATGGGCGCTGCCATTACCCTTACCGGGATGCCTTTTTCAGAAAGTTTTTGGATCACCGATAGTCTGCCCGTGGCTGTAACAGTGCGAGGCTCCAGCTTTTGGCGCAATTGCTCGTTTAATGAGGTGATGGATACATTAACATGCACCAGGTTAAGTTTGGCCATATCGCTCAGGATGTCGATGTCTCTTAATATCACATTGTTTTTGGTGATGATGCTTACCGGGTTTTTGTATTTCCAGAACATCTCGAGCAGCCTTTGGGTTATGCCTAATTTGCGCTCCACGGGTTGGTAGCAATCCGTATTGCCGGAGAGCATGATGCAAACCGGCTTGTAGTTCTTTTTATTAAAATATCGCTCCAGCAGTTCCGGAGCGTTGGGTTTGATGATAATCTTCCGTTCAAAATCCAAACCGGCGCTAAAACCATAATATTCGTGACTGTTACGGGCGTAGCAGTAAATGCAACCATGCTCACATCCCTGGTAGGGATTAATGGAGTACATGTGGCTCAGATCAGGACTGTTTGATTCGCTTACTATTTTTTTTGGCGTTTCTTCAAAAAGCTGGGTATTGCTGTTTTCGAGCAAAGGTTCGTCAAGGCCCTCGATATGATCGAGCACATAGCTGTTTTTCAGGAACTTATTGTGCGTGTTTACCTGTGCGCCGCGCCCCTTAAAAAATTCGGGATTTTCCTCGTGTGACATTGAACAAATTTGCTAAATAAATTAGCAAATTACAATTCAATCAGTTTATTTTTTATGCTGTATAAAACCAGGCCTACGCGGCTTTTAATCTGTAGTTTTTCAAAAAGCTGGTCGCGGTAGCTATCAACTGTGCGCACGCTGATGTTCATGGCCTCGGCAATTTCCTTGTAGGTAAGCTCGGTGCCGGTAAAGCGTAAAAATTCAATCTCGCGGGGGTTAAGCTTAATATTTTCGAGTTTGTTGTTGAAATTGGTGATCAGGTGGCGGGTTACAAATTCGGGGTAGTAAAGCTCGCCCTGTGATACTTTCAGCAGCGCCTCTTCCACTTCATATGGTTCGGAGTCTTTTAAAAGATAACCTTTAACCCCCATCTTTACCATCAGCAGCACCTTTTCGGCATCCTCAAACATGGATAGGATAATGATGCAAACCTGGGGGTATTTGCTACGCAGCCATTGCGTAGTTTCTATACCATCCATCACCGGCATGCTGATATCGAGCAAAACTATTTCGGGAATGATGCCGCGGTTAATGGTGTTTACCAGTTCCTGGCCGTTGGCGGCTTCAAACAGGATATTGTAACGTTTAAAATTGCTAACAAGGGCAGCCATGCCACTTCTAAAAAGTTTGTGGTCATCAATCAGGGCTATTTGAATGGGTTCCGTTAGCATAAATTTGTTGCACCAGGGGATTGAACGACAATTTTATCCGGCAACCTTTACCCAATGAACTATCAATATTTACAGTTGCACCAACTAAAGCCGCCCTGTTTTCAATGTTCCGCAATCCCGAACCGCCTTTACCCTCAACTTTTTCGGTATTGAAACCAGCACCATCATCTTCGATGAGCAAATTAAACATTTGCTCATTATAATACAAACTGATTTTTAGAGTGGCCGCTTTGGCGTATTTTAACGTATTGTTAACCGCCTCCTGAAAAATACGGAACAACACCAGCTCGCGCTGCTCGCCCAGCCTGAACACATCACCTTCTACACTAAGTTCGGCATTGATAATGCCGCTGCGGGTCAGGCGCCCAACTTCAGTGTCGAGCACGCTAACCAGCCCTTGCTCGCCGATGTGCTCAAAACTCATACTTTTCGATAGGTTGCGCAAATCATTAATTGCCTGCGAAACCAGTTCGCGGTTTTCGTTTACCCGCGCCTTTTTATCTTCATCCAGGCTATTATTCAGCAGGCCGAGGTTAAGCTTTACAAATGACAGTACCTGGGTAATATTATCATGAATTTCGCGGCTGATATCATTAAGGGTTTGCTCCTGGATCTCGATCTGTGTTTTCAGCATTTCCTGTTTAAAAGATGCTTTAAGCTGCTCCTTTTCCATTAAATTACGGTTATGCTTTTTTTGATACATGAGCATAAAGCCGATAATAAATACCCCCAACAGGAGCATAAGGGCTGTGCCCGCTATGATAATGAGGATAATTTGTTCTTCCTTAAAGAGCATATAAAAGCAAATGAAAATAAGAAATTCAAGGCAAATGTTGTTAAATTGAGCAATGTGGCTGCTATCAGGTAAAAATCATAGTTTTTGCGGTAGGCCATATAGCTAAAACATGAATAATAAAACGTCATGGCCAGATAGTAAAAAAATATTCCCGTTAAAGCTAAAAATGGAGGATGTGTTATCAGTTCGATATACTCATCGCTTTCATCATTAAGCAGCCGGTAGTAGTAGTTACATATCAGCCATATCAGAAACATGTTTTGCACAACGGTAGCCGCGGTAGCCCTTGTCCAGGGGCCCTGTATCCAAAAAATATCTATCAATGAGAGCAGGATGATGATCGCAGCAATAAGATAAACTCGTTTTTGAAATTTAGGTCTCTTGTTGAACGATAAAATAAAGCGCGTAAAAAATCCGAACAATAAAATATCTTCAAGGTTATTGCACCAGGCGTTTGAATTGTGAAGGTTTAGCCAGTCAAAAATGTTAACAAAATCATAAACAACTAAAAAGCTTAATAAAGCCAGTAGCCATTTAAAATTTTTGTCGAGCCATTTATATGTAATGAGGCAGCATACAAAAGCCACCACATCCATAGCGTAGTAAAAGTAAACCAACATGAATGCTAAAATAACACATATACTTTAGCATTCATGCAACAAGCTAACTTATTCTTATGGCCTACACATTGGCGGACAGTCTTTTCCGCTTACTATCGCACCTAAGCTGCCTCCGGCATCAACGCTGTCGCTTTGTATGGCGTCAACATGATTTCCGTTCTCATCTGCCACTGTTGCTACCATTGCAAAAGAGGTTTGATGAGGAGCATCTTCATGCCCTGGTGCGTGTACACCAAGATGCAGCCTTACGCCGGTTGCTTCCGCAGGCAGGTTTTGAATATATTCTTTCAATTTATCTAACGGAAACCAGGTCGATTCGGTGTCATTAACCTTGTGTTCTTTGTCGATAACTTGTTTGCGGGTACTTTTGTACCTTTCCACCATGTCGCGGGCGGCCTGTAAGTCAATGTTTTTCATGTAATTTCGGGGATTTAAATTTGCATCCAATCTATATAAATAATGCAAACTATTCTACCCGTTATTTCACCATTTTTTTAACCCGTTTAAACACGGAGAAGGGAGGCGAAAGGTGAAAGGCGAAGGGCGAAAGGGAAAAGGTGACAGGCGAAAGGCAAAAGGTGAAAGGGAAAAGGTAAAAGACGAAAGGAAAAAGGAAAAAGGCAAGGTGGCATCCCGGAAATCCCTCAATCCCCCCAGATCCCGGTTCAGAAATAATCGGTGTGATCCCAAAAAAATCAACGAAATCAGCGTAATCAAAACCATCAACGGTCAACCGTCCAGCATAAACACAAAAAGCTCTTTTGGCCCGTGCGCTCCCAAAACCAGTGTTTTTTCGATATCGGCCGTACGGCTTGGGCCTGTAACATTGCTGATCATGGATGGCAGGTTATTGCCGTATTTAGTTTTGATCAGCTTAAAACCATCCTTTAAATCCATCACCATTTGCGATGTATAGGCCAGCACTATATGTACCGAAGGATAGATACTTAACCTGCGCCCGGCCATATTACCGTTGGAGAGTAAAATGCTGCCATTGCGTGCAATTAAAGCTTCGCAGAGGGTAAAGCCTACTTCAGCCTGTTCAAAATCTTTATCGGTTTCGTAAAAAGGGTATTCAAACTGGTTTAGTATTTCCTGCAGCTTAGGTTCCCAGCAATAAATTTTACGCCACTCGCGGGCTTCGGCCAGGTTAATGAGGTTTTCGATAAACTGAAGCTCATCTTCACAAAAAACAAACTGCCCGGCTACGTTGGTGAACTGCTCAGCGAAGATCACCTCGGGCATTTCATCCGTTGGTGGATAAAACGGAAGGTCTTCCAGCTGAGGGTATGGGTTATCCCTTTTCTCCAGAAGCGCCTTGCGTATTTTTTTAAGCAGTTTTTCTTTTGATGTGGTGATGTCCCTCATGGTGCTAAAAAGAAAAGCCACCAGCAAGGCTGGTGGCTTTGTATAGTTATTTTAAATTAAAATTTCGGATCTTCGCTATCAACCCTTGTAACTTCGGGGTTGGTAACAGTTTCGGGGATTGCGTTGTTATCCACATCGGGGTTTAACGCGGCCTCGCCGTTTACAAACTTATCGTAAGTGGTACGCTCATCAAACGGACGCTTACCTAAAATTTCTTCCAGGTCGCTTTGGAAAAGTACTTCTTTTTCCAATAGTTTTTGAGCTATGCTTTCTAAACCTGCACGTTTTTCGATCAACAGAACTTTGGTTTTTTGGTAAACCTCATCAACCAGTTTGCGTACTTCGTTATCAATCATTTCGGCAGTTGTATCCGAATATGGTTTGTTGAACTGATATTCGCCCTGCGGATCGTAGAAGGATACGTTACCAACGCTGGTGTTCATACCATAAATTTTGGTCATGGCGTAGGCAAGTTTGGTTATCCGTTCTAAATCGCTCAATGCACCGGTCGAGATCCTGCCGAAAACAATATCTTCAGCCACACGGCCACCCATTGATACGCTCATTTCATCGAGTAGTTGCTCGGTGGTATATAAAAACTGCTCTTTTGGCAGGTATTGGGCATAACCTAAAGCTGCAACACCACGCGGAACGATAGAAACTTTAACCAATGGATCGGCATGTTCCAGGAACCAGCCTGCAATAGCGTGACCGGCTTCGTGGTAAGCAACAATGCGTTTTTCTTCTGGAGAGATGATCTTGTTTTTCTTTTCCAAACCACCGATAACACGATCGATAGCATCCTGGAAATCTGTCATATCAACCGACTCTTTATTTTTACGGGCAGCGATCAGCGCTGCTTCGTTACAAACGTTAGCAATTTCGGCACCTGCAAAACCAGGGGTTTGGGCTGATAGTTTTTTAGCATCAACGCCATCAGATAATTTGATAGGCTTTAAGTGAACCTTGAAAATTTGCTCACGGCCAATCAAATCCGGTTTATCGATAGATACCTGCCTGTCGAAACGGCCCGGACGCAATAAAGCTGAATCCAGTACATCCGGACGGTTGGTTGCAGCAAGGATAATGATGCCAGAATCTGTACCGAAACCATCCATCTCAACCAGTAACTGGTTCAGGGTGTTTTCGCGCTCATCGTTACCGCCTACTATATTGTTTTTACCACGGGCGCGACCAATGGCGTCAATCTCGTCAATAAAAATGATACAAGGCGCTTTATCTTTGGCCTGGCGGAATAAATCGCGCACACGTGATGCACCCACACCCACAAACATCTCCACAAAATCAGAACCTGAAAGCGAGAAGAAAGGCACCTGTGCTTCACCTGCAACGGCTTTAGCTAACAAAGTTTTACCTGTACCCGGCGAGCCTACAAGTAAAGCGCCTTTAGGGATTTTACCACCCAGGTTGGTGTATTTTTTAGGGTTTTTAAGGAAATCAACAATCTCCATAACCTCCTGCTTGGCTTCTTCCAAACCGGCAACATCATTAAAGGTAACGGTTACCTGGGCCTCTTTATCAAACAGGGTAGCTTTTGATTTACCGATGTTGAAGATCTGGCCACCCGGGCCACCGCCCGAACCGCCGCTCATCCTGCGCATAATAAAAATCCATACACCGGCAAACAACACCACCATAATTACGCCCTGCACCAGCCAGTTTGATAACAGGCTTTCGTGGCCCTGCTCGAAGGTAACGGGTACTTTCTGGTCATCAGGCACATCTTTTTGCGCATCGGCAATTGATTTTTTCAGGCTTTCGTAAGTGGCATCAGTAAACGAAAACTGCGGGCCGCTGTTGCTTGTGTTGCTATTGAAAATGCTTTTGTCTTTTTGTGCGTTATTGGCAAAATATGGTTTTGAAAGGCTGCTTTTTTTAATGTAAACCTCGGCCACCACAAGGTCGCCGTTTTTATAAGCTACAATTTTTTCAACGTCGCCGGTGCGAAGCATATTGGCTTCAAACTCCTGGAAATTAACAAGTTTCCCGGTACCACCGGTCATTAAGGTAGGGATCAGTAAAAAAGCTAAAATAACAATGCCATAAAGCCACATGATGTTAAACTTAGGCGGCTTGGGCGATGAGGGCTTTTTATTCACAATTTTACGGATAGGCCTGGGATTTTCTGATTTAGAATCTTTAATATCTTTCATTTCTTTATACGAGCTCAAACTTACAATCTATAATTTAAATTTTACGCGGTAACAGTAAGACTATGCGTTGAGCCTTTATGTGACGAATGTTTATGCACTTTTATAATATTTAATTTCGGCATCGCCCCACAAATCCTCCACTCCATAAAACTCACGTTTATCGGTCCTGAATACGTGAACTACAACATCCACATAATCAAGCAAAATCCACTCGCCGTGCTCAATACCCTCTTTGCGCCAGGGATCTTGCCGGGTGGCCTTGAAAATTTCATCCTCAATACTATTTGCAATTGCTTTTACCTGTGTTGACGAATCGGCATGGCAGATCACAAAATAATCTGATACCGAACTGAATATATTACGTAGGTCTAACCTGATAATATCATTGCCTTTTTTTTCCTGGATACCATGTATTGCCAGTTCTGAAATATAGGCAGATTCACTTAACACTTTGTTTTTTACCATCAAAAAGAATTAGTTTTGAACGTTTTTGAGTATAAAATTATTACACATTGCAAAATAACATATTTTCAGGATTATTTGTTGGTCAAAATTTAGTAACAATTAAACAAGTCGACTCGACAAATAGTTTCCTAAAAAATTTATTGTCAAATTCCACGCCAGTACCCGAAGGTACGGTCATTATGGCAGAAGAGCAATACGCCGGCCGGGGCCAGCAACAAAACACCTGGCACAGCGAACCGGGCAAAAACCTCACTTTCAGCCTGCTGCTCAAACCCCATTTTTTAACGCCCGGCCAGCAGTTTGATCTTAACCGGGCCGCAAGTTTGGGCGTTTACGATGCTTTATATCCGCTGCTTGGCGACAAACTGAAAATAAAATGGCCTAACGATATTTACTATGGCGATCAAAAACTGGGCGGCATGCTGATTGAAAACAGCATTCAGGGCGATAAGCTTAAAGACTCGGTAGTGGGTATAGGCATCAACATAAACCAGGAAAATTTTCCTGATGGCGCGGTAAATGCCACTTCGGTAAAGCAAATCTTACAAAAGGATTATGAATTAACCCTTATATTATCGGAAATTTGTAGGTACGTAGAAGTGTACTATTTAAAGCTAAGGGCGGGGCAAACAGAATTTGTAAGGAATGCCTACCTGCAGCGACTATATTGGTTAAACGAAGAGCGCAGTTTTGAGTCAGAAAACAGAGGTGTTTTTAACGGCATTGTAAAAAACGTGCTTCCGGCGGGTTTACTTGTTATTGAAGATACTATGGGCGTACAAATGGAGTTTAACCTCAAAGAATTGAAATTTTTAAACAAATAAAATAAACTACAAAACACAAATGAAGAAACTATTGGTATTGGTAACCGCGCTTATTATCAGCGCCGGCGCTTACGCTCAGATTGAATCGCCGGTAAGGTGGTCGTACGCGGCAAAAAAGGTGAATGATAAGGAAGCTATAGTATTTTTAAAAGCTACTATACAAAGCGGCTGGCATATTTACTCGCAAACCGTTAAAGACGGCGGGCCAATTAAAACATCGTTTGAGTTTACTCCGTCAAAATTATATGCTGCAACAGGCAAAACTACCGAGCCAAGCCCGATTACGAAGTATGAGAAGGCATTCAGCATGAATGTAAGCTACTTTGAAAAAGAGGTTGTGTTTAGCCAGAAGATCAGCTTAAAATCGCCAAAAGCAACGGCAGTTACAGGTAAATTAACGTACATGACCTGTAACGATATGAAATGCCTTCCGCCCGAAGATGTTGACTTTACTATCCCTTTAGCTAAATAATCAGCAGCATTTCAACAGTCATGAAATTATTAAATAAAGGTGCTATCCTGCGCGCCGGGCTTATTGCATTAATTACGCTTATTGTTATTTCCGCAACCGGGGTAAACCCGGTTTATGCGGTACAGAAAAAGGCTGCCGATACAACAGTATCAACAAACGACCTTAATTTTACCTCAATCCCTACCGCTGCCGACAGTATTGCTATCAGGAAAAAGCACCTGGATTCGGTTAAAAAAGCCGAGGCGGCAAAAAAGGCGGTAACAAAAACTTCCGTATCAAAAAGTAAGGCCGCAAAGCCAAAAACACTTTGGCAAATTTTTATTGAGGGCCTAATAGGGGGCTTTACCGCGGTAATCCTGCCTTGTATTTACCCTTTACTGCCTTTAACAGTAAGCTTTTTTACCAAAAAAAGTGGCAACAAAAGCAAGGCTGTTATGCAGTCGCTCATTTATGGGGTGTCTATTATTGTAATATACGTTACATTGGGTTTGCTGATCTCGATCATCTTTGGTTCAGATGCCTTGAATGAATTAGCAACCAACGGGATATTTAATATTTTCTTCTTTTTATTGCTGGTGGTATTCGGAGCCTCATTTTTGGGAGCTTTTGAAATTACGCTGCCAAGCTCGTTGGCCAATAAACTGGATGAAAACTCGGATAAGGGTGGCCTTGCCGGGATATTTTTCATGGCAGCCACGCTGGTAGTGGTTTCTTTTTCATGTACCGGGCCAATTATAGGCACATTACTGGTTGACGCCGCTTCAAAAGGCGATAGGTTAGGCCCGGCTATGGGTATGTTCGGCTTCTCGCTGGCATTAGCATTGCCGTTTACCATATTCGCGTTATTCCCATCGGCATTAAAAACTTTGCCTAAATCGGGCGGTTGGCTTAACAGCGTAAAAGTGGTATTAGGCTTCCTGGAACTTGCTTTCGCGCTTAAGTTTTTATCAAATGTAGATTTGGCTTACCACTGGCATTGGCTGGATAGGGAAGTATTCCTTTCTCTGTGGATTGCAATCGGCCTGCTTGTTGGATTGTATCTGATAGGCAAGATCAAATTTTCGCACGATAGCGATGTTAAATTTTTAACTATTCCACGCACTTTCCTGGCAATCGTAGTATTCGCGTTTGTTATTTATATGGTTCCGGGCTTATGGGGCGCTCCTTTAAAGTCAATCAGCGCGTTTTTACCTCCCGAAGGCACCCAGGATTTCAACCTTTCAGCGGTGCCCGACGGTGGTTCTGGCAGTGCAGGCCCGGCTTCAGCCAGCGTAGCGTTGCCTGCAAATATCGGGCAGCCAAAATATGCCGAAAACTACACCAGTATAAAAACCAGGGGCCTTGACGCATGGTATGATTATGACCAGGCCCTTCAGGTATCAAAAGCCCTGCACAAACCGATATTAATAGATTTTACCGGTTTTAACTGCGTTAACTGCCGTAAAATGGAAGCCGATGTATGGTCGGACAAGGAGGTTTTCCGTCGCATTAAAAACGATTTTGTATTGTTACAGCTGGTAGTTGACGATAAAGCTGATTTGCCGGTGGCCGAACAGTTTACATCTGATTATAGCGGCAAAAAAATCACAACCCTTGGTGGTAAATGGAGCGATCTGGAGGCTAAACGTTTCAACGCAAATTCGCAGCCACTTTATGTTATGCTGGATAGCGAAGGCAATCTGTTAAAGGATGCTACGGGTAATGAGATAGCCCCGCTACCTGCCGAATATCACATCCCGCTATACATTAAATTTTTAGATAGCGGCATTTCGGCCTATAAAAAATAATAATCGGGTAAAAAATTAGTGTAAATTCGCGCAAAATATTAAACGCCGCGTTTTATTGGTTGGCGGCGTTTAATTAGCGAACAATATTTATAACCCTAATTAAGTTATGAATAGGGAAACCTATATCATAACCGCAACAAAAAAATGACTCAGATCAAAAATATCGGCGTTTTTACATCAGGTGGTGATGCACCGGGTATGAATGCCGCCATCAGGGCGGTAGTACGCGCTGCTATGTATTATGGCATCGAGGTCACGGGTATCCGCCGTGGCTATGATGGCATGGGTAAAGGCGAGTTTGTACCCATGAACCGCAAATCGGTATCAAACATCATTCAACGCGGCGGCACTATTTTAAAAACCGCGCGCTGCGATAACTTCCGCACTCCCGAAGGTCGTAAAAATGCTTACGAACAGCTTGTAAAACATAAAGTTGACGCCCTTGTAGCCATTGGTGGCGATGGTACTTTTACCGGCGCCAAAGTTTTTGGAAACGAATTTGATATCCCGGTTGTAGGTTTGCCCGGCACCATTGATAACGATTTGGTAGGTACCGATTTCACCATCGGTTATGATACCGCCATCAATACCGTTGTAGATGCAGTAGATAAAATTCGCGATACCGCCGAATCGCACGACAGGTTGTTTATTGTTGAGGTAATGGGGCGCGATTCGGGCCTGATTGCCCTGCGCACCGGTATCGCTACCGGGGCCGAAGCCATCCTGATTCCTGAAAGTAAAACCGGTTTGGAAGGTTTGTTTAACCGCCTGGAGTTTGGCCGTAAAGATAAAACATCGCGCATTGTAATTGTTGCCGAAGGTGATGATACCGCCGGTGGCGCTTTTGAAGTTGGCCGTTTAGTACAAGAGAAATTCCCTAATTACGATACCCGCATTTCTATTTTAGGCCACATACAACGCGGCGGCGCGCCAAGCTGTATGGATAGGGTATTGGCCAGCCGTGTTGGCGCAGCAGCCGTTGAGGCCCTGCGCGATGGCCACCGCAACGAAATGATCGGCTTAATTAATGGCGAAGTAGCTTACACACCTTTTGAGCATGCTATTAAACACCACCAGGGCATTGATCCTAACATGATTAAGCTGGTTGAGATGTTATCGATGTAATTTCAGTTAAAACGATAAAAGAAACAGCCCCGGTATTAATATCCGGGGCTGTTTTGTTTTGATGGGTTTACAATAAATCTTGTTTAGTGGAAGTCCAGCGCCGTTGTTGATATTGTTACAAACAACTGCGGAAGGGCGCAAATCATTTAAAATGGATTTTCGCCCCTCAAATAACTTGAAAGCTGCGAACCTATAAATCCAGCCAATGAGCAATCTAATGAATGAACCCATCCTCTGGGATCTCCTTCAAATACCGCTTCATACAAAGTGGGGTTATCTTTCCCTTCGTCTAAGTATATGAATAAAAATTGATCGTGGGCATTATAAACATCTACCACATAAAATGGCCTCGGTATGCTTAGTTCATAATCGGCCAGATCTTCTCGTGCCATTTCCTGCATTTCTGCCTGGCTATCACTATAGTAAGCTAATACATAGCATCTTTTACCTGCTAAGTATAACAATTCTCTTAAAGCTTTTGGGAATGGATTACCATTGTTATATGTTTTTTCCAGGCTAATGATTTCATCCATAGATATGGGTTTAAGCTTTGCTTCATAGCCGCTTGGTCTAATAACTGAAGGACAATTATTTAGTTGCTTTAAATATTCGATTTCCATGTTTTAATTAGAGTTTGATAATCCTGGACGGTGAGGCCTATCGTAGAAACTCTTCCCTCCGCCCTCCCAAGGGAGGGAATCGCACCTTTCCATTCTTTTTTGTTTGTTTTAAACATCTGCATCACCCCCTCATTTAATAAACGTACTATCCACAATCAGCCTGATCACCTCGTCAATTTCCTTACTAACGGTTAGTATATGGCCGATAATATCCTCATTGTCGGGATTGAAAAAGTTTTCGCGATCTATCAGGCTGATGAGCCCGAGCATGCTGGCCACCGGTCGGCGTAATTCATGCGAACTTAGGGAGGCTATATTACGGAGGCGCTCGTTTTGGTTAAGCAATTCCTGCTGGGTTTTAAGGCGGTTGGTGATGTTGTGACCTAAGCAGCCCACGCCAATAATTTCGCCTTTTTGTGTATAAATAGGGTTAAAACTTACCTCAAAGTATAAACGCCGGCCTCCCTGCGGGTCGATGCTTGCATTAACTATGGTATAACGCTCGCCATCCAAAGCACGCTGGTAGTAAACATTCCAATCGTCAATTATTTGTTGTGTGTAGCCGGCGTGCTTGTAAGAGTACTCGCCACGTTGCGGCTCAACGCCGGTTAGGTAAGTAACCTGGTTGATATAGGCCTGGTTCATGTACACAAAGCGCTTTTCCCTATCAACCGACCAGATATGATCTTCGGTATTATTAATGAGCGCTTCCATGCTGTTTTTTATACGCATGGCTTCTTCGCGAGCCTGGAACCGTACAGTTATATCCTGGCCTATCCCCTGCACTTCGATAACCTTGCCGCTTTCATCAACTATCGAAATAAATTCCCACTCGGTATCATGCAAAAAGCCTTGCTTATCGGGTTTTTTATGAATAAGCTTTACAATTTTGCCCGGGTTGCTGAGGCAGTTGGCAAAAACTTCTTCACAGAGATACAGCTCCTGGGGTATGGTTGTTTTAGAAAAATGCTGGCCGATAATTTCGCTTTTGCTGTAGCCGAAGGTTTTGCTGAACTGTTTATTGATAAAAGTAAAATTCCCCCCGGTATCAATCCTGATCAGGAAATTGGTTTGCGAATCTATCAGCGAATTTAAAAACTGCTCGGTCCTGATATCCTCTGTTTCCTGGGCGGGGATCTGCGTTTCGGCTATTTCACTTATTAATATACTGTTGCCGGTGATGGCATCGCTAACAAGCCTGCGGGTTTCGGTTAAATGACGATTATTGGTTGTAGGGCTGTAGTTTAAAACAACGCTTTGCCCGCAGGTAAGCGCCTGCGTAAGTTCCCGGATTTGGCTGTGCGTTTCCGGAGCGATCAAGCCATTTAAAAAATCATTATTTTGCTTGAGGTGGTTTTCATCTACCCCAAAAATATCGCAAAAGCTATCGCTAACAACCAAGTAATTTTGCCGGCTGAGATCAAAAACAATTGTACAACTATACTTTCCGGTTGTGACTGGGTTTAACATGCACAAAACAAGGGGGGGGACAGTATAAAGTTATAATGTTTTTTTAAATTACAAATGCTACTGTTACAATAATTTAGCTGCAACTTCCTGCCAGGTATTTACCCGTTCATAATCGGTAAGCAGCATGTTGTGCGGGGATGTATACAGTATTTTGCGCCCGTTAAAAGTGGCGAAGTTTTTAATCCGGTCGTCAATCATAATATCCACATCCAGTATTTTATGTCCGCAGAAGATGATGTTGGTCCAGGAGATGAACGGAAAATGCTCCTCCAGCCAGGCCTGCTTATCCTCCAGCGAATATTTAAACTCCATAGCTGCCGAGGCTATGTATACGTCATACTTATCATGCAGGGCCCTTACTACTTCCTGCGCACCGGGCATTACCGGTATATCCCTGAAAAAACCGCGCTCGTTAATATATACTCTTAATGTTTCGCTCAGGTGCGGAGGCAGGATTTCTCTAAACTCTTTGCCCTCCATATTGCCCATCGAAAAATCTTCATCATGGCGCTCCTTATACATGGTGATGAATTTGCCGATGGTATCGGCAATAACTTCATCCATATCAATAGCTATACGTGTTTTACGGTTGATGCTCATGGTGGTAAAATGCAATTTTTTTAATTGATTGCAATGTTAAGTTTTTAATAACGGCAGGGCAAACCATTCTCCCAAACAAAAACAACCACTCACCTAATCAACCCAATCAACCACTCATCCCAAAAACAACCACAAACAATTAATTATCAATCATTTTTAATATTAATAATTATTTATACCTTTGCATCCCCGCAGAAAGAACTCCGGGGATAATGTTGAATACATAACAATTTACAATGGCAACTAAGATCAGACTACAAAGACACGGTAAAAAAGGTAAACCTTTTTATTACATCGTGGTAGCAGACTCACGCGCTCCACGTGATGGACGCTTCATTGAGCGTTTAGGTTCATACAACCCAAACACTAACCCCGCAACTATCGACATCAACTTCGACAAAACTTTAGATTGGGTTAATAACGGTGCCCAGCCTACCGATACTTGTCGTGCTATCCTTTCATACAAAGGTGTGCTTTACAAAAAACACTTACAAGGTGGTGTTAAAAAAGGTGCTTTAACTGAAGAGCAACTTGAAACCAAATTTGCTGAATGGCTTGACCAGAAAGAAGGCAAAATCACCGGTAAAAAAACCAGCCTTAACGTAGCTAAAGATGAGGCCCGCAAAGCTGCATTAGCTGCCGAAGCTAAAAAGAGCGAAGAAAAAGCTGCTGCTATCGCCGCTAAAAACGCTCCTGTTGCCGAAGAAACTGAAGCCGCTACAGAAGAAGCTGCTGAAAACACCGAAAGCGCAGAATAATTTATTTGAAGCAAGCATAAGAGCAAATTGGCAGTTCCTGTCTTGCATCTTACGTCTTGATTTCTTAAATCTAACTAATGGCGAAGCAAACAGCTTCGCCATTGTTGTTTAAAATATTTTTAAATGAAAACTGAAGATCATTTCAGGATTGGCAGCGTTTTAAAAACCAAAGGCCTGAAAGGCGAGTTGCAGATCTACGTAGATTTTGATGGCATCGAGGCTATCAAATTTAATGCTGTATTTATTGATATTGCAGGCAAGCTGATCCCTTATTTTGTATCATCCATCAAATACCTGCAAAAAAATAACGCTTATTTAAACCTGGAGGATGTTGATACCATCGAAAAAGCGTTGCCGCTGGTAAAGCGTGATATCTATCTACCCAATAAATTAAAGCCGAAGAAAAAGAAAGAAGAGTTTACTCTAAACGATGTAGAAGGTTTTATCGCTATCGACGAGACGCACGGCGAATTGGGCGAGATCCTGAGCGTACAGGAGTATCCTCAACAACTGATAGCTACAGTTGAGTACAAAAACAAAGAAGTGATGTTTCCGCTTAACCTGGAGATTATTAAAGGTATTGATGTTGAAGGTGGTGAAATTTATGTTGACCTGCCCGAAGGCTTGCTGGATATTTATTTGGAAGGATAGATTTTAGAAGCGAGACTTTTAGAATAAAGAAGCATGATGCTACACTAATGCCCGTGTCTCCACGGGCATTTTTCGTTTAAAATTGGGTGCAAAATATTTTGTCAAATATATTTGACATTTGTAAAGTTTATTTTACATTTGGTAAATCAAACTTTACAATCATGAAATCACGTTTTTTATTTCCGGCAAAAGCCCGCTTTTTAGGGTTGCTCTTATTTTTAGGAGGATTGGCATTTTATATTTATTCGCAAAACAGCACCAAAGAAATCCTCGTATGGCATAACCTTCCAAAATCGTTACAAAGCCTTACAGGCAGCATATTGGATGAAAATTTTGACGATGAGGTCCAGCTATTCATGGTATTATCCGGCCTGATCCTTTTGGCGTTTTCAAAAGAACGTGTGGAAGACGAGCACATCATTCAACTTCGCTCCGATTCGTTGCAATGGGCGGTTTATGTAAACTACTCGGTGTTCGCGGTTCTGATTTTTGTAGCTTATGGGATTGGTTTCCTGATGTTTACCATGTATAATGTATTAACCCTGCTGGTGTTCTTCATTATCCGTTTCAGATGGAAGATATTTTTATTAAACAAAGGATTAACTACCGAAGTGAAGGGGGCAATATCATGAAATCACGCTTTTTATTTCCGCTTTGGTTCAGATACCTCGGCCTTGCGCTGTTCCTGATCCATATTCCTATTGTGATGTTTAAAAGAGACCTCGGCTTCAATACTCAGGATGAACCGGTAAACGAAGACCTGTTCAACAGCCATCACCTCTTTTTTATGCTCACCACATTACTTATGGCTATCGGTTTATTCTTTATCGCCTTCGCTAAAGAGCGCATTGAAGACGAACAGATTTTTCAGCTTCGCCTCGACTCATTGCAATGGGCCATTTATGTAAATTATATACTTTTGGTAGTGAGTTTAATATTAAGTAAAGACACCGAACATATTTTATTTTTAAATTTACTGGTGCCGCTGGTTTTTTTCATCGTGCGTTTCAGGTGGAAAATTTTTCAAAACAACCGTCTTATCAATAAGGAAGAGGGGCAGATATGAAAAACAACATCAGGGTGGAGCGGGCCATCAAAAACATAACCCAGGCCGAACTGGCCGAACTGATAGGCGTATCGCGGCAAACCATCAATACCATCGAAAGCAACAGGTACGTACCATCAACCGTGCTGGCTTTAAAAATAGCCCGTGTATTTGGCAAGCCGGTTGAGGAAATTTTTAGCCTGGACGAAGAAGATTAACCAAACCCATATAACCATGGCAACAAAACCAGCTTTCGCACCACAGTTGGCCATTCCGCATGGCGTAACTGACATTAGTTTTTATATTAACGCCTTAGGCGCTGTCGAGCTGCGCCGTTTCAGTAATGATGACGGCAGCATCCACGTATCCGAATTATCGATAAATGGCACCCTATTCCACCTGCACGAAGAAACAGAGCGCACGGCCGTACTTTGCCCCGATACCATTAAAGCCACAAGCGTAACCATCGGTCTTTTTGTTGATGATGTGCACGCGGTAATGGAGCAGGCAAGGCAAGCCGGTGCTAAAGTTGCCTCGGAGGTACAGGATTATGATTACGGCTACCGCCAGGGCGATTTTGTTGACCCCTTTGGGCACAGGTGGATGATTGAGAAAGCGATATAGGCGCAGAGAAGCAAGCTGTAAAAAATCAGTTAACAAGATAAAACACGCAATATGGCGAAGCAACCTACTTTCGGTAACGGCAAGATCTGCTACATCGAGATCCCGGCCATTGATATACCAACCTCGGCAAAGTTTTTTGAAACTGTTTTTGGATGGAATGTGCGAACGGATAATCACGGCTTCGCGGCCTTTGATGACGTCGTCGGCGAAGTAAGCGGCATGTGGGTAACCGGCAGGGAACCAATGGGCAAGGCTGGCTTGCTGATATCTATTATGGTTGATGATGCCGCAACAGCTGTTAAATTAATAGAAGCTAACGGCGGGATAATTATTAAACCGGTAGACAAGGAATCATCCGAAATTACCGCTCACTTTACGGATCCGGCCGGTAATTTATGGGGAATTTATCAGCACGGAGGATAAAGGCATTAACGAACTGTTATACGATATTGTACAACAGTTCGTTAATGCTTTAATTATAAACCGATCACAATATGTTACTGCCCCGCTATTTTAAATTTATCGGATTTTTCCTGGTTATTCCCTCGCTGGTAATTGGTGTACTGTTTGAGTTTGCCGACTATGTTATCCCCTTTTTGAATTATCATGGAGGAAGGCGACGAGGCGCTATGGCGGCTATTGGCGATCACAATATGACGGATGAAATAGCAACTACTCTTTTAATCTTCGGACTGTTTTTTATTGGCCTCAGCAAGTTAAAAAACGAAAACGATCAAACACTTAAACTGAGGCTTAGCGCATTGTTTTGGGCCGTTTTAGTCGAGGGGGTTTCTGAGTCGGCATTGTTAATCGTCTTCAATTCCGGGTTATTCCAAATTGATTTTATCCAACAATACGATACGCCTGTTCTCGTTTTCATAAACAATAACAATCTGGTTATTTTATTCATCACCTATCTATTACGATTTTACTATTTGTATTACTGTAATAAACAGAGCCCGAAGCCATACTATATTTCATTCCGCCCGTTGGTCTTAGCGGCCAAAGCAATCACCATTATATTGCTCACCTATATCCTTGGTGCTTCATTAGATCTTATTAAAATAAAAGCGCTCGACTATGCAATTTTCATTTTATTACCGGCAATTTTGATATGGGTCGGCTCTGGCGACCAAACAAAAGGTGAGTTGATCGAGCCCATCAGGTTAAAGGCTATGCTTATAAGTGTAGGTTTTAATTATAGCTTATTTATTGTGCTAACATGGGCCGTTTACGGCATCAACTATCTTGCAGTGCAATATATTAGCATGGCTTCCGTGCCGCTTTTGTTTATTCCGCTTTTTTATTGGCTTAAATCACGGCAAAAATCACAACCGGGAGTTACAGTTTCACTTTCGTAGGCCAACTATTCCTCCCCCGCATTCGCAAATTTGATCTCCGCATATCTGCATATTGATTTATTATCTTTGCGCATGCGTTTTGATATCATCTCTGTTTTGCCCGGTTTGCTCGAAAGTCCTTTTGCTCACTCAATTTTACAGCGTGCGCAAAAAAAAGGTATTTCTGAAATTGTAGTCCATAACCTGCGCGACTATGCTACCAATAAGCAAAAAAGCGTGGATGATTATCCTTACGGCGGCGGCAGCGGCATGGTAATGACCATTCCGCCTTTTGCAGCCTGTATTGAAAAGCTAAAATCAGAACGGGAATACGACGAGATCATTTTTATGAGCCCAGATGGCGAAACCCTTAACCAGGCTATAGCCAACCAACTCTCCATCAAAAAAAACATCATTATACTTTGCGGCCATTACAAGGGGATAGATCAGCGCATCCGTGATATTTATGTAACCCGCGAAATCTCGATAGGCGATTATGTGCTTTCGGGCGGTGAACTACCCGCCGCGGTACTGGTTGATGCCGTAGTGAGGCTCATCCCGGGCGTACTGAGCGACGAAACATCGGCCCTGTCGGATTCCTTCCAGGATGATCTCTTGGATGCCCCTGTATACACCCGCCCCGCCGACTGGAACGGCCACAAAGTGCCCGACATCCTGTTAGGCGGCAACACCCCCGAAATAGAAAAATGGCGTCACGAACAGGCGCTGGAGCGGACGAGGCTGAGAAGGCCTGATTTGTTGGGGGAAGGTGAGTAGTTATTTTTTTGGTGAGTAATTGATTAGGTTGGATTAAGTGAATGGTTGTTTTGTCTGAACCGGAATTTTTAGAATTAAAGAATTTACAGAATGCTGAGCAAATTCTAAAAATTTCAATAATTCCCCCAAATTCGAGTTCAGACAAAACAACCATTCTCCTAATCAACCACTCACCCAATCAACCATTCACCCAAAAACCTTAAATTAGTTTGCAACCAAATAATGCATCGTGCATTATAGTGGCATTGCAGCTATGAACCCAAGCCATAACGAAGCCCAGCTTATTGAACAATGCCGAACCGATCCGGCTGCTTTCGGGCAGGTGTTTGACCGTTGGTATAAGCCGGTTTTTGGTTACGTGATGCGCCGTTGCGGCGATTACGATTTGGCCCGCGATATTGCCGCCGAAACATTTCTGAAAGCTTTTTTAAAAATCGGTTTGTTTAAATGGAAGGGCATCAGTCTTTCAGCATGGCTTTACCGCATTGCCACCAACGAGCTTAACCAATACTATCGCGCCAGCAAATACAAACCCGAATCGTTACAGCAACTGCTCGAAAACCCGCAGATGGAAAAACTACTGCATGACCACGCCGGCAACGAGCGCGAAATAATAGAACAGGAACTCAAAGCCTTTGATGAATATAACCGCATCCGCCAAAACCTGCTGAAGTTGGATATCAAATACCAGGAGGTAATAGCCCTGCGCTATTTTGAACAGAAAAGCAATACCGAAATCAGCGAGATACTGGATAAAAACGAGGGCACGGTAAAATCGCTGCTATCGCGCGGGCTTGAAAAATTAAGAAATATGCTTTAAGCATTGCAACCAAAATCAATTAATGCATTATAAGGGTAATTAACATGAAAAATCAGGACGAATTTTTAAAACAAATGGAAAACCTAAAAGTACCCGATGTAAATCCATCCCAACACCAGCAACTGGTAAAAATGGCGATTATGAATGCCAGCCGTTCTGCTGCGTTGGGCTTATGGCTGGTAATACTGCCGTGCTATTTTATGATATGCGTATTTTTATATTATTACTTCCACCCAAACACCAACTGGTTCAGTTCGATGTTTGGTGTGATGATACAGCTTGAAAAAGTGCCGTACATTAACTACACCGGCCCTATTGTACTATTTATATTGCCCGTAGTATGCATTATCATCAACCTGCTATCCATTATCCATGTTGGCGTTAAGCAAATCGACCCTAACCGGCGTATGGCTAAAGAACTCAACATCAGCATCAGGCTGAAGCTGTGGAATATTATATTAATCCTTATCAGCCTGGGTATATTATTCGCATTTCTCGCCTTCGCCATGACAGAAAACATCTCCATTAAAAATTAAATCATCATGAAACTAAACTGGTTTACCCGTAAAGGGATCATTTACCTGCCGGTATCAATAATTGGCTGGGTTATATTAACAATAGCGGTAACTTACGCGGCGATTGCCTCGGTAATTATCGGCAAACATTCAAATTCGGTGGGCGATATGCTTATCAATGCTATATTTAACCTGCTTTTAAGCGGATTGGCGTACACCCTTATCGCATACTTTACCGAGCGAAAATCGCAGCCCGGAACAGCGTAGCCATCGTGTGCAATACCCTAAAAACCGCAGATGTTTGTTAATAAAAAAACTAAATGTGGAAATTTTTAAATTTGGTTTTTATTTAATGAAAAAAATGCCTAATATTGCAATCCGATTTTTACGGGCTAAAAATCGCATTAAGAGCTTAAAATCATGGATTTAGTAAAATTTGTTGAAGAGCAATCAGTAGAAAAAAAGCAGCTTCCAACCTTCAAAGCTGGTGATACTGTAAGTGTTCACTATAAAATCAGAGAAGGAAATAAAGAACGTGTTCAGGTTTACCAAGGTGTTGTTATTCAGCGCAACAGTACTGGTGTAACTGAAACTTTTACTGTACGCAAAGTATCAAATGGTATTGGCGTTGAGCGTATCTTCCCTGTTAACTCTCCAAACATCGACAAGATTGAGGTTAACAGCGTAGGTAAAGTTCGTCGTTCAAAACTTTACTACCTGCGTGCCCTTACCGGCAAAGCTGCCCGTATCAAATCAAAACGCGTTTAATTACCTCGCTGCTTAGCAGCATATAAAAAATTAAAAGGCCTTTCTGAAAGCAATTTTCGGTAAGGCCTTTTGCTATGCGATGGTTTTTGAATTGCAGGTTGTTTAACGGCTTCATTTTCAGAAACACGGGATTGGCGATTAAATAATTCAATCAGAAATCTTCCGGTAGCTGACTAAGTTCAGAATAAGGGAAATCAACTCCCATTAATAAAAAATGTCATTTCGATAGAGCGACGGGGAGGTTGTGGGATGGCGCGAAAGAGAAATCTTCTACGCCATGCAAAGCGGTTATGCACGGCGTAGAAAATTTCTCCTCACTCCTTTATAGCAATTCTCCGCCGTTCGATCGAAAGGACATCAATTGTTTCCCTGCCCCGAACTTACGTTCTGTCAGGCATCGGGATAATCACAAGAAAAAAGAGGCCGGTCATGACTGATGACCGGCCTCTTTTTTTTGTAGCCAAGCAAACTGCCCACCGGCAACTGCTAACTAATTATTCCCTTTCACCCTGCCCTTTTCATCATCGGCACCGCTGCGGTGCTGGCGCATTTTGATGGCGCTGTTGCCAAAATTATAGGTAAAGGTAAGGCGCATCACGCGGGTGTCGTTTTTCTGTTTAATAACAAAGTTATTATTAACCACCTGGCTGCTTAAATCATTGCGGCGAATATTAAAAATGTCATCGCATGATGCCTTGATGTTGAATTTCTTCTCCATAAATGATTTGCTGATGCCCATATCAACCGAATAACGCGGTCTTATTTTATAAATACCATAAGTTAAAGGTGATTGGTAGTCGCCCATCACTTCAAAACGGTAGCCTGCAAATTTAAAGGTTTGCGTAGCACGGCCCTGGAAAGCCCACTGCCCGTCGTTAAATTTTTGCCCGGCCAGCGTGTCTGATTTAAAGCCGAGGTAGAATGAAGTGAGGTTTACGTTACCTTCCCACCATTTGGTGATGGTAAAAGGTGTATTAACGTTAATGTTGTAAGCGGTTTGTGTTTGCAGGTTCTGGTGCGTTTCGAACGAGCGCTTGCCTTCGGTTAAAATCAGTTCGGTAATAGCATCGGTGGTGTGGCTGTAACCAAGGCTTACGTTAACGGTTTTATTATAGGTATAGTTAAACTCGAAGTTTTGCGTGTATTGCGGATTAAGGAATGCGTTACCCTGCGAGTAGGTGTATGGATCCAGGTAATAAACAAATGGGTTCAGATCATCATAACCCGGGCGATCGATACGGCGGCTGTAAGAAAAACTCACCTCGTTTTTATCATTAATGGTTTGGTTGATGAATGCGCTCGGGAACCAGTTTAAATAACTCCTTTTCACCGGCGTGCTGCCAATAAGGTTACCGGTTGAACGGGTTTGCTCGGCGCGGATACCTATCTGTATAGAAAACTTTTTGAACTGCTTGTTCAGGTTCAGGTATCCGGCGTTAATTTTTTCGTCGTAAATAAAACGGTTGGTACGCGTACTATCGTTTCTGTAGGCACCGTTAGCAAAAATTTGCGCCTGCAAATCATTATCGGTTTTAACACTGCTGAATTTTACGCCGGCTTCCAGCTTAATGGTTTTGGTAAGCGGTTTGGCATAATCGGCTTTGCCCGTATAAATACTGATGGTTGATGGGGTTTGGTTACGCAACATCTGCGGATCGTGCTGTTTACTGCCATCCGGTAAAAAATAGTCAGTATTGTACATCGCGTTCGAGTTGTTTTTAAATTTCGAGTAATCCAGGTCAATGCTCAATTCCTGTCCGCTGGTGTCCAGTTTAAGCCTGTCGTTAAGATTAAGCGCAAAGTTTTTATAGGTTTGGCGGATATCCGATGTGGTACGCAATGACGAATCGGCCACGCCAAATTGTTTACCTATTATAGTAGTGTTGTCGTTCAGATCTTTTCCGCTGTTGGAGTAGCCGCTTACCACAAAGCCGATGGTATGTTTAGAGGTAAGATCATAATCGGCACCGAGGCGGTAATTGTTATAATGATTAACGCTTGGCATATCCGATTTTTGGTTGAAATAGGTTTTATTGCCCAACGAATCGCTGATGATGCGGTTAATGCCTATATCGTGCCCGCGTTTGTTATCGCCCCTACTTAATGAGGTAAACACGTTAAGGTTACCTTGCTTGTGGTTAAGGTTAAGGCTGCTGTTATCGCGCCAGTACTGGCTTTTAGCCCCGCCAACAGTAATGCTGCCGTTAGTGCCCGATTGGGTATTCTTTTTCAGTTTGATGTTGATAATGCCCGAGTTACCTGCGGCATCGTACTTGGCCGATGGATTGGTAATGATCTCGATAGATTTAATGGTATTACCATCGGTAGAGCGCAGCAGGGTAGCCAGCTGCGCTGCCGTTAGGTAAGTAAGCTTATCATTAATCATTACGGTTACGCCCTGCTTGCCTTTCAGGCTGATGTTATCATCCTTATCAACGGTAACGCCGGGGGCGCGTTCTAAAATTTCCATGGCCGTGTTGCCGGCCGCCAGTACGCTATTTTCAACGTTCATTACGGTGCGGTCAATTTTGCGTTCAACCAGGGGTTTGCTGGCGGTAATGGTTACACCTTTTAATTCGGTGGCACCCGCATGCATGTTGAGGGCCGGGGCGGTTACGTGGGTTGAGTTTTCGGCAACGGTGAAGGCCTTGCTTACGGCTTTTTTATAGCCTACAACGGTAGCCTTTATTACATAATTGCCGGCTTTAATGTTATCAAAAACGTAAACACCGGCATCGTTGCTCAGCGCACCTTTAACCAGGGTTGAGTCGGAAGCGCGCAAAAGACTTACCGAGGCATAATCAAGCGGTTTACCCTGCTCGTTTACCAGCGAGCCTGATACCTTTGCCGCGGGCTTGGCCTGCTGGGCAAAAGATGCACTCCAACTGATAGCAACAAGCAGAAGTGTGAAAAATATGTTGTGTATGATGGATTTCATTTTTTTATAGTTTTAGATTGTAAAGGCAAAGCGATGCCACAAAGAAGCGCCTGCTTCTTTTTTTGTGTTGTAAATAAGTTTTTTGCTATTCCGGCTTGTTTACCGGCTTGGGGCTTGGGTGTTTAGTATTTATGAGATATAGGCAGTTGTTTTCATTGTTTCCTTGTTTTATGATTTAAAAATTAAGGCAAAACAATTCCACCTGGCTTTGCGCCATTTTTTTAACAGTATCGAAATTTATATTTCCGGATTACCCGGTTGGTGATTGTGTTGCTTTTTACATTAAGATGCAAAAACCGGTGCTTTGGTTACAGATTATTTTCACTTTTTAATACCGGAGTAAAATTTTTTGCCAATTCTTTAATTATCCGGAAAGTAACAAGCAGGTTATCAGCTGTTGAGGGATGAGTAGCAATGCGCCCAACGCAGTTGCTTTTTACCACGGCATCAACTCCTTTAAACTGGTAATAAAAAGGTATAATAAGCCCGCTAAAAATTAGCAGGCTTATATATTTTAAAATGGTTTTCACAGGCAGGTTGTTTTTACGGTTTACTCTGTACGGGCAGTATCCGCAGCGATGGCCTTAAGGCTATCGGCTTTTGCTTTGGCGGCAACCACCGGCGATATTTTGCATTCGAGACCGGTAGTTGTCATCACAAACTCGGCGGTGCTGCCCTGGTCATTATTGTTGGTGGTTTTGCACTCGTACAAGTTGAAGTTTAAGTTACGATCAAGCTTATCGTCAATAATTACTTTGGCGTTAAGCGGCAGTTTTAAGGTTAAATGAACTTCCTGCCCTCTCCATAAAAAGCCTTTAGGGGTTGAAATATGGCGATCAAAGTTCAGTACCGAATCTCTCTGGTCAAAACGGTAGGTGGCGGCGCGGGCGTTGGTAAGTGCATCTTCCAGGTCGGTACCGCGGGCGCTGAAGGTTTCAACCAGGGTTGGCTGGGCCACATCGCTTTTTTCAATATCAATATTTACACTGTGATACGGTCCGTCCGATCCGTTAAAATCATCATCCAGTATGATCATGCCTTTAAAGCGATCATTAATGCGCAGGCGGGTGCTATCCTCATTGCTTAAATATTTGGTATCATTTAAGCGCAGGTAATAAACATTATTGGTTGTTGGTTTCAGTTTAATGGTTTGGGTAAACCTGCCGCCCTCGCGAAAGTTGGCTGCGGTTTTTATACCATAATACGTTACTGCGCCCAAAGATGCCAGCCAGATACATAATAAGGTAGTGCCGATAGAACGGTTGAAGGATACCTTTTTAAATATAAACCCAATGGTCATTAAAATGATGGCAAGCAATGGGATAGATAATAACAGGAAGCCTGCTACCATAAATATACCGTTGGCCTGGTGATTGGCAATATTAAAAGGGAATACATTATAGATCCCCATGTTACCGGCGGCAAACAACCCGATTAACGATATGATAAGCGCCACAGCCATCCCGAAACAGCCTATTAAAATAGCGGCAGCAATAATTTTACCCACTATATTACCGGTACCTCTGATAAAAGCGGCCAGATGATGAAAAATATCACTTAACAAATCGCGCAGCTGGTATATAAATGGTTTTGCTTCGTGTTTTAAGTTTTGCAGGTTTCCGCGTACGGTGCTTAACTCTTCCTCAAAGTTCTTTTTAAAACCTTTCAGGTCCTGTTTTTCGCCTTTCATAGCCATGCGGTCGGCGCGGGTGATGGCTTTGGGCACTACCATCCATAATATAGTATATATAATAAGGCCGATGGCGGCAAAAGGTACCAGGATAGCAAAGGCCAGGCGCACCCATACCGGGCTGATATCAAAGTAATTGGCAATACCTGCGCAAACGCCGCTTACCAAATGATCGTCCGGATCGCGGAAAAGCCTGCGGCGTTCGGTGTTATATGAAGAAAATGGATTACGCGGATCTTTAGCATCGTTTTCTGCGGTTTCAAAATCCTGTACCGAGCCCATTTGCTCTACCACCTTTTTTACGTCGGCATCCACAATAACCTGCCTGGCTTCGGCAGCCAGGATCTCGTTAAACATTTCGGCAATACGGTTTTCAATGTCGGTTGTGATCTCGAGGCTATCTTCTGAGGTTGAAAAATGACGCTTTACATCGGTCATGTAGTTTTTCAGTACCTCGTAGGCATCTTCTTCAATGTGAAAAACCATGCCGTTAATATTTATGATGATTGTTTTGTTCATGAGTGTTTTAAATTTTAGGTTTTTTTATTTTCTCTCGCCGATAGCTGTTTGCACGGCAAATACCAGTTCCTGCCAGGTTTTATCCAATTGTTCAAGCACCGACCGGCCCTCGTCAGACAGGACATAGTACTTTCGGGGAGGCCCGGAAATGGACTCGACCCAGTTGTAAGTGAGCAGGCCGTTATTTTTTAGGCGGGTTAAAAGAGGATACAGAGTACCCTCAACTACAAGCAGTTGGGCTTTCTTAAGTTCAGCAATGATGTCTGATGCATATGTTTCGCCCTTAGCTATGATGGAAAGAATGCAGTACTCCAGTATGCCTTTCCTCATTTGGGTTTGAGTGTTTTCTACGATCATAATACAAAGATATATGTTTAAGATTGTATTATGCAATACATAGTACTATAATTATTAATTTTTTAGCTTTAGATTGATTTTTTGAAAAAAAAATACGCTTTTGTTAGAAATTACTTGACTTTTTGATAATGTAACATTACTTTTATGATTAATTAACTATTAACTGATCTTATTATTAGCGAAATGAAAAAACTTCTACTCGTAAGTTTGTGCTTGCTTGTGTTGTCTATAACACAGGTATTCGCGCAAAACCGTACAGTTACTGGTACGGTTACGGCCAAAGACGACGGCCTACCCATCCCGGGAGTAACAGTAAAGGTGAAAGGTTCTACCATCGGAACCCAAACCAACGCAGCCGGTAAATTCTCTCTCAGCATCCCGGCAAATGCAACCCTTGTTTTCTCGTTCATCAGCTACGAAACACAGGAAATTGCTTCAGGGCAGCGTTTAACTTTCAATGTTGTTTTGGTTAGTGCCAGCAAACAACTTGGTGAGGTTGTTGTGCAGGGCGCCCTTGGTGTTAAAAAGCAAGCCAGGGCTGTTGGTTATGCTTCAACAAACGTTGACAATAAATTGTTAACCGAAGCTAAGGTTACCAACGCTGCTAACGGTTTAACCGGTAAAATTGCAGGTTTGCAGGTAAACACGGTAAACAACGGCGTTAACCCGGATACCCGTATCGTATTACGTGGTAACAGGAGTATCAACGGTAACAACCAGGCGCTGATTGTTGTTGACGGTACACCGGTAAGTAATGCCTTCCTTAACCAGATCAACCCTAACGATATCGATAACATTACCGTACTTAAAGGTGCCGGTGCATCGGCTGTTTACGGTTCTGAAGGTTCGAACGGTGTGGTTTTGGTAACTACCAAACGTGGTGGCGGCGTACCAACTGTTACTTACAGCAACACAACACAGGTTGAAAATTTCTCTTACTTCCCAAAACTGCAAAGGCAGTTTGGCGGTGGCGCAGGCGAGATCATCGATCCTTTAACCGGTGCTTACGGTTATGTGCCTTACGAAAACCAATCATTTGGTCCGTTATTTGATGGTTCAACTGTACCACTGGGTGCACCTCGCTCTGATGGTTCAACTCCTATGGTTAAATATTCATCAACCGGTAAAGATCCTCGTTTAGCCGTATTTAACACCGGCTTAACCGAGCAAAATGATATCTCTTACCAATACGGTGATGATAAAGGTACTTTCTTCTTCTCGGCACAGGATGTATATACTAAAGGCGTGGTACCTAACGACAGGAACCGCCGCGATGGTATCACTGTAGCCGGTTCAAGAAACTATGGTATCTTCAAAACTGATTACCGTGTTCAGTACACTCAAACCAATACAAGCGTTTCGGGTCCTGACTTTTTCCAGGGTCGTGGTTTTTACTGGAACGTACTTAACCAGCAAGCTAACGCGCCTTTAACAGATTATAAAGATCTGAACAGCAGGTATGGCAGCGTTGATGGTTTTTACAACGCATACTATCCAAACCCATACTGGCAAACAGTTAACTCGCGCCAGGTAACCCGTAAAGACGCCCTTATCGGTAACGCAACTATCTCGATTAACCCGGTAAAATGGTTCGAGGCTTCATATAAGGTGTCTGCATCTTACGGCTGGCAGCAGTACAGGGCAACAAATGCACAGGTTGATTTTAGCCCTTATGCAATTGCCGATACTTATACCGATGCTGATGGTAATACTTACCGTACAGGTAACATCGCTTCGCAGGTTAAATTTAAACCAGGCAGTGTTGCCGATGCCGATGTATTTGGCGACGGTACCGGTAACGGCTACTCTCGTTTACAAGGCGACTTGTTCCTGAACTTTAAACATAAGATAGGTGATTTTACCGGTAGCTTATTATTGGGTAACTCTATCTATACCAAAAAACTTAAATTTGTACAAAACGGTGCAAACAACCTGTTGCTGAAAGATTTTTACAACTTAGCTTACCGTACAGGTGATGTTACAGCAAGTACAGGCTATCTTGAGCAAAACCTGGTTGGTTTCTTAGGCGATTTTAACTTAAGCTACAAAGACTGGGCTTTCTTAGAGGTAACCGGTCGTAGAGATAAAACTTCTTTGTTATCAAAACAAAACAGGTCTTTCTTCTACCCATCAGCAAAACTATCATTGGTGTTAACTGATGCTATCCCATCTTTAAAGAAAATTGATTTCTTATCATACTTAAAAGTAAGGGGAAGCTATAGTAAGGTAGGTCAGGTTGATGTAAGCCCATATGCATTACAAAACGTATTTGCAAGTGCCGGCGGTTATCCTTATGGCAGCATTGCATCGGTAGCGCTAAGCTCAAACTTAAATAACCCTAACCTTAAGCCCGAGTTATCATACGAGCAGGAATATGGTTTGGAGTTAGGTTTGTTTGATAACCGGATCTACATCAACTCAAGCTACTATAACACCCATACTAAAAACCAAACTTTTGGTGTAGCGATTTCACCTGCTACAGGTTACTCAACAGCAGTACAAAACGCGGGCGAGCTACAAAACAAAGGCTGGGAGTTTGAGGTAAAAGCATCTCCGGTTGTTAAATCTGGTGGTTTCTCATGGGATTTAGGTGCTAACTTCTCTATCTACAACTCAAAAGTATTATCATTATTGCCAGGTGTTCAGTCGTTTAATATCCCATTTGCCAGCGGCGCAAAAAGTACGAGCTACGCTATAGTAGGTAAGCCTTACCCGATGATTATGGGTACCGATGTTAACCGCGATCCGCAAGGGCATGTTATTGTTGATGCCATCAGTGGTTTACCTTCACTTAACCAAACTAACCAGGAATTGGGTAATGCCGCTCCAAAATATATCTTAGGTTTCAATACTGCTTTCAGGTACAAATTTGTTACCTTATCTGCAGTGGCCGAATACCGTGGCGGTTACAGCATCTACAACGCTGTGGGCAGGGCCTTAAACTTTACCGGTACATCAGCTATCTCTGCTTCTGCAGGCCGTCAGCCTTTTGTTTATCCAAACTCTGTTATCCAAACAGGTGCTAACACTTACGTGCCAAACACCAATGTATCAGTTAACGATGGCAACGCCGGATTCTGGACTAACTCGGCTTACTATACTTCAACAGCTACTTATGTAAGCAGCGCTGCTTTCTGGAAGCTGAGGGAGGTTGCCCTGAATTTTGATCTTTACCAGTTTATTAAAGGCCAGAAATATATTAAAGGTTTAACATTTGGTTTAGTAGGCCGTAACCTGTTAATGTTCAGGCCGAAAAGCAACCCATGGACAGATCCTGAATATAGCGTAGATAACTCGAACGCTGTTGGTATAACCACAGAAGATCAAACTCCGCCAACAAGGATTTACGGAGCAAATCTTACTGTTAAATTTTAAAATTGTATAAGATCATGAAAAAATATATCATATATTCTTTAATGCTGATTGCGGGAGCGGTTAGCAGTTGCAAGAAGAATTTCTTTGATTTAACGAACCCGAATCAGCCTACATCGGCGTCGGCGGCCTTAGTGTTGCCAAGTGCTTTAAGCACGTCGGCAGCATTGGTAAACGGAAGCTATACCGTATATGGTTACTGGATGGGTTATTTATCACCGGCTGCCGGTTATGCGCCAAGCCAAACGTTATTAACCTATAATTTTACAACAACTGATTACCAGGTTTGGACAGGTTATTACCTAAACCTTGCCAACTATGATTATGTCCTGAAACAAACCGCCGGTGATAAAACCCAGGTTTATTTCAACGCGATAGCGCAGATCATGACGGCTTACGGTTTTGAAGGATTGGTTGATAACTATAACAACGTTCCTTATACCAAAGCTTTCCAGGGTTCTGCTAATTTGTTACCATCGTACGATAAGGGACCGGATATTTATGCCGACCTGATTAAGAGGGTTGACGGCGCTATTGCCGCTATTAACGGTGCGGATACCAAGGTTGCAGTTAGTCCTTCATCTGCAGATATCGTGTTTGGCGGGGATATGACCAAATGGAAAAAATTTGCAAATACATTGAAACTGCGCTTAATTTTAAGGCAGTCAAATACGTCAAACTTCGGCACTATCTCTGGTGGCATTGCAAGTACAGCTACCGAAGGTTACCTTACTGCTGACGCTGGTGCCAACCCTGGTTTCCAGAATATTGATGGTAAGCAAAGCCCTTTCTGGAATGTTTATGGATATAGCCAGGCGGGTTCAACAAAAAGCCCGGCCACAACTGCTGGTGCTTATGCAGTAGGCTTATTTAAAAGCAATAATGACCCGCGTGGTCCGTTGTTTTATCAGCCAATTGGCGGCGATATCATAGGGAATGTATTTGGTGCTGCTGTACCGGTTACTGCAAGTAATTTTGGTAACACTACTATATCTGGCGGTTCTTTTATAAGCGGTAAGGGGTTATTAAAAAGCCCTTACATGGATGCGATACTATTTTCGGCTGCCGAATCATACTTCCTGCAAGCTGAAGCAAAATTCAGGGGCCTGGCCGTTGGTACTACAAGTGCTGAAGATCTTTACAATTCAGGTATTAAGGCTTCTTTTGAAAGCGCTTATGTAGGTTACACCGGTACAACAAAAACCAGTAATAACACAGCGGCAGATGCTGATGCCGTTACTTATTATTCGCAAGCGAAAAATAATGTAAATTATGCGGCTTCTTCAAATAAGATTCAAGCCATCATTACTCAAAAGTATTTTGCTTTAACAGGCTATAATATGTTTGAGGCTTACAATGAATATAGAAGGACTGGTTTCCCTAATCCTCCTGCTTCGGTAGCGAGCGGCGCAATTGGTGATGGAAAATTACCAAGCCGTATTTTCTATCCTGATACCGAATACAGCCAAAACACAGCTAACGTAGGTGCGGAGGGCACAATAAACCAGTTTACATCAAAAATTTTCTGGGCTAAGTAATATATATTAAAAAGAGATAAAGATGAAAATGAAATACATAACCCAAGGTTTAGCATTATTAGTGCTAACCGTGTTTTTCAGCTCGTGCCTGAAGGACGACAGATATGTTGATTTTGGTGCATCAGGTACTATTGTTGAATTCCCACTTGGCGGTAAAATTAATTTTGCGGCTGATGCAATCACCGAAACTCCTGATCCATCAGATAACAGTACCATAGTTAGGGAATTTGCGGTAAACGTAGCTTCGCCGGAATTGCCAACTAAAGAAACAAAACTAACACTTGCTGTAGATAATTCAATTGTTGCTGATTATAACAAAAGCCAGTCAGTAGTATCTTACGAGGCATTTCCAACCGATGCATTTAAATTTACCAATACCAGCGTATCTATCGCTGCAGGTAAAAGGGTTGCCATCGTTTCGGTTACTTTTTACAAAGCCAAGCTTGATCCATCAAAAAGCTATATGCTTCCAATCAAAATTGCTGATGCAGGCGGCTTAAATATCAGTGCTAATAAAGGCATTCACTATTACCACATCATTGGTAACGATTTTGCCGGTACTTATATTTATGATTACAGAAGGTATCAAAATGGTACAGGCCCTGGTCCTGGCAAAATTCCTTCAAAAGGTGAAGGCTTGCCTCCGGATATTACCAACGATCCTAACACCAAAGTGGCAATCAGCCCTATAACACCAACATCATTCTCGATGGTGACAAACTACAACGGTCAAAACGTTGCGTATACTGTGTCATTCACCAGAACTGTTGATGGCAGCATCGTTCGTTACACTGATTGGCAGGTAACTTTTGATGATGATAACCTGAAGAAATGGGCAGATGCCGGCATTACCAATAAGGTAGCTCCTGCGTTTACATTGCCGCCACCGGCTACAAGCACCGATCCGAAATTCTTTGAATTGAATTACGTATCGGGTGGTGCTTCGGGCAGGTATATTGATGATACATATCATAAATAATAAAACCCTTGTTATAAAAACCGGCCCCACAGTTATGGGGGCCGGTTTTTTTTTACAACAATAAAATAAATTGAGGTAACAAGCGTGTTACTTATTGTTGTTGTAAAGCGGGTATTTACTGATTATATTCAAAAAAATTTAAATCTTATTGTATGAAAAAGTTTCTTTTGGTTGGCCTTTTGACATTAACAGGGGGGCAATTATTCAGCCAGACAAGTGTAGTGAGCGGCAGAATAGCAGATGTACATAATAAACCGGTAGCTTTTGCCTTTATAGCGGATATTACCAATAAATCTGCCACCTACTCAGATTCACTCGGATCATTTAACCTGAAAGCCAACCCTGAGGCCAAACTTACTGTTAAAGCCTACAATTTTAATGATACGGTAGTTAACGTAAACAATCAAACTAATTTAAATATTAATCTGAGAGGAGATGGGAGCACGCAGAAGGCTGCGCGGTTAAACACTTCGATAGTTAATAACTCTGATAGTTTTAATTCGAGGATCAATACCATGGCGGCAAACACAAACGCCATAGCTGTTACACGTCACCAGGATGCCACGCAAGGAAGCAGGTACTTATATGATACCTGGGTACATGGATATGTTACCAGCGCGGCCGATTCGATAGTTGAGAATATTCATTATTTGTTCAATTATGATAAAATAAGCGGGAACCTGTTAGTTAATAAAGATGATAACACCGTATTGCAGATTGATGGCAGCAGCTTTAAAACATTTATATTGTTTGATGGGCAGGCCAAAGCACATCCTTTTGCCAAGGTGCCTGCAATTAGTCCGCAACGTTATGTTGAGGTAATAGCAGATGGTGCTAAGTATAAAATATATAAGGATTTGGCTACTAAATTTCACAAGGCCGATTTTGCAACCAACGGCATTGCTTCTACAGGTAACAACTATGATGAATATATTGATCAGAATTTTTACTATGTTGTTAAGGATGGCGGCCAGCCGGTTAAATTACAGCTTAAGAAAAAAGCCATTAAAGAAGTATTTGCAGCAGATGCTGATAAACTGAATAAGTTTATGGCTGCCGCGGGTTCAAGCGATATCGATGAAGTTTATTTGACACAATTAGGTGAAGCATTGAATCAATAACTGCTTAACCCAAAAAAGCTTAAAATGCAAAAAGCCGCTACATCAGCGGCTTTTGCATTTTTATAGATAGAATAAATTACGAAAGATCAACGGTTAGCCCGCTATAAGTTACTGTTGTTCCGTCATTTTTCACAATAGTAACGTTAACGTTGAAGATGAATTGATTGGTGGTGGCCGTATAAGTTCCCGAGGCTGATTTGCAATCACTATCGTTTATTTTAGTGATTTTACCATCGGTTCCAAAAATGTGGTAAAACTGATTATGATTTTCAGGATGGGGTACACCGCCAAGAAATGTAGGATAAGTGGCAGTAGAGCCCTGAGCTTTAGGTAGCGGGTAGTTGATAGTTGCAATAGCTAAATGCGATCCCGTTGTTACGCGAATCAGCTTGCCTGTAGTTGTGATTAAATGGGGAGTATTTGGATCGGTGTAAGATAGTTTAACATAGTTGTAAATCAGTGGATAAGAAGTAGTGTCGGGCATCGGTTTAGGGTCATTCCTTTTATGCCAGCTTTCAAGCGAATCCTGGAATGTACCAAGGTCTTTATGAAAAGCCTGGAAATTAAAAAATGGTGTAGAGCCGGCTGTTACCGTGATAATATCCTCCTCGCCTGAAATATTGAAATCAACACTGTTTGCACCAACATACGCCGCGTATGCGCCGCCAAAAGCAGGCACACCATTTTGCAGGGTTGGATATTTTACGGTGTTCCAGCTTGGAGTCCCCATCAGTTTGATATCGGCCGAACCCCATGTGGCTTTATAGGTATCATAGGTTTCTCCGGCTTGCCTTGGCTGTAAAATCAGATCGACATAAGAATAGGTTGGCTGAACGGAATTTGGCTTCGGCTGGTTTTTACCGGCTGTAGATGCATCAACCGATTTAAGCTCATTTTTCGAACACGAAGTAAACGCCGCAGCAAATAACAGCGCAGCCCATAATAATTGTTTTTTCATAATGATTTGTGGATAGTTTAGATATTTTATGTTTATTGATAAAGGTTGTTAATGGACAACGAGTTATGAAATATCTAAATTGCCATTAAACGTAAAGGAAGTACCGTTAGCACGATAAACGGTTACAGAAACATGGTAAATGTTTCCTCCAACAAACGTATATGTTCCTGAAGAGAAACCGCCAGCCATTCCTTGCTCTGTGCCATTTTTAAATATTTTGGTAATAGTAATATTGCCGTTGGTGCCGTAAACATCGTATACGATGGTGTTATCATTTGGATCAGGAACAGCGCCCACAAATTTAGGAGAAGCTGGCGCAGTAGCTGTCGGAGTAGGATAATCAACAGAAGCTAAGGCCCAGTGTGAACCGGTGGTAACGCGTATTAATTTCCCGGTTACGGTTATATATCCTCCCATTCCGGATGTATAGGAGTCTTTAATATAATCAGACGCCAACGGAACTTGGGTTTGGCCTCCCAGCTTCTCATAGTTATCGCGCGCTTTCATGTAACTATCTACATCTTTTTGAAAAGCCTGAAGGTCGGGCAAAGCTATTGTTCCAATAGATAAAATAATAAAATCCTGGCCGGCGGCGACACTCGATGAAATCATGTTTCCATTACTATAGACTCCGTAGGATGCGTTTAATCCTGGAATTCCGTTTGTTAATGTTGGGTATCCGGCCTGATACCATGTTGGTGTGCCGATCATTTTAACCTCTGCTCCGGACCACACACCTTTATAAGTGTCAAAATTTTCCCCCGCTTGCCTTGGCTGCAATAGCAGATCTGCATAATGATACGTAGGTTGGGTAGTGTTTGTTTTTAACTTGTCTTTACCGGTAGTTGTAACTTCGGGTTTAAGCTCATTTTTTGAACACGAAGTAAACACTGCAGCCATTAGCAGCGCAGCCCATAATAATTGTTTTTTCATATTTTATATAGTATATTTTTTGTAAGTATACCATATAAAATATTTCGTTCAAATAGGTGTTTTAACTATTTTTTATAAGTGTTTTAACTGTGGTGTGTAAAAATGATACAAAAATTACTCTGTGTTAATATTTATTTTTTAATATAAATGCCCATTTTGAGAGAAGTGCAATGTAAAAGTGAAATATAATTAACCCGGGTGTATATAAAAGGGTGTTTATAAGTATTTTATAAAAAAAATCGGTTGTTTCTTATACAAATTTCAGCCTCGCCTGCTGCTCATTCACCATCAGGTGTACCGGCCGCCCCAGCACCAAACTATTATTATCCGGGATATGCCCCGCGGGGAAATCAAAACAAACCGGATAATTATACCCGCTTACAACATCCATCACAATTTCGGGCACAGTTTGGCCAAAAGGGATGTCATTATCCTTCATGCCCGAAAAACCGCCCACAATAAGCCCTGCAAGGCCGGCCAGCTTCCCGGCGCGTTTCAGCATTCGCAGCATCCTGTCTACCGAGTACAGGTATTCGCCCACATCCTCAATAAATAAAATTTTGCCGCTATAGTCCGGGTCGGATATCGAACCCGAGGCGGCAACCAGTAGAGATAAATTTCCGCCTATTAAAATACCCTGCCCCTCCCCGCTCCTGTTAATGCCATACGATGTAAATTCGTAGCTTAATGATTCGCCAAATAAAGCCTGCCGCAAAGTATCCAGCGAGTGTTTGGATGCATCGGGGATATTAATAGGCATTTGCCCGTGGATGCTTTGCAGGCCATAATTGGCTAACAGGTGCGTATGCAAAATGGTGATATCGCTAAAGCCGATAAGCCATTTGGGGTTGGTGGCGAGGCGGCTAAAATCAACCTTATCTATAATCCGGATAGCGCCGTAACCACCACGCGCGGCAATAATGGCTTTAATACTATCATCATCAATAAAACGCTGCATATCGCGGGCACGCAAATCATCATCACCGGCAAACTGATGGTAGGAGGCTTCAACTGTTTCGCCCAAAACAACTTCAAGGCCCCAGCTTTGCAGCAGATCTATAGCATCCGTCATGGGGGCGGGTAGCTTTTTGGCCGGGCAGGTAATGGCAACTTTGTCGCCTTTTTTTAAATATGGAGGTTGGATGGAGGCTGGGAGCCCGTAAGTCCGTAAGTCCGCAAGTCCGTAAGAGTTTATATTATTATCAAGATTATCCATCGCTTTATAAAAAATGGGTTCGGCTTCCGGACTTTACTGACTTTCCGACTTTCGGACATCCAACTACCTCACTCCCGTATAAATCAATTATCTTTGCACACTATTTACCAAGGCGATATTTAATGTCACAACTCAACAAATATAAACGATTCACCATTACATCGGCCCTGCCTTATGCCAACGGGCCATTGCACATCGGTCACCTGGCGGGTGCTTATTTGCCTGCCGATATTTTTGTGCGCTATTTAAGGCTCAAAAAAAAGGATGTAGTGTATATCTGCGGCTCGGATGAGCATGGAGCAGCTATCACCATCAAAGCCAAAAAAGAAGATACCACGCCGCAGGCTATTATTGATAAATACCACAAGCAGATTAAAGAAAGCTTTGAGGATTTTGGAATTGCCTTTGATATTTACCACCGTACCTCATCGCCAATTCATCACGAACTGAGCCAGGAGTTTTTCCTGAACCTTTATGAAAAGGACGAGTTTGTTGAGAAATTCTCGGATCAGTATTTCGACGAGGATTACCAACAGTTCCTGGCCGACAGGTACATCATCGGCACCTGCCCCAACTGCGGCAATGAAAACGCATACGGCGATCAATGCGAACGTTGTGGTACATCCCTCAACCCTACCGATCTGATCAACCCAATCTCAACCCTAAGCGGCAAAACGCCTGTGTTAAAATCAACCAAACATTGGTACCTGCCCTTAGATAAATATCAGCCATGGTTGGAGCAATGGATTGATGCCAAAGAAGGCAGCTGGAAGGTGAATGTATTTGGGCAATGCAAATCGTGGCTCAAATCGGGCCTGCAACCACGTTCCATGACCCGCGATTTGGACTGGGGTATCGACGTGCCCCTTGCTGAAGCCAAAGGCAAAAAGCTTTACGTTTGGATGGACGCGCCGATAGGCTATATTTCGGCCACCAAACAATGGGCTATCGATAACAATAAAGACTGGAAGCTATACTGGAAAAAACAAGCCGACGAGCAGGATGATGCCTGTTTGCTGCATTTTATAGGCAAGGATAATATCGTATTCCATTGCATTATTTTTCCATCCATACTGCACGCCCACGGGGAGTATATTTTACCGCAAAACGTACCTGCCAACGAGTTTTTAAATTTGGAAGGCGACAAGCTCTCCACCTCGCGCAACCACGCTGTGTGGCTGCACGAGTACCTGGAAGAGTTTCCGGGTAAACAGGACGAACTGCGTTATGTGCTTACCTCCATCCTGCCCGAAACCAGCGACAGCGAGTTTACCTGGAAAGATTACCAGGCCCGCGTAAATAACGAACTGGTGGCCATCCTTGGTAATTTTGTTAACAGGGTAATGATATTAATGCACAAGTTTTACGACGGTAAAATTGAGGCTGATACCGACCGGATAGAGTTTACAGATGAGGCCCTTAGCAACGGTATAGGCGAGTACTACGATGAGATTGAGAAAAACCTCGAGGCATACCGTTACCGCCAGGCCTTGCAGGCTGTAATGGACATGGCCCGTTTAGGTAACCGATATCTTACCGAAAAAGAACCATGGAAAACCATTAAAACAGATCCGGCGGCTGCCAAAGAGGCGCTGCACAATTGCCTGGTACTGATTGGACACTTGGCTACCGCTGCGCAGGCCTTTTTACCGGCTACAGCTAAAAAAATTATCACGATGCTTAATCTGCCCAATGAGCCCATTACGTACGATCAGGAAATGTATTTTAATAACGGCCACCAGTTAAACCCGGCTGCTTTGTTGTTTGAAAAGGTTGAGGACGATGTGATAGAAGCCCAGTTAAAAAAATTGGCAGATAAAAAAGCTGCTGCAGTTCCGCCAAAATCGGCAGATGTGCTGCCGGCAAAAGAAAACGTTAACTACGAAACCTTTGCTACCATGGATATCCGCACAGGTACCATTTTAGCCGCCGAGAAGGTTGCCAAAACCAAAAAGCTGCTAAAGTTAACTATTGATACCGGTATCGATGAGCGCACCGTAGTATCGGGCATTGCCGAATATTACGAGCCCGAAAACATTATCGGGCAAAAAGTGAGCATCCTGGTAAACCTGGAGCCAAGGGAGATTAAAGGCATTGTATCGCAAGGCATGATCCTGATGGCCGAAAACAGCGAAGGTAAACTAAGCTTTGTTGCCCCAACCGAAGATTTTCACAACGGTGCGGTGATCCGGTAGATGTGCAAATTTCAAATGTGCGGATGTGCAGATGAAGTATGTTTTAAATTTTGAATTTTTAGGGTGTGATTTTTCAATGAAAAATTGCACCTTTGCAAACTAAATAAAACACCGGTACTTAAAAGCCGGTAATGGCCCTGTAGTTCAACGGATAGAATAGAAGTTTCCTAAACTTTAGATATGGGTTCGATTCCCGTCGGGGCTACTGAACGGAATGGTGAAAATCTAATTCGCCATTCCGTTTTTTATTTCTTAACCTTTGTTTATCAGTATATAAGGTTGATAATTTCTTTGGTTTTTTTGGCAATATATTCAACCAATTATGCTCGCCCGGCAGATGGAGGTTTTAATGTATGTCGAAGTGATGAAGAACACTGTTCTTATAAATGATTTGAAGAGAAGCAAATAGCTTATGGTTAATGAGGGAGTGAAGAATTTTACTTTTCATGTAGCCACAACGGTTTATTTCTGAGGGATGAAATTTCTATTTCTACATTACGTAAACTCATACTGTTTAGAAGACAACTTAACTTCTAAAGAAAAAACCAAGCTTCGAAATCTCAATTCTATTTTCAAACTTAGTAATCGGAAAATACAAGTTCAGTACAAACTCCGGTTTTCATTCCTTGTGAATCAAACACTAAAGCAAAGTTATCATGACAAGCAAAATAAAAATACGGAGGCATAGGCATTCCGAATCCACACAGTGGATATCAAATTGGATTCTATTTCCTCTTAGTATTTTCATTTCGTGGCTCTTAATCACCATATTGTACTTGATTGCATCCTACTTCATAACGGGTGTGGATGAATATTTTATTTGGTTTTATATAGTATTGTGGCTGCCTCTAACTTTTTATTTTGTCACCTTATTCATTGATAAACTTCATGTATCATCTAATAAAACCAAGATACTTGAAAAAAATAAAAAGGCGTTGGAGATCATCGGCAGGTTAGAGAATAATAAAAGTAACGATGTTTATTTTGTCCACTTACGTTCCTTTAAATTCGAAAACATATCCCATAATTGGTATTGGGAACCTGTTCATTATACAGCGGATATTTTTAAAGAAACAACCATTGAGGAAGAATTGAGCTACTGTTTAAGCTTAATGGAAATTGAACTAATTTCTTTGGGTGATACAAAAAAATTAAAAGCAGGCGCAGCAAGAATAAAAACGGACGACGCTAACTGGAGGGAAAATATAGATTTGCTTTTGGAGTCTTCAATGGGTATATTGATCGTAGCCGGACCAACGCCTGGTATTATTGAAGAGATTGTGAAAATATACGAAAACGAAAGTCTGATGGAGAAGAGCGTTTTTATTATGCTTCCTAAAACTACCGGATCCTGGTATTCAGCGTTTTGGAACGTTGTACTTGTAAATAAGCTAAAGGAAAAAGGAATAGAATTTCCGGAACATAAAAAAGAAGGGTTGATTTTTAATACAATGGGAGATGCTATTCCATTAATTGGTTATCATCTGAAATCTCCTTTAGATTTGGCAGACAGTATTATAAAAATCAGAGGATTATCGAGATAAATTGTCCAATCCCTAAAGAACTACCATTAGCTTTCTACATAATTACTACACGCTGGTTTTCAATGGCCTTATACTATTGGGCCAACGAGTGTATGCCTACGATCAAATAATCGCGTAGGCGGTTTCAAAAGGCAGGTAAATCAAACTGATTGGAGGCCAACCATCAGTGATCTCCCTCCAATCGGCTTTTTTAACTTAACTCATCCGTTTTAACCATTGAAAATAAAAAGTACTGCCCTCGCCCGGAGTAGATTCCACATTAATTTTGCCGCCCTGTTCTTCTACGTGCATTTTCATAATATTTAAGCCTACACCGGTACTGGTATCCCGTTTGGAGGCATGCCCCGCAGTTTCAAACAGGTTGAATATTTTCTGCCTGGCTTCTTTTGGGATGCCGGCACCGTTATCTTTCACGTAAAAATTGTAAAAATCCCCTTCTTCCCGGTGGCCTATGCTAATCTCGCCTACCGGCTTATCAATATACTTGATAGAATTGGTGAGCAGATTTTGAAAAACCTGCTGCAGTTTCAGTTTTTTGGTTCGGATACTGGGCAGACGGTTATCAAAACCAATGTGAATATGGCTGGGCGGGAAAAGCAGCCTGGCCATTTCGGCCACCAGTTCATGCACATCAAATTCCTCAATGCTTTGATCTTTTTGATTTTGACGGCTGTATTCCAATATAGAGCCTATCATGTTAATGAGATGGTTGGAGGCCTCAAGCATCAGTTTCATATAATCCAGCAACTCGTCAGACGAGGTGATCCTGTCGTCGTCCTTCATTAATTGCAGCAAACCTACCACACCCGCCAGCGGCGATTTTAAATCGTGAGCAACCATAAACATAAAGCGCTCCAGCTGTTTATTGATCTTGTCTTTAAGTTCGATGGTTTCTTTAAGTTGCTGCTGGTAAAAATAAAGATCCTGGAAAACCTTAACTTTTGATTGCGTTACAGCAATGTGCAGGGGTTTTTGCAGGTAATCAACCGCGCCATGTGCATAGCCTTTAAGTACATTATTTAATTCGGTACTGATGGCGGTTACAAAAATGATGGAGATATCGCGGGTGCGCGGGTTCGATTTCAGGATGGAGGCAACTTCAAAACCATCCAGATCGGGCATTTGCACATCCAGCATAATTAGCCCTATATCTTCATTTTTCAGCGCCATCTTCAAGGCTTCGTTGCCCGAATGCGCTTTTAAAAATTTACGATCAGGCGCTTCCAGTATTTCTTGTAGTGATATGAGGTTTTCTTCGCGGTCATCTACTAATAAAATAGTAAACGTTTGATTAAAGGGTCGCATGTTGGGTCAGTTTTAGGGGGAATAGTATCAGCTAAATAGTTTCAATTTCATTTATCGGCCGCCAGCCATACACGTAGCAGCGCCAGTAATTTTTGGTTATCAACAGGTTTGGTAATATAATCCGAGGCTCCGGCGGCAAGGCATTTTTCCCGGTCGCCAACCATTGCTTTCGCGGTGAGGGCAATTATCGGCAACCGCGCATATTTATCATCGGTCCGTATCAGCTGCATGGCCTCATAGCCGTCCATTTCGGGCATCATCACATCCATCAGTACAATAGCTGTTTCGGGGTGTTGGTGCAACATTTCTATTGCCTCTTTGCCATGTTCGGCGGTAAGCACTACCATGTCTTGTGCTTCCAGCAGGGCCGAGAGGGCAAAAATGTTGCGCATATCATCATCGGCTATCAATACTGTTTGGCCTTGCAGTGCACTGGTAAATGAAGCACTTATTTTTTGCGGAGATTGAATAGCGCCGGTATCATCAACCTTTTTCAAAAACAATTCAATCTCATCAAAAAGACGGTTATTAGCCTGTGCCGACGGACCGATGATGGCGTTGGATACCGCCTTAAGCTGTTTGATCTCATCGTTATTCAAATCGCGGTTGGCATAAGCTATCACATATAAATGCCCGGCAGCTGCCTCACGGAATACCTTGAGCGTTTCTGCCTCTTCGGCAATCGGCGCGCTGCAATCAACAATTAAACAATCGGCCAATCCTGCTTTTATCATCTGCAGCGCCTGTTCGCGACTGGCGGTAATATCATAAACTATTCCGGGCAGGCCTCTGGCCGTAGCGTTTTCAAATAATTGCTTCAAAGCGGCGCTATTATCACACAGTATAAGCGCTTTGCGGTAGTGTTGGCTGATATAGGTTTCTATGCTGCTAAAGGTATATTCAAGATCGTGCTGTTTTACGGGTTTTTGTACGTAACCTGCCACATCCCTGGCCGGGAGATCAAAACCATCATGGGCCGATATTACATGAACGGGGATGTGCTGCAGGGCAGGCTCGGCTTTTAAGCTTTTAAGGATATGCTGCCCGCTCAGTACCGGCAGGGCAAGGTCAAGAATAATGGCTGCCGGGCTGTATTTGCTTGCATAATGCAGGCCCTCATCGCCGCTAAGAGCAATAATGGTTTTAAAGCCGCGCTGCACGGCGTAATCATTTACCGCACGGGCAAAATTTACATCATCTTCAATAATCAATATAGCGCGCTCATTGCGGATTATCCCGGCACGGCTATCATCAATTTGCGTTTGCTCATGAATAGGTAAGGCTACCGGCGCAATGTATTCTGTCACAGTCCCGGCCGAAGCAGTATTTTCAGTTAGTACCACTTGTTGTAAGGGCAATTGAACAATGAATGTGCTTCCCTTGCCTTCGGTGCTTTGCAGGGTGATGGTACCGCCCAGTTTGCTTACCAGTTCCCGGCTGATGGATAAACCAAGTCCGGTGCCGCCGTAGCGCCTTGTGGTGGCACCATCTGCCTGCCTGAAGGCTTCAAAAACAAGTTCCTTTTTTTCTTTGGGGATACCTACACCGGTGTCGGTTACGGTTATCCTCAGTGCTTCATCAACGGATGAAAAACTCAGATCGACACTACCCTTGTTAGGGGTGAATTTAAAGGCGTTCGAGAGCAGGTTTTTAATCACCTGCCCCAATCGTTGCCGGTCGGTTGTTACATATTCGGCTGTAAGCAAAGTATTGGTAACTCTAAAGTTGATCTGTTTATTGGTAGCCACGTGAGCAAATGCCTGGTGCATATCTTCGGCCAGGCCACGGATGGATACCTGTTCGAAATTAAAATCAGCTTTGCCGGCCTCAATCTTCGACAGATCGAGGATATCATTAATAAGGTTAAGTAAATCAGTGCCCGATTTATAAACAATACCCAGGTTTTCCTGCTGTTTATGGCTCAGGTTTTTGTCTTTATTTTCCTGCATCAGTGCAGTAAGGATCAGGATGCTGTTTAAAGGGGTACGCAACTCGTGCGACATATTGGCCAGAAACTCCGATTTATATTTGCCGGCCAGTTCCAGGTCTTCGGCTTTTTTTAATGCCTCCATGCGGGCCAGCTCAAGCCCTTCGGTTTTTTCTTCCAGCTCGATATTCATCCGGATGAGTTCGGCCTCCTGCTCTTTAAGGCCTTCTTCTGATGCGCGCAATTCTTCTGCTTGTACCGATAGTTCATCATTGCTTTGGCGCAGCTCTTCCTGCTGCACCGCCAGGGCATCGCGCTGCTGCTGGGTAAGCGCCAGTAATTGCGCAGCCGAAAGACCCAAAGCGATATTGGCAGCCATGCCATTTAACAATTCAACTGCATCACTCACATCTTTACCAAAGCAGCCCATTTCAATAGCGCCTATTAACTCGTTACCTTTCCACAGGGGCAGTATAACAAGTGTATCCGGAATTGCACTGCCGCTGGCCGAGCCAATTTGCCAGTAGTCTCCAGGAATTTCATTAATTACTGTAAGCGTTTTTCGTTTAATGGCCGCACCCGTAATACCTTCGCCTGGTTTTATCCGCTCCTTCATTCCGGGTGCCAGGGCTACCGCTCCGGTTTGTATTAACTCATTCTGCTGGTTGTCAAACAGGTAGCAAACGGCGCAGGGCACTTTAAGGTAAGTGGTAAGGGTTTCCAGGCAGCTCATCACCAGTTCGGTTACGCTATCGTTACCCATCAGACTATCGTTCATCTGCCGAAGGCCGTCAAGCAGCAGGTTGGCGGTATTGGTAACCTCATTAACCTGGTTTAACTCAGCATATTTTTCGTTCAGCAACAATTCGGCTTTGGTACGGTTGGTATGTTCGGCAATAACCAGGCGTATCAGGCCCAAAATCACCAAAAGTATTAATACGGTGCCAACTGCAATAATCAATATGGCCTGCTCAATGCCATTGTTTTTTGCCTGTTGGCGTTCTTCAAGCAGTTTGCCTGCGGATAGGCTGATATTACGGAGCCGATTTTGAACAGCATCAACCAATTCTTTTTCGCGGCGGAAGCTGCTCTGGTCAAACTTTATATTTTGCGTTACCCGGGTTTCCCAAAACAGGTTGAGCATCTGGATGTCAGCTTTTAAAAGCTGCGCACTCTGCCTGTCTGTACTGTTGGCTATGGCAATACTATCGGTGGCGGTAACAGCATCACTTTGCAAACCTGCATATTTATCAAGATAAGCACGGTCGCCGCTGCTTTGATAGGCCTGCCTTATGGCCTGCATATTCATGAGCAAGCCGCTTATTTTACTGGTTTGATCAATTACCTTATACGCTTGGGTAATATCAACCTCATCAGCTATTTGCTTTTTTAGCGATGTGTAAGCGGCAATTCCAACAGCAATAACTAACAAAACCGCGAGGGTAAACCAGGGTAGAAGACGTTTGTTTATCATTTAGCGACTAACTAATTAAAAATTGTAAATAAGGTGATCCCGGTATTTCGATAAATCAATATCAAATAGTCGCTACGTTGTTTTTATGTGACAGACGACAGTTGCAGTTCCGGGGAATGCCACAATTCGCAACTTATATATACGGGGTTTGCATTTGTTGAGATTTGCCTTATAGCAAAAAGGAGTGAGAAATAAATATGGGCCTACGGTTAGTTTTTAGGGGGTGGCGATTGGTATATTAGCCCTTATGAAATACCTCATTTACCTCAGCACGGCAGTTAATTTATTTAGCCAGGATCAACTGGAAGAATTATTAAAAAAAGCCCGCGCCAACAACGCCAAAAAATCGGTTACGGGGATGTTGCTTTATTACGATGGCAGTTTTATACAGGTGTTAGAAGGCGATGCAACAGACGTTGACGCGGTATACGATACGATAAAAGCCGATAACAGGCATAAAGACCTCATTAAAATTGCCGATGGCGAGCATGATGAGCGTGCTTTCGCCGCCTGGTCGATGGGTTTCAGAAGGGGTACGGCAACAGAATTTGCCGAGCTTGAGGCCTTTACCGATCCGCGTAAACTGAGCGAACTTGTTTCCGGTTCAGATCATCCGGCATTTATCATGCTTAAAACTTTTGTGCGCACCAATTTGCAATAGCCACTGTTATCGAACTTAAAAACTAAGTAAATAAACAAAACTGCCCCTGTTTGGGTATAGTATATAACTACTAATCCAATACCGATGAAAAAGCGCCCCTACGTAATCTGTTTGATGATGACATCTGTCGACGGTAAAATACTCACCGAGCAATGGGGTAATGCGCCGGCTATCACCAAACTCTTAAAAAACTTTGAAGATACCCACGAAACCTTTGGTATAGGTGCCTGGATAGTTGGCCGCGCTACCATGGAGAAGGATTTTACTAAAGGAGCCAGCCCGGTATTAAAAAAAGGGCACCAGGAAGTTTCGCGGGAGGACTTTGTGGCCGGTCATCAATCTGAAACTTTTGCTATCGCCATTGATGCGCAAGGCAAGCTGGGCTGGAAAAAAGCCACTATGCACGGCGATCATGTAATTACTATACTAACCACACAGGTAGAGGATGCTTACCTGGCCCATTTGCAGGACATCGGCCTCTCGTACATTTTTGCCGGCGAGAAGGGGATTGATTTGGCCATTGCTCTCGAAAAGCTTTATACCTTGTTTAATATCGAAAAACTAATGCTGGAAGGCGGCGGCCATATTAACGGAAGCTTTTTAAATGAAGGTTTGATTGACGAGTTCCATCAATTATTATTGCCAATTGCCGATGGCACAGCGCAAACGGCCACTGTTTTTGATATCGACGAAAAAGCAAAACGGGGTGGCGCCACGCTGCTGCAGCTTGAAGATGTTAAAAAACTGGACGATGATGTATTGTGGCTGAAATATAAGGTGAGCAAAAGCTGATAGGATATATTATATGTTACAAGAAATCCCATAAATACTAAAAATCTCCCCTCTCCCCGGTTCAGATATCCATAAAACCGCAAACTGTCAACTAAAAACTGCCAACTGAATAAGGGTGTTGCCTTCGGCGCGGGCTATCCGCTCATACTGCACTACCCGTCCCGATGCCCATCGGGAGGCCTTAGCCACAGGGGCCGGTATCCGCTGCTATCCCTAACACAAAACACGTTATTATTAAGCTTTTTCAAATTTTTCCACTTCGTTATCAGGATATTAAGTGAGTGTTAAGGAAAAAGGGTAAAGAATAATTTGGATGGATGAAAAAAGGATGTACCTTTGCAGCCCGCAAACGAGGAAACGAGGCAGCGGGGAAGTTCATTAAAGGATTAGAAAAGGCGAAGAGAAGGAAAAAAAGATTTAAAAATCTTTTGTGAAAATGAAAAAGAATTCGCACCTTTGCAGCCGCTTCGAAAAGGAGCGGAAGTTCTGAAAAGGGATTGAAAGCGGCTGAGAAGCAGGGGTAAAGAGAAGTAGAAAAGCCGCGAAAACCACCAAAAAAATAAAAAAATATTTTTTTTGGAAAAACAAAAAAGGTTTTTACCTTTGCAACCCCGAACGGAAGGGAGCTTAAAAGGGCGAAAGAAGTTGAGGCTAAGCGAGTTTAGCCGATAAGAAAAGAAGAAGTTTAATAAAAGCTTCAAACAAGAAAAGTGAAAGGGAGCGATTCCCGCACTGATAAAATGACAAGTTAAGCTAAGCGAAAGTAAAGCAAAAACATAATAGCTGATTCGGATGATGAAGCGAGCAAGTTCTTTTAAGAAATGGAAATCATGTAGCGTAACGGGAGATTGACCGAGACTAAGGTTAAGGAAGATTGAAGAGTTACAATAAAACAAGCGGAATCTGTATAAAGATACAATAATGATAACAGATTCTATTAATTAATAATAGGGTCGGGAAATCAAACAAAACATTTTACAATGGAGAGTTTGATCCTGGCTCAGGATGAACGCTAGCGGCAGGCCTAATACATGCAAGTCGGACGGGATTTGGGAGCTTGCTCCCGATGAGAGTGGCGCACGGGTGCGTAACACGTATGTAACCTACCTTAGTCAGGGGGATAGCCTCTCGAAAGAGAGATTAAGACCGCATAACATTATGATATGGCATCGTATTATAATCAAATATTTATAGGACTAAGATGGGCATGCGCAACATTAGCTAGTTGGTGTGGTAACGGCATACCAAGGCTACGATGTTTAGGGGATCTGAGAGGATGACCCCCCACACTGGTACTGAGACACGGACCAGACTCCTACGGGAGGCAGCAGTAAGGAATATTGGTCAATGGACGGAAGTCTGAACCAGCCATGCCGCGTGCAGGAAGACGGCCCTACGGGTTGTAAACTGCTTTTGCAGGGGAATAAACCTTCTTTCGTGAAAGAAGCTGAATGTACTCTGAGAATAAGGATCGGCTAACTCCGTGCCAGCAGCCGCGGTAATACGGAGGATCCAAGCGTTATCCGGATTTATTGGGTTTAAAGGGTGCGTAGGCGGCTTTTTAAGTCAGGGGTGAAAGACGGTAGCTTAACTATCGCAGTGCCCTTGATACTGAAGAGCTTGAATGTAGTTGAGGTAGGCGGAATGTGACAAGTAGCGGTGAAATGCATAGATATGTCACAGAACACCAATTGCGAAGGCAGCTTACTAAGCTATGATTGACGCTGAGGCACGAAAGCGTGGGGATCAAACAGGATTAGATACCCTGGTAGTCCACGCCCTAAACGATGAACACTCGATGTTGGCGATATACAGTCAGCGTCTAAGCGAAAGCGTTAAGTGTTCCACCTGGGGAGTACGCCCGCAAGGGTGAAACTCAAAGGAATTGACGGGGGCCCGCACAAGCGGAGGAGCATGTGGTTTAATTCGATGATACGCGAGGAACCTTACCCGGGCTTGAAAGTTAGTGAATGTGTCAGAGACGGCACAGTCCTTCGGGACACGAAACTAGGTGCTGCATGGCTGTCGTCAGCTCGTGCCGTGAGGTGTTGGGTTAAGTCCCGCAACGAGCGCAACCCCTATGTTTAGTTGCCAGCATTTAAGGTGGGGACTCTAAACAGACTGCCTATGCAAATAGAGAGGAAGGAGGGGACGACGTCAAGTCATCATGGCCCTTACGTCCGGGGCTACACACGTGCTACAATGGATGATACAGAGGGCAGCTACCTGGCAACAGGATGCCAATCTCCAAAAGTCATTCACAGTTCGGATCGGGGTCTGCAACTCGACCCCGTGAAGTTGGATTCGCTAGTAATCGCGTATCAGCAATGACGCGGTGAATACGTTCCCGGGCCTTGTACACACCGCCCGTCAAGCCATGGAAGCTGGAAGTGCCTGAAGTGCGTAACCGCAAGGAGCGTCCTAGGGTAAAGTCGGTAACTGGGGCTAAGTCGTAACAAGGTAGCCGTACCGGAAGGTGTGGCTGGAATACCTCCTTTCTGGAGCAGTTTCCGCAAGAGTAACGAAGAACTGTTACCTACATGATAATTTCTTAAATACAGAAACAAAAAGACAAAAGGAAACCCAGAAGATGAAGCCATCGATGTGGGCCGGCCGCTGAGGCCAGGACACAGTAGGCAGTCTTCAGTGGGCAGTAAGCAGTTAGCAGTTGGCAACAAGAGCTGGCTGGAAGCAGAATAAGAGCTGCACACTGCAAACTGAACACTGCAAACTAAGAATAGTCCTGTAGCTCAGCTTGGTTAGAGCACTACACTGATAATGTAGGGGTCAGCAGTTCAAATCTGCTCGGGACTACTATGCGGCGGAGCCGCAGGCGAAAAGAGGTTAGAGAATAGAGATTAGGCAACTAATCACAGATTAACCAATCTCTGATCACTCATCGACGGGGGATTAGCTCAGCTGGCTAGAGCACCTGCCTTGCACGCAGGGGGTCAACGGTTCGAATCCGTTATTCTCCACGATGCAGATTAGCAAATGTGAAGATATGCAGATATGCAAATGAGAAATCATCTGCACATCTGAAATCAAAACATCTGCACATCCGCAAAACGTTCTTTGACATATTGGAAGAAGTAATTGAAAACAAGAGAAAACAACAGATAGAGACATTGAGTCGAAAGTCTGAAGTTAAAAGTCGAAAGACTTAAGACTAAGCACTTGGAACTTAATACTCAAATAAAGACATACCATACGGCGCAAAAGGCGTATGAGTAGAAGAAAGTAAGAAAGGGTACACGGGGGATGCCTTGGCTCTCAGAGGCGATGAAGGACGTGATAAGCTGCGATAAGCACCGGGGATTTGCAAATAAGATTTAATCCGGTGATTTCCGAATGGGGCAACCTAATTAGTTGAAGACTAATTGCAATAGCGCTAACCTGCCGAACTGAAACATCTAAGTAAGCAGAGGAAGAGAAAACAATAGTGATTTCCAGAGTAGTGGCGAGCGAAATGGAAGAAGCCCAAACCTGTTATGTTACGGCATAGCAGGGGTTGTAGGACCACAACATGACAATTAAAGAGAACCGGAACGGGGTGGGAAACCCGGCCATAGAGCATGAGAGCTGCGTACGGGTAATCGATAATTAGATAGTGGTATCCTGAGTACCGCGAGGTCGGAGACGCCTTGTGGGAATTTGCCGGCACCATCCGGTAAGGCTAAATACTCCTGAGAGACCGATAGTGAACCAGTACCGTGAGGGAAAGGTGAAAAGAACCCCGAACAGGGGAGTGAAATAGAACCTGAAACCGTGTACTTACAAGCGGTCGGAGCCCGTTAACTAACGGGTGACGGCGTGCCTTTTGCATAATGAGCCTACGAGTTACTCTTCCCTGGCAAGGTTAAGCGTTTAAGACGCGGATCCGAAGCGAAAGCGAGTCTGAATAGGGCGTATAGTCAGGGGAGGTAGACGCGAAACCTTGTGATCTACCCATGGGCAGGTTGAAGGTGCCGTAACAGGTACTGGAGGACCGAACCGATAAACGTTGAAAAGTTTCCGGATGACTTGTGGGTAGGGGTGAAAGGCTAATCAAACTGGGAAATAGCTCGTACTCCCCGAAATGTTTTTAGGAACAGCCTGGCGGTTGAGTTATAAAGAGGTAGAGCTACTAATTGGGTGCGGGGGAGTCAAATCCTACCAAATCCAGATAAACTCCGAATGCTTTATAATATACGCTGGAGTGAGGCTATGGGTGCTAAGGTCCATGGCCGAGAGGGAAAGAACCCAGACCATCAGCTAAGGTCCCTAAATTATTGCTAAGTTGAACTAACGAGGTCCGATTGCACAGACAGCTAGGATGTTGGCTTGGAAGCAGCCATTCATTTAAAGAGTGCGTAACAGCTCACTAGTCGAGCGATCGGGCATGGATAATAAACGGGCATCAAGCAGTATACCGAAGCTATGGATTGCATGAAAATGCACTGGTAGGGGAGCATTCTATTATCCGGCGAAGCAGGAGGGACAACCGACTGTGGAGGGAATAGAAAAGCAAATGTAGGCATAAGTAACGATAAGGCGGGAGAGAAACCCGCCCACCGAAAGACTAAGGTTTCCTGATCAACGCTAATCGGATCAGGGTTAGTCGGGGCCTAAGGTGAAGCCGACAGGCGTAGCCGATGGACAACTGGTTAATATTCCAGTACTTTTTATTACTGCGATGCGGTGACGGAGTAGTGACACTGACGCGAACTGACGGAATAGTTCGTTAAAGGCTGTAGGTATAGAGATTGTAGTTAAGTACGCAGACTCTGCTGAAAGCTGATAGTATACCAAACCTTCGGGCGAGGTAATAGTTCAGGTAATCAGACTTCCAAGAAAACCCGCTAAGCTTCAGGTAATAAAAACCCGTACCGTAAACCGACACAGGTAGTCGAGGAGAGAATCCTAAGGTGCTCGAGTGAATCATGGCTAAGGAACTCGGCAAAATGGCCCTGTAACTTCGGGAGAAGGGGCGCTGCAGAAATGCAGCCGCAGTGAAAAGGCCCAGGCGACTGTTTAACAAAAACACATGGCTTTGCAAAATTGAAAGATGACGTATAAGGCCTGACACCTGCCCGGTGCTGGAAGGTTAAGAGGGGATGTTAGTCGCAAGGCGAAGCATTGAATCGAAGCCCCAGTAAACGGCGGCCGTAACTATAACGGTCCTAAGGTAGCGAAATTCCTTGTCGGGTAAGTTCCGACCTGCACGAATGGTGTAACGATCTGGGCGCTGTCTCAGCCATGAGCTCGGTGAAATTGTGGTATCGGTGAAGACGCCGGTTACCCGCAACGGGACGGAAAGACCCCATGCACCTTCACTATAGCTTAACATTGATATCGGATACAGGATGTGTAGGATAGGTGGGAGACTGTGATGCTGCTTCGCCAGGAGTAGTTTAGTCAACGTTGAAATACCACCCTTTCTGTATTTGGTGTCTAACTCTGCAAAGCGGAGAACATTGTTTGGCGGGTAGTTTGACTGGGGTGGTCGCCTCCAAAAAGGTAACGGAGGCTTTCAAAGGTAAGCTCAGTACGCTTGGTAACCGTACGCGGAGTGCAATAGCAAAAGCTTGCTTGACAGTGAGACAGACAAGTCGAGCTGGGTCGAAAGACGGATATAGTGATCCGGTGGTTCTGCATGGAAGGGCCATCGCTCAAAGGATAAAAGGTACGCTGGGGATAACAGGCTGATCTCCCCCAAGAGCTCATATCGACGGGGAGGTTTGGCACCTCGATGTCGGCTCGTCACATCCTGGGGCTGGAGAAGGTCCCAAGGGTTGAGCTGTTCGCTCATTAAAGTGGCACGCGAGCTGGGTTCAGAACGTCGCGAGACAGTTCGGTCCCTATCTGTTGTGGGCGTAGGAAGTTTGAGTGGGGCTGACCTTAGTACGAGAGGACCGGGTTGGACTAACCTCTGGTGAATCTGTTATGCCGCCAGGTGTACTGCAGAGTAGCTACGTTGGGAATAGATAAGCGCTGAAAGCATCTAAGTGCGAAACTAGCCACAAGATGAGACTTCCATAGAGGGTCGTAGTAGACTACTACGTTGATAGGTTACAGGTCTAAAGGTGGTGACATCAAAGCCGAGTAATACTAATTGCCCGAAGCTTTCTTCGGATCAGAGATTAGAGGATAGCGATTAAGAGATTAGTCGCTACCTCTAATCCGCGACAAAACAGATAAACAATAATGCTGTTGTTTTCTCTTATTCAAATACTTCTTTCAATAATATGTCATGTTGAGCTAAAAGCGGAAGGCGTAAAGCCGAAAGCTGAAAAGCGAAACAATAAAATAATAGAATAATAAAAGAATTGGCAAAAAGGCTTTTAGCTTTCAGCCTTGAGCATTAAGCTCAAAAGAAATTCAGGTGCCTATATCGGCGGTGTCTACCTCTTCCCATTCCGAACAGAGAAGTCAAGCCCGCCAGAGCCGATGGTACTGCGGTAAAACGTGGGAGAGTAGGTCGGTGCCACCCTTTATCAGCTTCAATGCTGCAACAAATGCAAAGCCTTAGTGAATAACTAAGGCTTTTTGCGTTGATAAGGGTTCGTAAGTTAGGTAAGCCTTGTCCTGGCGCAGAGGGTTGAGCTCGCAAAGACGCGAAGATTCTAAGTGTTTTTTGTGGATAGTTGGCGATCATAAGCACGCAAAGAGGCTAAGGACGCAAAGAAACTAATCTCTGTTCTCCAATCACTAATCTCTAAAATCACCAACTCTCCATTCTCCGCTCACCACTCATCCAAAAACCTACTGTTCCACTTTTAAAGGTGGAACACTTTGTGGAAATCTGAAAAATGGAACACCTGATAATCAGCGTGTTGTAAAATCGTAAAAACCTCCAAAAGCAAATTGGAACACCTTGGTATTGACAATCAGTTATTTACGAAAATCGAAAATCAAAACTGGAACACTGCGTTTTTAAAAGTGGAACACTGACAATGCCCCTCGGAGGGCATTTTTTTTGATACAACCTGTGGGCAGTCGCCCGGGCCAGGGTGTCTTTGAGTTTTTATATAAGTAATTGATAATCAGTTGTAAAGCTGTAATTGTTATTTAATTTAATAATGGCATAAAATTAACTTGTTACATGCTGTGTTTTCGCCAATTATCTGGCTAACAGCTAATAAAAGGTTAACGGGCTATTTATAATGTAATCACTTTGTTGCGGTTACTTTGTGGTGTCGGGTATGAGTTATAAGCCTGCAAGCCTATTATAACTCAACAACCTATAAAATATTGTAACTGTTATCACACAAGTGTTCTATGCCTTATTATTACGTTTTAAACTTATTTACAAAGTTTAACAGATGTCTCCTGCTCGTTGCATTTGTAGCAATGTTACCGGCTTACGCCGGGGCGGTAACTGTTAATAATGTTTCAACAGTAACTGAAACTGCCGATGGAGGCAAAATTGCCGGTAAGGTAGTTGATGAAAAGGGAGAAACTATTCCGGGCGCTACCGTAAAAATAGTAGGCCAGTCAATAGGTGCACAAACCAGCATCGATGGAAGCTTCTCGTTGTCGGTTAAACCAGGTGTTTACACACTTGAGTTCAGCTTTGTATCCTACCAAACCAAACGTATCACCGAGGTTGTTGTAAAAAACAACGAGGTAACCACCTTGTCGGTATCCCTCAAGCCTTCAAAAAACGAGCTTAAAGAGGTTGTAATCACTTCGAGTTATCGTAAATCATCTGTAGAGGGTGTTTACACAAGGCAAAAAAATGCCGCAGGTATTACCAACGGTATTTCGTCCGAACAAATAGCTAAAACCCCCGATGCCAACTTGGGCCAATCCTTAAAAAGGATCAGCGGACTTAGTACTTTCGATAATAAATATGTAATTGTAAGGGGTATTTCTGAGCGATATAACGTAGCCACGCTCGATGGTACGCCGCTGCCAAGTACCGATTATTCAAGAAGGAATTTCTCATTCGATGTAATCCCTTCTGAGATGATTGAGAGCGTTACCGTTTATAAAACAGTTACGCCTGATTTGCCGGTTGGTTTTGCAGGTGGCATGGTGCAGATCAATACCCGTGATATCCCTACAAAAAACTTCATCAACTTTTCGATTGGTACCGGTTTTAACGATCAATCAACAGGTAAAGATCTGATCTCGACCAAACGCGGAAAATATGATTATTTTGGTTTTGATGATGGTACGCGCAAAATGGCAGGTTACTTTGCTGTTACCCAAGGTACGGTTGATCCGGCAAATCCGAAACCTTTTACTGATGATGATATCGCCTTCAGCAGGCAGTTTACTAATAATTGGAGATTGTATAAATATAAAGCTCAGCCTAATCAAAATTATACATTAACCTTTGGTCAGTCGTTTCCACTTAAAAATGCCGATAATAAAATAGGATATATCGCATCCATTAACTATCGCAATACACAAACAATAACAGATATTGTAAACCAAAGGGGCGACTTCAATTTAGGGGTAAATGATAATTATCCGCAATTTGATGCCACCCACCCATCAGGATACGGAAAAGTTTATAATTTCAATACTACCTACGGGGGCTTATTAAATATTGGCTTTAAAAGCAAAAACCATTCAATAGGTTTAAGAAACACTTATACCCGCATTTTTTCCAATCCGCTTACCGATTTATTTGGATACCGGGATGACGAGCCAAACGCAGTTTTTGATCCGGCCTATGCGCCAACTACAGAACGTATATTAACCGAACCGGATTTTTTAGGACTGTTGCAAAATAAACTACAGGGCGAGCACAAATTTGGTAAGGTTAAATGGAACTGGGACGCAAGCCGCACCAATATTAATCGTAAACGAAAAGATATGCTTCGCCGCGAAATGACCAATTTAGCACAACGGTACGGCAGTTATTTTGTTGATTACGTTTCAAAAGATGCTGTTAACGTTTTCCCGCTGTCAAGGCAAACGTTTAATCTTTCCGAAACAGATTATAACTGGTCTACATCTTTACAGCGCACGTTTGGCAAGGCTGATTATGCCAGCCTGGTTAAAGTCGGTTATATCGGCATCAGCAAAAAGCAGACTAATGATTTTGTGACCGCCTATTTAAGAGCCGGAACGGATGCCGATATCGGCAGTGATTTCATTAAGAAACTGATTATTGAGGATGCGCATAATAACCCCGAAAATTTCAGTAACGACAAGCTTGTTTACCAGGTTTACCCTTTCGGTTTAAGCAGTTACAGCGGTTCGTCAAACTCGCACACCTTTTACGCAATGGTTGATCAAAAAATTGGACCAAAAGTGCGTTTTGTGGGAGGTTTAAGAGCCGAAAACTTTAAGCTTGGTTTAGCAAACGACGGCTTTAGTTCGGCGAATAAACTCCTTAATACTACCGATTCGCTAATTCCTACTTTCGTTGATAAAAAATGGGAGTTTCTGCCATCGGGTAACTTAACCTACTCGGTAAATGATCAGTTAAATCTAAGAGCTTCTTATTCGCAAAGTATTGTAAGGCCTGAATTTAACGAACGTTCATTGGCAAGTAATTACAACTCAGAATTATTGGCCGACGTAACAGGTAACCTCGTGGTGAGTACGAAAACTACCAGCTATGATATCAGGGCCGAGTGGTTTCCGGGAGTTGGTGAAATTATCTCATTAGGCGCCTTTTATAAATACCTTGATAAGCCGCTCGAGCTGGTACAGCAAAGCACTACACTGTATTATTACAATAACGGTAAGTGGGCTAAAGATTACGGTATAGAAGCCGAAGTTAGGAAGCGCTTAGGCTTTATAAATGATAACTTGCCCATTTTAGATAAAATAACCGTATTTGGTAACGCTACCTACATTAGATCAAGAGTATTGGGCTTGAAGTTTGATAAGCTGGCCCCGGTACCCGACAGACCCGGATTTCTGATGCTTACTTATAAAGAATCGCTTCAGACACGGCCTTTATATGGCCAGACACCTTTTTTGCTTAATGCCGGTGTTGGATATGACGGCGACATATTTGGGTTAAACATTGTACATAACCATACCGGGCGTAAATTTTATATCCTTACCAACGATTTAAATACCAACGAATTTGAAGGTGCTTACGACCAGACGGACGTTCAGTTGAGCGCAAACATCTGGAAAAAGAAAGGTAAGATTCGCTTTAACGTAGCCAACCTTTTTAACAGTGTTGATTTTTACTACGATAACCAGCGTAGCTACGAAAATATTGACCCTAACGGACCAGAACTGGGTAAAAAACTTAAGTCGGGGTATTCGGACAATTTTGAAAAAGATGATAACGTGACTTTCTCGCGTAAAGTGGGGCGTACGTTCACAGTATCACTCAATTACTCCTTTTAATCACACAGAAACAAGCAAATTAAAACTATACCTGCAAACAAAACAATTATCAAATTAAAATGAAAAAATTCTTAATCTTAGGAGCTGCTTTGGCAACATTTGCAATGAGCAGCTGTAAAAAAGAAGCAGCGGTATCAACTGCTGATTCTTCATCAGAAGACTTTGGTAAAGTAAATACCAAAGCTGCTGATTATGCAGAGAGCTCACTTCCAAAAGATACCCTCTCTGGTAACATTTCAAGCAACATCACCTTAACAAAAAACAAAGTTTGGGTTTTGAAAGGTATCGTTGCTGTTGATAACGCTACTATCACTATCGAAGCCGGTACAGTAGTAGTTGGCGTTGTTGACGCTAACAACAAACCAGGTACATTGGTTATCTGCCGTCACGGTCAGATCAATGCTGTTGGTACCAACACATCTCCTATCATCTTCACCAGCCGTAACCTTGTTGACGGTAACACTTTCACTACTGCTCAGCCAGGTGATTTTGGTGGTGTGGTATTGTTAGGTCAGGCTCCGGTTAACGTAGCTAACAAAACCATCGAAGGTTTAGATGCTATCGAACCATTTGATAACAGGTATGGTGGCGCCGTTCCAACTCACTCTTCAGGTACTATCAAATATGCCCGTATCGAGTATGCTGGTTATATCCTGTCTCCAAACAACGAGCTTAACGGCTTAACTTGCGGTGGTGTTGGTAGCGGTACTTCTCTTGACCACATCGAAGTTGCTTATGGCAAAGACGACTCTTTCGAGTTCTTCGGTGGTACAGTTAACGCTTCTTACCTGGTTTCTTTAGCACCGGATGACGATAACTTCGATTTTGATAACGGTTTCACTGGTACTTTACAGTATTGCTTAGCTGTAGCTGATATCTATGCTACTCACAGCGCAAGCGGTACTAATAGCGATTCAAACGGTATCGAGTCTGATAACAACGCTCCTGCAGAAGATGGTACCTTCTCTTTAACTCCAAAAACTCACCCTATTGTTAAAAACCTTACTATCATTGGTGCTAACGCTATCAATGTATGGTCGGCTCCAGGTTACCTGTATGCTGCACGTATCCGCAGGGGTTCTGAAATGGAGATCTCTAACTCAATTTTCTTAGGTTACCCGGAGGCTCTTAACTTTGATGCTACCACTTCAGGTTTCGTAACCAGCGGTGTTACTAAAGTTACCAACAACGTTATCTCTGCTTTCACTACTGCTGTTAACCCAACCAGCTTAAACACTAAAATTGATGCTTCTGGCAACAAACGTAACGTGTTTGCTACTAACAGCAATGGTTTTGCAAGGTTAACTCAGCCTTACTTAAACAACACTAAATCATACCTTAACGTAATCCCTACAAGTGCTTCACCAGCAACTGCAGGCGGTTGGGGTGCTTTCAACAACACAAGCCGTCCGGTTTGGTTTAACGCTAACTGGACTAAATATTATTTTTAATTAATAAAGGTTAATTAAATAATACTATTTGCTTGTCAGAAAAATCTACGCCTTACATAAACAGGGCGTAGATTTTTCATATTAACCTTTATCATTAAAACATTAAGTTATGCTTAATTTCAACAATTATAAATTAGTTAAAGGCGTTTTCATTCTGCTTGTACTGGCCGCTGTTTCGGGTTGTGCAAAAAAAGATTACCGCCCGGGTTATGCTGTTGGTACCACATTCCCAATTATCAACCTTAAAGGGTACACCCTTGAGCGGATGCAGGTACGTGTAGGCCCGCGTAGCGTGGTTGCCGGGTATGTAACTGAAGAAATTTCAGGAGTATCATACGAGGTGCCCTTTAATCCTTCGCAGGATCTAAACCGGGTGGTTTTTTATAAAGAAGACGGCAGTGTGCCTTATGCGGGTAGCCAGATCAGGTTTAATACGCCAAACCGCGATACTACCGTAAAGATTTTTTACGATGGCAAAACCTTTTTTCAAAACCCGGTATTCCCTGCTCCAACTGCGGGTTCGATGGGTTTGAGGATCACTTTTAAAAGCACAGCTTCAACTTATAAAGGCCCGGTTGATATAGAACTTCATGAACGTTATTCAACCACGGTTAAGGTTACCAGGGTTGATCCTAAAACCGGGAAACCAATTACTGTAAATGTTGATACCGTATTGATTAAACCCGAGCCTGCGGGCATAATACACGGCGTTAAACAAACCGAATTTAATACTTACACCGAATTAAACCCACCGGCATCGCCAACATTTGTTGATTATGCTGTTTATATCCATGTAGCTAATACCGGCAATCCGCTGCCCTATCCTACTGGCGTTGTTGTTACCCCGTATGATCTGTTGCCGTTTCAGCCCGATTACTTCGCGCTTTACACCATTACCGATATCAGGGTAACTGCCGAAAAGCCTAACGTGATTACCTATAAAGTTGATGACAGGGCAAGCCTTTTTCAATAATTAATGATCTTTCAATAAAGGCGCACTAAATGCCGACACCGCTGAGTTGAAGATCTCGGCGGTTTGCGTTTGTGACGTACTTCTTAAACTGTTGTTACTTAAGCCCGAGCCGCTTGTTGAAAAGCCTTTGCCGTCAATCAATCTGAGCGTGGCAGCTATCATAGGGTCGGTTTCGATGCCGAAGTTCATGAGGGGCAGGTGTGCCGATTCGACCATAGAATAAGCCGGGGTGATACCCGCCGAATAGCCTCCGTTACCGCGGGAGTTGAGTATTTTGTAAACGATGGGATACATCACCCAGTCAACCCGTTTGGCAGAGCGCCTGTCGGCAATGGTGATGGATGCTTCGTCTTTACCGCGGGTGGTTTGGCCTATTTGCACAACAGTAAGATAAGGCTGCAGGTTATTGATCACCAGTTCGGCAGCCGATTCGGTGGCGGCAGTGGTTAAAACATACAGGCGAATTAATCCAAGGTTACGCTGCTGCAGGGCGGTAAATGACGGGCCGCCGGATACCGTGGCTGCCTCGGCAAAAGTTTCATTACGTTCGCCGGCATTTCTGTTTCCTTTATATTCAATGAAGCCGCTTGATGCGGTTATACCCACCGGAATCATGCTGCACATGGCCGCTGCGGCTGATACATCGCCGCCGGCATTATAACGCAGATCGAGGATCAGGTCATTTATCCCACTGGTTTTAAAATCATTAAAAACAGTTAAATAAGCTTCCCTGTCGGTAGCCAAAAATGCGGTGAAAAACAGGTACCCCACTTTTTTACTGCCAACCGTAAATGTTTTTTGAACAGCGGTTTGCTCGAGGGTATTCCCTGCCGGAATAGTTATCGAGCCGGTTTCTTTAATGCTACCGGTATCAAACGATGCTGCCGTCAATTTAACCGATGAGCCGCTTAGCAACTGGCTTTGCAAATAGGCGGCGTTGGTTTCAGTTAATTCGGTATTGTTTATTTTATTAAAATATTGCCCGCGCCTTAAGCCCTGGCCCTGCGCAGGCGAGGTATTTAATACAAGCGTTACCAGGCCCAAAACATGGTTGGTTGTGGGCTCTTTAAAAACCACATAGTCAAAACCATATTTTGATCGGCTATCGGCCTTGCGCGAGGTTGCGCCGTTGGGGATGTTGATGAATGAAAACCTGTCGGCACTATACTTTACGCTGTTAAAAAACGGGATTGGTTCCTGGCCGGTGTTTGGTGATGCGGGCAGGTTATCCGTCCAGTAATAATACCGTTTCAGGCTATCCAAAATCCATTTATTTATTTCGGCATTGGTAGGGGGACCTGTGGGGTTAACCGGCCCGTCGCCTTTTTTATCGCAACCATAAATAATAACACTGGAGGCAGCCGCCAGCGATAAAACCTTTAAGTTTTTTAAAGGCAGTAAGCGTTTTAATAACATGTTTGTGCAGGGTGATAATACGGGCAAATTTACTGAAGCGCCCGGCCTAAAATCGGGGGCAACGGGTAAATGCCCATAATATAATCTGCACTTAATAATTGCCTAACAAACACCTGTGCTTTTGCGTAAGTTGCTATTTAACAGGGAGGTAAAAGATACATTAACAAAATATAAGCGTAATATAAAAGTTACATTGCCCGGTTATCTTTACCGCTGTTTAACATTCCTTGTCACGGGGGAATATCCTGCAAATTAATGATTAGTAAATTTTTTGAACTAAGTTATCACAACTTAAAGTATTGCTCCTGTATTTTGTTTGCCCTGCTCCTTTCTGCTTGTGCCGGCAAACGCAATTTGGTTTATATGAGCAATTTGGGCGATACCGCGAAGTACAGCTCAAAAATAACCAACCTGGTACAACCCCGCCTGCAGCCTGGCGATATGCTGAGCATAGTAATTACCAATGTCGATCCGGAAACGAGTACCTTATTAAATAAAGGCCTGTTGCCTGTGGTTAACACTGCTGTGCTGCCCGGCAATGCTGCCCCCGCCGATGCACCGGGTTACCTTGTTGATGGCTCGGGCGAGATTACCTTCCCGGTGGTGGGTAAGGTTAGGCTGGAGGGTATGACGGTTGAAGAGGCGGTTGGCCGCATGGGCCAGGCACTGGCCAATGTGGTAAAAAATCCGATCATCAGTATAAAAGTTATCAATTTTAAAATTACCGTGGTAGGCGAGGTGAATAAACCCGGCGTATTTAATATCCCCAACAGCCGGGTTAATGTACTGGAAGCCCTGGGCATGGCCGGCGATATGACGGTTTACGGCCGCCGCGAAAACGTACAGGTAATTCACGAAGAGAACGGGCGGCGTACGGTAACCCGCATCAACCTCAATAATGCAGATGCCCTGCAATCGCCGGCGTATTACCTGCAGCAAAACGATGTGGTTTATGTAATACCCGATAAACTGCGCGAAAAACAGGCCCGTACCGATACCAAAACCCTGTCAATCATTGTAGCGGCTGCTACCGTTATCACTGTTATCATATCCCGGTTATTTTAAATAATTAATCATGTCACAACCCAATCCCTTTCAACTACAGCCGCTTGAGCCTGTAAATGTGAAGGATGCTTTTCTGAAATATTCCCGTAACTGGGGCTGGTTCCTGATATCGGTAGTAGTTTGTGTTATAGCCGCGTTTTTATACCTGCGCTATGCTACTACCGAGTACCACATTGAAAGCACCATATTAATTACCGACGATTCGAAGGGCTCCGATCTGTCGCAGATGAATAACCTCTTCAGCGATCTGGAGCTATTTAAATCGGGAAAAAATATTGACGACGAGATAGAAGTTATCAAAGGCAAAACCCTGATGCAACGGGTACTGCGCGATTTAAACCTGCAGGTATCTTATTTTAAAAAAGGAAAGATAAAGAATAACGAGGTTTACGGCAGCTCGGTGCCGGTTAAGGTAGTGGTAGGCCGGGTTGATTCATCGGCTTTTGAAAAAAAAGTAGCCATCAACCCCATCTCGGCCACGCAATTTACGTTGGATGATGTAGGCGGCCATGAAACCTGCACATTTGGGCAGCCGGTAAAAAGGAGTTACGGTACCTTTACGGTATACCCCATGGTGCCGGTTAATAAACTGGTGAGTAATGCCGTGCTGTGCCAGTTTAAGGATATGAAAAAACTGGTGCAGGATTACCTGGATAACTTAACCATCAGCCCGGTTAATAAAAACGGCAATGTACTTAAACTTTCGCTCAATAATTCGGTGCCTGCCAAGGGCATTGATGTGCTGAATAAACTGGTAGAGTATTACAACCTCGAAAACATCGAAAACAAAAATGAAACCGCTGCCAAAACTATTGCTTTTATTGACGACAGGCTGGTGTTTTTGGTGAAGGAATTATCAGGCGTTGAAAAAGATGTAGAAAATTACAAGAAGAAAAATGATGTAACGGATATCAGTTCCGAATCGCAGCAGTACCTGCAAAGCACCGGCGATTATGATAAAAAACTGGGCGATTACGAAATTCAGATCAGCATTCTGCAGTCTATCGAAAGTTATATCACCAGCCAAAAAACACAAGCCGACCTGGTGCCAAGCTCGCTCACCATTCAGGACCCTACTTTGGTTGAGCTGATCAACAATTTTAACCAGTTACAATTACAACGCAAGCGCCTGCTCAAATCAAACTACGAGAGCAACCCGGTTGCCGTTAACCTAAGCGACCAGATCTCTACCCTGCGTCAAAACATCCTCGAAGATATCCGTAATATCAAAAAAGGATTGATCATAGCCCGCAATTCGCTGAGCGGCAAAAACGTAAAGTTCGAGTCGCTGAAAAAGAATGTTCCATCCATCGAGCGTGAATTACTGGAGATAAAGCGGCAGCAAAATATAAAGGAAAACCTGTATCAATACCTGTTACAAAAACGCGAAGAAGCCAGTTTGTCAAAAGCCGCCGCGGTATCAAACCTGCGGATAATTGATAAAGCCGATGCCGATGAAATTCCGGTAAAGCCCAAGCGCTCAATTATTTTATTGGCGGCCCTGATGGCCGGGTTTATTTTCCCTATATCGATAATATCTGTAATTGCACTGCTTAATAATAAGGTGGCCAATGTTGACGATGTGAAGAAAATCGGCGCACCTGTTTTGGGTGAGATCATCCACACCATCTCTAAAGAACGCTTCCTGATCCGTAAGGATAGCCGCACCGTATTTTCTGAAATGTTCAGGCTGTTGAGGAGTAAGCTGCAGTTATCGGCCCCGGAAGAAGAAAACAAAGTATTGCTTATCACCTCGACCATGAGCGGCGAGGGCAAAACATTTTTCAGTATTAATATGGGTGCCACTTTGGCGCTGGCCGGTAAAAAAGTGATCATTTTGGAGTTCGACTTACGCAAGCCAAGATTATTATCAGATATGGGCCTTTCGGCTGCTACGGGTATCACCCATTACCTCGTATCGGGTGCAAAAAATATCGACAGCCTCATCCAGCCGGTACCTGATTTTGAAGGCTTGTATATTATGGGCTCGGGCGAAATCCCTCCCAACCCATCCGAGCTGATTTTGAATGGCCGCGTGAACGATCTGTTTGCGCAGTTGAGGGAGCAGTTTGATCATATCCTGATCGATTCGCCGCCGGTAGGACTGATTGCCGATGCTTATAATTTATCGGCCTTTGCGGATAGAACGCTGTACATGATCAGGTATAACTACACGCTGAAAAGCCAGATCAATATCATCAAAGACATCTACGATAAAAATAACCTCCGCAACCTGATGCTGATTTTGAACGACGGGCGCAAGCGTAATATGCAGGGCTATGGTGGCTATGGTTATAACTACAGTTATGGCTACGGTTATATGCTTGATGAAGACGGGCCTAACTGGTTTGAAAAGTTCCTGAAAAGAAAAAAACAGCGTGTAGATTAATTTAAAGTTGTATTGACATACCCTGAATATTTGATGAGTTAATTTATATCCTGATTATACATACTAACCTGTCTCGACAAATGAACGCTGATTTTGACCTGCAACATGCAAAAATAGCTGTCATCGGTCTCGGATATGTGGGCCTGCCGCTGGCCGTTGAATTTGCAAAAAAATACAACGTTACCGGCTTCGATATCAATATAAACCGCATTAACGCACTTAATGCCGGTTTTGATACCACCCGAGAAGTTGATGATGATACCCTTAAACAAGTTTTAGCCGATACCGGTATCAACGGCCTGAAGTTGACCAACATCAACACCGATATTGAAAACGCCAATATTTATATCATTACCGTACCCACCCCGGTTGATAAATATAACCACCCGGACCTTACCCCGCTGTATAAAGCAAGCGAAACCGTTGGCAAAGTTTTAAAGCATGGCGATATTGTAATTTACGAATCGACAGTTTATCCCGGCGTTACCGAGGATGAGTGCGTACCGGTGCTTGAAAAATTCTCCGGCCTGAAATTTAATGCCGATTTCGCGGTGGGTTATTCGCCCGAGCGGATCAATCCGGGAGATAAGGAACATACCCTTACTAAAATAAAAAAGGTAACATCGGGTTCAACTGATGAAGCGGCAGAGATTATTGATAAACTTTATCAATCCATCATTGTGGCCGGTACTCACAAAGCCCCATCTATCAAAGTTGCCGAAGCGGCCAAAGTTATTGAAAACTCGCAGCGCGATATCAATATCGCTTTTGTAAACGAGCTGGCTAAAATTTTCTGCAAACTGGGTATCGATACCCGCGAGGTATTGGATGCGGCATCAACCAAATGGAACTTTTTACGCTTTAGCCCCGGATTGGTGGGCGGGCATTGCATCGGTGTTGATCCATACTACCTGTCGCAAAAGGCGCAGGAGGTGGGCTATCACCCCGAAATTATACTGGCCGGTCGAAAGCTGAATGATGGCATGGGTGAATATATAGCCCACGAGGTAATTAAGCTAATGGTGAAAAAGGATATCCCGGTGAAAGGTGCCGAGGTATTGGTTTTGGGTATCACCTTTAAAGAAAACTGCCCCGATGTGCGTAACACCCGCGTGGTTGATATTGTAAATACGCTTAACGAGTTTGATGCCCGCATCACCGTTTATGATCCGCTGGCCAATTGTGCAGAAGTGGAGCATGAGTACGGTGTACAATGCGTAAGCGAGCTGCAGGAAGGCAAAATTTATGATACCGTAATACTGGCCGTGGCCCATGATGAGTTTAAAGCTTTGGATATTGAAAAGCTTTGCAACGGCCACAAGGTAATTTATGATGTGAAATCGGTATTACCAAAACAACTGGCCGATGCAAGATTATAATGCAACCGATGGAATAAGCGAGGCTGTATTCCATTCGTCCGATCTGGGCAACTACCATTTCCTGGTAACAGGCGGTGCCGGTTTTATAGGTAGCCATTTGGTGGAGTACCTGTTGAGGCACAAGGCTGGTAAGGTAAGAGTGCTGGATAATTTTTCTACCGGATCGATAGATAACCTGCTGCCATTTCAGGAAAACCCCGCTTTTGAATTGCTGGAGGGCGACATCCGCGAGCCGGAGCATTGTAAAGCCGCCATGCAGGATATTGACTTTGTGCTGCACCAGGCCGCTTTGGGTTCGGTACCGCGCTCTATTTCAGATCCGCTTACTACAAATAATGTTAATATCACCGGTTTTTTAAATGTGATAACCGCCGCCCGCGATGCCGGGGTTAAGCGCATGGTGTATGCCGCCAGTTCGAGCACTTATGGTGATAGCAAGGAGCTGCCCAAGGTTGAGGATAACATAGGCAAGCCGCTGTCGCCTTACGCGGTAACCAAATATGTTAACGAGTTGTATGCCGATGTTTTTGCGCGTACTTATGGCTTTAATACCATTGGGTTGAGATACTTTAATGTTTTCGGTCCCCGGCAAAACCCTTTGGGCGCTTATGCGGCGGTGATCCCATTGTTTATTAAAGCCGCTTTAAATAATGAAACGCCAACCATTAACGGCGATGGATTAACCAGCCGTGATTTTACCTACGTTGAAAACGTAATCCAGGCCAACATGAAAGCCCTGTTTTTTGATGGCCTGGATAAACACGAGATATTTAACATAGCCTGCGGCGGCCAAACCACGCTTAACCAGCTTTGGGAGCGGATAGCCGGGATGGCCGGTATTGAGGCCAATGTACAGCATGCCGCCGAAAGGTTGGGCGATGTAAGGCGAAGCCTGGCCTCGATAGATAAAGCCGCAGCAGTATTGGGCTATGAGCCACAGGTACAGGCTGCCGAAGGCCTGCAAAAAACCTACAATTGGTATAAAACAAATTTAAAGCTTAACACATAAGCTAATGATAGGCCGGTTATTAAAAAAGGCGAACGCCAAAAGCTACTCCTACTCCTTCCTGGGCAATTTGTTCAGTTCGGTGAGCCAGTGGGTGGTTTTGATGTTGATCTCCAAGCTGTACGGAACGGCACAGATGGGCTCATACTCGCTGGCCATGGCCTGGATTTTGCCTTTTTATGCTTTTTTCTCGCTCCAGATAAGGAATATTCACGTGGCCGACCAAACCGATACGTACGGCTTCAACGTGTTTTTTATGGTGCGGGTGGTTTGCGCCATCGCCTTTTTGCTCACCACCGCTTTAACCGGCTTTTTGTTTTACCGCGATATCTTCATGATATTTTTATTAGGCGGATTGTTTAAAGCCATCGAAATGATGAGCGATATTATCCATGCCGAGTTTCATAAGCGCAAAAAGATTGAGGTGTACAGCAAAATGCTGATGTTCCGTTCGGTGCTGGCTATTTTGCTTAACCTGTTGATGTTTAGGTTTGTTAAATCGTTCCAACTGGCACTCATTTCCTTGCCTATCGCCTATTGCTGCAGCATGCTGATCGATTTTAAGCTGCTCAGCAATCTGAAAGTGAAGATCAGGTTTGATGCCGGCAACCCGCTTATCAAAAAAATTGTAACTACTGGTGTGCTTACGGGTTTATCCCTGCTGCTGGTTTATCTGCTGCCCAATATCCCCCGCTTTGTCCTCGAAAAATACAGGAATAGTTTTGAGTTGGGGTTATTTTCGGGCTACCTGTCGCTCATTGTTTTCAGCCGCATCTTTGTGCAATCGGTGGTGCAAAACAGCCTGCCTTATCTCGCGCAACATTATGATGAAAATAACTTCGATAAATTTCTATCCAAATTAAAAATCGAAGCACTGGTAATTGGCGGGCTTGGGCTGGCGCAATTTATACTGGTACCATTAAGTAACTATCTGTTCCCGATACTATTTAATAAAGATTTTAAAGGGAACGAGGGTTTGTTGTGTATCATTTTCGCGGGCTCGCTGTTTTCGTTCATGGCCTTTGTGTTAAACAACGCCATCAATGCCATGAAAATGTTCAGGGTGCAGCTGCCGGTTTACGCCGCGCTGGTGGCTATCTCCTTTGTGCTTGGTTTTTTGTTGATCCCTAAATATGGCCTAAACGGTGCCGGCATGGTTTTTTTACTGGTGAATGTTTGCCTGTGCCTAATGATGGGCATCATCATTTACAACCGGTTGCACAACCGTATTAAAGAGTTGAGCGTTATGCCGAAGGAGGTGGAGGTATGTTGAAAGTGCTGTTGTTTATCTGCTCGATAATGCCGAAGCCGCTGTTGGTTTTTTGGTATGATAGTATCAAGCCTTTCTCTGGAAAGCTGTTTTTAGGCATCCGTTATTGCATATTAAAAAGGCTGTGCGCATCGGTAGGCAGTAAAGTGATCATAGGTCCCAACGTGGCTATTAAAAACTGGAAGGGTATCAGCATAGGCAATAATGTAAGCATTCATGATAGTTGTTATGTTGAAGGCTATGGTGGCATCACCATCGGTAACGATGTATCCATAGCGCACCACTGCTCGCTATTAAGTACCAGTCATACCTGGGCCGACGCTACTTTGCCCATCCGCCTTAACCCGGTTGAAAATAAACCCCTGTTGATAGGCAATAACGTTTGGTTGGGCTGCGGGGTACGGGTAATGAGCGGCATCACCATCAGCGATAATGTAATTATTGGCGCAGGCAGCATAGTAACCAAAAGCCCGGCTGCTAACGGAATTTACGTAGGCAACCCGGCAAAATTTTATAAACAGGTTTATCCCCAGGCTATCGACGCCCTGAAAAACGGAAAGGAGTTGGTAATAAATGGATAATATGCTGAACAGATCGACCGTGGCGATAGCGCTTATTTGCGTTATCGATCTGGTGATGATGCTGTTTTTCAATGTTCCGTTCGATTGGTATTTGCTGCCGGTATCGGTTTGCGGGGTGTTAGCTACCTACCAAATTATTTATATTTTCCAGGTTACCGGGCAGCATGGTTTGAGGCTGCCATTGGTGTTTTATTTTTATTGCACGCTTTGGTTTGGTTGCTACTTTGCGCCGCTGCTGCATTTTGCCTTAAACTTCTGGCTCATTTTCAATAATTCGTTAATCCTGCCCAAGCGCTGGGAGCCTTATGTATTCATTATCGGTTTGCTTAACGCGGGTGGCCTGGTATTATTTATTTATGCCTACAAGTATTTTTACGGCATCCGCAAGCCGCATAATAAAGTTTACCTGCTGCTTAAGGCCGGCAAGCTTAATTATGTTTACCTGCTTTGCGCGGTAAGTTTTGTATGCCAGATTATTGTTTACGCCAAACTGGGCGGCATCTCCGGCTTTATCAGCACTTACGAAACCCGCTCGGAAGATCAGGGCTTTGCAGGTTTCGGCCTGTTATTCGTTATCTCCGAATTTTTCCCCATTGCGCTTATCTTTCTTTTTTATATCAAGGCGCTTTACAACCCGGCGTTGCGCAAGGGGCAAAGTATCATGATCTTCCTGTTTTTACTGTTTGTAGCCTGTATGCTGTTTGGCGGCTTACGCGGCAGCCGCAGTAATACCATATTAACCATGCTGCATGCCTGTATGGTGATCCATTATTTTATCCGCAAGTTCCAGGTTAAAGAAATGGTGATTGGTATGGTGATGCTGATTTCGTTTATGTACGTATACAAATTTTACAAACAGGGTGGCTCGGAAGCTGTAGCGCAATACACCGAGGGCACGCTGGATGTATCGGAAGATAAATACAATTTTAACGTGTTTGAGATGTTGCTTACCGATTTTGCCCGGGGTGATATCCAGCCCTACATGATCTACCGCTACCAAAACTCCAACTATAAACCCAAATTAGGGGCAACCTATATTGGCGGTCTGCTGCATTATATCCCGGGGGTAGATAAGGAATCGTTAACTACCAAAAAAACCGCTGCTACCGAACTGTTGTATGATTATGACGGAAAGGCGATGGGGTTTTATACCACTCGTATTTTCGGTCTGCTGGGCGAGTACATTTTAAACTTTGGCTACTATACCGCCTTCCTCATTTTTTTACCCCTTGCCTTTTTTATGGCGCGGCTGGATAAATGGGTTTATTCGCTTACACCAACGGATGTACGCAATTTTATTGTGCCGCTCTGGATCCTCTTCATCGTGTTTTTGTTCAGCGCCGATTTGGATAACGTGATATTTTTTTACATGAAGAGGATGCTGCTGGTAATAGTGATGCTGTGGCTGGTATCGGGCAAGTTTGCCATGACACGTACTAACGAGGACAACAACAAGCTCGCCGCATGAAAAAATTACTGATCCAGGGCTGGTCGCTCGAAAAAGATGAGGAGGGTTATCATATAGCCGCCACGCATTATATCTACATCAAAGAAATTGTACAGTATTACAGTACCGTTTGCCTGCTGGCCCCCGTAAAACAATTGCCGGCCGGTACCAAAAGCGCGCTTACCCCATTAAAAAATGCGGGTGATATTTTAGTGCACGAATTGCCTTATTCAAACAGCTACATATCGGCCATAAAAAATTTTAAAGCCTACGTTGCAGCCTACAAACAATTGCAGCATGTGTATGATAGGGTTTATGTGCGCTATCCCACCCCTTTCGGCTGGCTTGGTATCCGGTATTTTAAAGACGCGATTATCCATTTTGTAGGCGACCCTATTGATGCTGCCCAAACCAACCCTAATTTTGGCAAGCTGAAAAAAGCTACGCTTATCAGCATGTTTATGCCCGAGCATTTAATGTATATGCAGGCCTGTAAAAAAGCGAGGGTATTAACCAACGGCTTCCATCTGCAACAAAAACTAAAAAAATACAGCATCCGGGCCGAAGCAGTGATTTCATCAACTTTAAACGATGATGATTTTTATATGGATGAAGGCAGCCTGCCATCTCGGGATAATTTAAAAATATTATATGCCGGTTACCTGCGCAAGGCCAAAGGCGTTGAGGTATTGATTGAGGCTTTTGCTAAGCTTATCAAAGATTTTCCGACAGCCACTTTTACTATCGTGGGTTCGGGCGAAAGTGAGGCCGAACTGAAAGCCAAGGTAAGTGCTATGGGCATCAGCCAATCAATAACATTTACCGGCCACGTGGATAAGCGGGAGGAACTGAACCAACTTTTCCGCACACACAATTTATTTGCTTTTGCCAGTTTTTCGGAAGGCTCGCCAAGGGTGGTGCTGGAGGCTATGGCCAATGGGCTTAATGTGGTATCAACCCCGGTTGGTTCGCTACCCACCGTTTTTAAAGATGGTGAGAATATAGTTTTTGCCGAAGCCGGAAATCCGGATGATTTCCATCAAAAAATCTCGACCCTGGTAACCGACCATGAGCGTTGCCTGCAACTAAAAAAATCAGCTTTCGAAAAAGCTAAAACATATACCACCGCTCAGTTCATTAAAAATATCTTTCAATGAAAACCCGCATCACCATCATTTACTCCTGGTTTATCCGCGTAGTTACTGCCTGGATGCCCGATGTGCCTTTTATTATGCGGTTTAGGGGCTGGCTTTATTCGCTGATGATGAAAAAATGCGGACGAAACCTGCAGGTACCTTCTACGGTAATATTTAACAGCTTATCGGGTTTGGTTATGGGCGATAATGTATTGTTCGGTCACCGGGCAATCATTATTGGTTTGGATGTGGAGATTGGTAATGAAGTGCTGATTGGCCCCAATAGTTTAATATCGGGCGGAAACCATACGTTTTTAAATGGCTCGTACCGCTTTGGTCCTCATGTGGCCCAAAAAGTAATAATAGGCGAAGGATCATGGATCTGCGCCAATTGCGTAGTTACGGCAGGTAGCGTACTGCCCGACAGATCGGTGCTGGCAGCAGGTTCGGTACTAACCAAAGCCTGCCAACAAACCGATAGCCTTTACGCCGGTTTGCCCGCCAAATTTTTAAAACAGTTAACCAATGTTCCCGAAGAAGTTGTTGCATAATAGCTTTTGGCTGATAGCCCTCTGTATGCTGCTTTCGGCATGCGATGGCTATGGGCAAAGCAAAGCTTTTGTGTACAAGCCGGTGCCTGCCGACTATTTACGAGACTACAGCTTCGTTCCCCGAAACAAAACAAACCGGGATACCGCTTTCGATATTACCCGTGCATTACCCCAGGGCTACGTTACCGATGGCTCGGTTGATTATACCGCATACCTGCAACAGGCCCTTAATAGTCACCCCAAAGTTGCTATGCCCAATTTCGCGGTGATGGTAAACGATGCCGGTTTAACTTTAAACAGCGGCCAGACGGTTGTTTTTAAAGACAGCTCGAAGCTGATTTTAAAACCCAGTGCACCGGGCACTTATGAGATTATCAGGATCCACAATGTTGAAAATGTAACGGTTTACTCGGCCGTGATTTTGGGCGATAAAACCACGCATACAGGCACCGACGGGCAATGGGGGATGGGCATTGCTATCCGGGCTTCAAAAAACATTACCATCATTAACCCCAAAGTTTACCGTTGCTGGGGCGATGGTATTTATGTTGGGGGATTGAAAAATGTGCCCTCGCAAAACGTCAATATTGTGAATCCTTTGCTGGATGATAACCGGCGAAACGGCATCTCGGTTACTTCGGCAAACCAGCTTAGCATTACCGGCGGGGTGATAGCCAACAGCAACGGGCAGATGCCCCAAAGCGGCATCGATATCGAACCTAACCGCCCTACCGATGTAATTGATCATATCAATATCAGCGATGTGGTAACCTATAATCACCCTAAATACGGCATTGTGATCTCATTGCAGCAATTGCGGGGCCGCAAAGCGGGCGAGACCAATATCAATATTAAAAACCCGGTTGATGATGGCTCGGGCAATGGTATAGCCATTATCGGCAGGCCATCGGCCGATGATACACTCAACGGAAATATCAGCATAGTAAACCCGGTTTATCTTAACCAGGGCGATGCAGCCATTAAACTGCCTTTGCGTAATTACGGTATGCGGCTGCACATCAGCAACCCCGTAAAAGGCATTAAGCCCCGCGATTTTGACAAATTGAAAAAAGCCGCGCAGGCACAGCCCGGGGTGCAGATAGATTAACAACAGAAAACAGTACACGCCATGATCTCCATAATAACAGCCGCTTACAATTGCGCCGCCTATATTGCCGATACCATCCGCTCGGTACAAAACCAAACGGTTGGTGATTGGGAGATGATTATTATTGATGATAACTCGACGGATGATACGCTGAGCATTATTAAAGCCGAAGCTGCTGCCGATAGCCGGATTAAATATTTGGTTAATGAAAGCAACCTCGGTCCGGCAAAAACCCGCAACCGGGGCATTGAACTGGCGGCGGGTAAATACCTTGCTTTTTTGGATGGGGATGATTTGTGGCTGCCCGGCTTTATCGAAACCTCGTTAAATTTTATGCAGGCGCACAATTATCCTTTTGTTTTTGCCTCGTACAAAAGGGTTGATGAGGAGTTGAATCCTTTGTATACCGATTTTATTGTACCTGAAAAGGTTAATTATCATAGCCTGCTGAAAACCTGCCCTATCTCCTGCCTTACCGCGGTGATGGATATTGAACGCATAGGCAAGTTTTACATGCCCGATATCCAGAAGCGACAAGATTATGGCCTGTGGCTATCTATCCTCAAAAAAATTGATTATGCCTACGGAATTGCCGAGCCGCTGGCCGTATACCGCATCCGCAAAAACTCGGTATCGCGCAATAAATACAAGGCAATGTTGTATGTATGGAAGGTTTACCGCGATGTGGAGAAACTGAATATGGTATACTCGGCCTGGCTGATGGTTAATTATGTGATTAACGGATTAAGAAAATACGCCCGATGAAAAAGATAGTAGTAACCGGCTATACCGGTTTTGTTGGCAGCAATTTAATGCCCTATTTAATAAATGAGGGTTTTGAGGTGATTGGTTTGGGGCGAACAAAACCGGCAGGCCAATCCTTTGCCCAGTTTACTTATGATGAGCTGCCCCAAATTACCGGCTACGATACCATAGTACACCTGGCCGGCAAAGCCCATGACCTGAAAAAAACTGCCGATGACCAGGCGTATTTTGAAGTAAACACCGATCTCACTATCAAGCTTTTTAGCAGTTTTTTACAATCCGAAGCATCTACCTTTATTTATATGAGTAGTGTAAAGGCTGCTGCCGATACGGTAAACGGTATTTTGCTTGAAACCGACAAGCCCGAGCCTAAAACTCCCTACGGCCAATCCAAACTAAAAGCAGAAGAGTTTTTACTGAATGCCGCGCTGCCCGAGGGGAAACGGGTTATTATCCTAAGGCCCTGCATGATCCATGGTCCCGGTAATAAAGGTAACCTGAATCTGCTGTATCAATTTGTAAAAAAAGGAATCCCTTATCCGCTGGCTGCTTTCCAAAATAAGCGCTCATTACTATCCATAAACAACCTCCTGTTTGTTATAAAGGCTATTATAGATAAAAACTATATTGTTAGCGGATGTTATAATGTTGCCGATGATGAACCACTTGCCACATCACAAATCATCGATGTTTTGGCCGCAGCTCAGAATATCAGGCCTAAAAAATGGGCTATCAATGCCGGCCTTATCAAATCAATTGCAAAAACAGGTGATGTGTTGAGGCTCCCGCTCAACTCCGAAAGGCTTAAAAAACTTACCGAAAGCTACCTGGTAAGCAATGACAAAATAAAAGCCGCCATCGGGGTAGACCAAATGCCGCAGAGCGCAACCGATGGGCTTACCTACACCGCTTTAAACTTATAAGTTATGCTGCCTTACCTGCTTATAACACTTATTTTAATTGTGCTGATTAATGCCTACTTCAGTCTCTCGGTACACTATAATATTTTTGATGTGCCCAATCACCGCAGCTCGCACCAGGAAATTACCATTCGGGGGGCGGGTATTATTTTTCCGCTGGCTGTTATAGCGGGTTGGTTATTTTTTGGCGATGTGCCGGTATGGTTAATGGCCGGCTTGCTGCTCATTAGCGTAATTAGCTTTGTTGATGATTTAATGCCCCTTAGCGCGGTTTTACGTTTGGCGGTTCATCTGGCAGCGGTTTCGATGATGCTTTATGCGTTGGATGTTTATAACACCTGGCCGTTATGGATGGTTATTGCCGGCTACATTGCCATCATCGGCACCATTAACGGGTTTAATTTTATGGATGGCATTAACGGCATTACCGGCATTTATTGCTCGGTGGCTTTAATCACGATGTTGTACATTAATTATTTTATCAGCCTGTTTGCCGCCTGGCACCTCATAATTTGTTTGCTGATAGCCTGCCTTATTTTCCTGTTTTACAATTTCAGGAAAAAGGCGAGGTGCTTTGCCGGTGATGTAGGCAGTATCAGTATTGCCTTTATACTGATAGCACTCACCATTATGCTGCTTAACAAAACACATAATTTTAAATACCTGTTTTTATTTGGAGTTTATGGTACCGATGTGGTTTTAACCATTATAAAAAGGCTAAGACTTGGGCAAAACATTATGCAGGCGCACCGGCTGCACCTGTACCAGTTGATGGTGCATGAGCGGGGCTACACACACCGGCAAGTGGCCTTAATTTATGGCGGAATACAACTATTAGTTAATTTATTTTTGGCCTGCACACATCTGCATTTCTACGTTTACCTGTTAATTATAACAGCCTGTTTAAGTGCCCTGTATTTAATTTTACAACGCAACCTTAAGTTAAAGATGGCATAATATTAACTTGTTACACGCTGATTTTGAGGGGTTTTATTGACCGAAATGCTGTAATATTCCTTTTACAATTAATGCTGAATTAATTATAGCTTATCATTTGGTTTCTACTTTCGTTATGGATTACAAGCGTCCTTATCACAAATCGATCTTGTAATCCGCGTTAACAATATCACACTGCTGTTATCCTGTCATGCTAAAATTTTTACGGAAGGCGCGTACTGTTCCGCGCTGGATAGTGCTTTTTATTGACCTGTTTATAGCGTCAATCGCTTTCACTGCGGCCTGTGTGCTTATTAAACAAATAGGCCTGGTACCGATAGATAAGCAAGAGTTTTTGATGATGTGCGAAGTTTATCTCGCTGTCACTTTCGGCGTGTTTTTTTTAATGCGCATCCACACCGGGCTTATCAGGTTTACCAATTCGCAGGATATGCTGCGGATTTTTATAGCGGTTTTAATTTGTAATGTGGTATCCGGCGCTGTTTACGCCCTTGCTTTCAGCATTAAAGAGTTTACCGTTAACAAAGTGATCCTGCTGCTTATCATCAATTTCTCTATTAAAAGTTCGCTCATGATTTTTTTGCGTACTGCCGTGCGCAGTATGTACTACTATATCAAGTACCATTCATCCGCCAGTAAAAAATCGGTACTCATCTACGCTACCAATCATAATTCGCTGCTGCTGAAACAAGCGTTGGAGGCCAGCAAAACGGGCAATTTTTATATAGCCGGTTTTGTAGAGATTGATAACCCCAAAATAAACAAGTTTATTGAGCAGCGTAAGGTATACCCCCTTGCCGAACTTGACAGGGTTGCCCGCCGCATGAATGTGGAGCGCCTTATTATCCCCGATGAAAAGCTGGATAGCCAGATTAAGCAGCAACTGATTGAACGCTGCCTGCAGGCCGGTATCAAAATATCATCGGTACCCCCATCAGATCAATGGTTTTCGGACGAGAGCCTGCCGAGGCAAATTAAGGATCTGAAAATTGAAGATCTGTTATCACGCAAGCCTATCGTTATCAATAACCAAAAAATTCATGGCGAACTGAGCGGCAAACGCATCCTGATTACCGGTGCTGCCGGATCAATAGGTTCAGAAATTATGCGCCAGGTGCTGCGCTTTGAGCCTGCCATGCTCATCCTTTGTGATCAATCCGAATCGCCCCTGCATGATTTGGGGCTGGAAGTTGAAGAGCTTGCACCCAACTGTACCGTAAAATTATTTATTGCCGACGTGCGCAACTATAAACGCATGCGGGCAATGTTTAAGGAGTTCAGGCCCGAAATTATATTCCATGCGGCAGCTTACAAGCACGTACCCCTGATGGAGGATAACCCTGCCGAGGCCATCCAGACCAATGTAGGCGGCACCAAAAACCTGGCCGACCTGGCCGTTTATTTCGATGCCGATAAGTTTGTAATGATCTCGACGGATAAGGCGGTTAACCCTACCAATATCATGGGTGCATCAAAACGCATTGCCGAAATTTATATCCAATCGCTTAATGAGGCCATTACCCACGGGCGCGATCATTTAAATACGGTTGATGGTTTATTAGCCGCCCCGGCTACCGCTAACACCAAATTTATCACCACGCGCTTTGGTAATGTTTTGGGTTCCAACGGATCGGTGATCCCGAGGTTTAAGGCGCAGATTAAAAAAGGCGGACCGGTTACCGTAACCCACCCCGAAATAACCCGCTATTTCATGACCATACCCGAGGCTGTGCAACTGGTGCTGGAAGCCGGCGTAACCGAGCAGGGCGGAAAAATATTTGTGTTTGACATGGGCGAACCGGTGAAGATAAGCGACATGGCCAAAAAAATGATCAGGCTGGCAGGCTTCACCCCCGGTGCCGAAATTGAAATTGTATACACCGGTTTAAGGCCTGGCGAAAAGCTGTACGAAGAACTACTGAACAACGAAGAGCTTACCCAACCAACCCATCACGAAAAAATTAAAGTAGCCAACGTACGCACTTACGATTATAAGGATGTAGTGGCCGATGTGGAAAAGCTACTGCAACTGGTGCAACGCGATGACGAGGAGGAGATTGTGAAAAAGATGAAACAAATGGTACCCGAATACCTGAGCAACAACTCATACTACCAAAAACTTGATAAAGAACCTATATAGTATTAAAACATAAAAAAAGATAATGAAAACATTTGCACTAAACCTGTTCCTTTTACTCATGATTTGCGCTTCGGCCGTACACGCGCAGGATCAGCCGGCTGCCGGGCGCGACAGCCTGTACAAGAACGCCGATTTTGAAAGGCTTACCTCGAGGGTGTTCTCGCTCAACAGCACCACGCCGCAAACCGGCATCCTGGTTGATTTTTCAAAAAAACCGGTTATCAAAGGTTCGATACCTGTTTACCAGGGCAACATGTCGATGCTGTTTGTTGAGGCAGCGGTAACCTCTAATAATGATTTTATCCCGCTGTTTGAAAAAGGAAAATGGGCCACCAACGCCTCAGGCAACCTGGCCTATACCCTGTTTTTAAACCGCGATACCAAATATGAAAGTTCGGCAGTAAGCAACGCTGCTTATACCCAGCCATCAAGCGTGATGTGGGCATGGTTAACTGCCAAAGGTGGTTACAATTTTCAGAGCTACCTGTTTTTTTTGGATAACGGCGCCAGCAATGTTGAAAGCCAGATTTCGCGTAAAAACTATAACAGCCTGTTTGGCCAGTTAACCGGCGGTTTTTATTTAACGCCGTTTAAAGGCACGGGCATGTCGTGGTTAAATATTACCGGTAACCTGGGTTTTGAGTACAGGCAAAATGATAATAATTACCTGGCTATGCAAACGGTTATTGTACGCTCGTATGATAAAATCACCTCAACCAAAAGCAGCGAAGCGCTTGAGGCCACCAGCGAGGAAACATCGGCAAAAAAAGGGTTATTTATAAAAGCTAATACAACAAGTGCCCTTTATAATGTTACTTTTTTAATCAGCCCCGATAAATACACATTCGGTCTTAATTTTTACGGTAAAACCAGGCTTACCGAAGCATTGAAATCAACTGATATCGGTTTTGGTATCAATATCCCGGTTCAGCGCACGGTACAAAACGAGCGCCGCACGCTGGTTAACCTAAGCCTTAACTACGAGGTGCCGGATATCAGCAATAAATTAAATAAAAATGCGAGGTTTTCTGATAAAGGTTTATTGGGCTTAACTGTTGCTATTCCTGTTTATACTTTAAGCTACGGTAAATAAAATGCACGGCATCAGTAAAAGTAAACATGAGCATTTAATTGAATCATTGCTCCTGCTTGAAAAATTACTTGCGGAAGAACAGGCCATTATAAAGCGGGCAAACGCCGAGCTGAACGGAAACGGGGCCGACATTGCCGATTACAGCGGCGAGCATAAACTGGCTGCCGTTTACCGCGAAGAACTTGACCAGATCTATACGCAATACAATACCATTTTGGTATCGCTTGCCGAGGTTATTGAACGTTATGATAAACTGTTTAACCACGTGCGCCTGGAATACGTGAGTAAAAAACTAAAAGAGTTAAAGCGCAAAGTGAGCGCCGGCGAGGTGCGGTTTGACCTGCTGAAGGACAATATCCACACCGCCTACGGAATTTCCGACTGACCATATCACTATAAGCACCTGCAATGCATGTCCCGTTCGGCGCTTGGCCGGCGGGATTTTTTTGTTTGACAAGCAGAAGATTGTAGCGTGTTGGGTATAATATGTTAGCTCAATCTATAAAATGATATAAAAATACCACCTCGCCGCTGAAGGCCGGTTTGCGCTGATCTTTTATTTCCATTTCGATAGCCATGGTAGCCTTGATTACGCCGCGCAGGTTTAATAAGCCTGCCAGTTTCACTTTTAAGCGTACTTCGCTGTTAACCAGTGCGGGCTGGGCAAAGCGCAGGCTTTCGATACCGTAGTTAATTTCCATTTTCAGGTTTTCGATCTTTACAATCTCTTTCCACAGGTATGGGGTAAGCGACAGTGTAAGGTATCCATGCGCGATGGTGGTTTTAAACGGACTATCGGTTTTAGCTCTTTCCTCATCCGTGTGGATCCATTGATGATCCAAAGTGGCATCGGCAAACTTGTTGATCTGCTCCTGGGTAATGGTATGCCATGATGAGGTACCCAATTCTTCGCCTACATGCTGTTCAAATTCCTGGAAACTTTTTATAACTATCATATCGGTATTTAATAACCGGCCACACGCAGCGGCCTTAAATTTTGAAGGCGCAAAGGTATCAAATTAATCGTTATCATTCACCTAATAAAGCTTTTAGGCTTTCAAGGGTGTCGGCTTCTTCCTTGGGTTTATCATGCCGCCAGCGCAAGATCCGCGGGAAACGCAGCGCTATGCCCGATTTATGCCGGCTTGACTTATTGATACCCTCAAAGCCTATTTCAAAAACCAGCTCGGGCTTTACGGTACGTACGGGACCGAATTTTTCGATGGTATTGCGTTTGATAAAATAATCAACCTTATTGATCTCGGCATCGGTAAGGCCCGAGTAGGCTTTGGCAAAGGGAACCAGCTTATCGCCGTCCCAAACGGCAAAGGTATAATCGGTATACAGGTCGGCCCGGCGGCCGTGACCTTTTTGGGCATAGATCATCACGGCATCAACAGATAGCGGGTCGATCTTCCATTTCCACCAGTCGCCCCGGCGGCGGCCCACCTGGTAGGCAGCGCTTTTCCGTTTCAGCATAATGCCTTCGGCAATCATAGCGCGCGATTGTTCGCGAATTTTCCCCAACTCCTCCCAGCTATCAAATTTAATTAATGCCGAAATCCGGAAAACTTCGGAATAAGCCGTTACCGACTGCAGACGCTCCAGCACCTCACGACGTTCTGATTGTGTTTTATAGCGGATATCCTCGCCCGCGTATTCCAGGCAATCATAAGCAATAACAGCTACCGGGCTTTCTTCCAGTATTTTTTTGCTGAGGTTTTTCCTGCCGATGCGGGTTTGCAGCACATTGAAGGGCATGGGTAAACCATGTTGAAAACTGAGGATCTCGCCATCTATCACGGTACCATCGGGCAGGGCGTTTAAAAATGGATGCAATTCGGGGAATTTTTCGGTGGCGAGGTCTTCGCCGCGGCTCCAGATAAAAATTTCGCCGCCGCGCTTTATCATTTGCGCGCGGATGCCGTCCCATTTCCACTCGGCTTGCCAATCGGCGGCGTCACCTAAAGCTATCCCTACTTCGGCGGGTGTTTTTTGTTTTTCGGATGTTTCCTGTATGGGATAGGCCAAAAAGAAGGGGTAGGGGCGGGAAATATTGGCCGCCTCGTCCTGCTCTTCCATCAGTTGCGTAAACTGGTAAGTTTCGGGTAGCCAGCTGCCCATAATACGGTGCGTGAGCACGGCGGCTTCCAGGCCAGAAATATCGGCCAGGGCCTTGATCACCAGGTTTTGCGATACCCCAACCCTAAAGCTACCGGTAAGCAGTTTGTTAAATACAAAACGTTCCTGCGTATCCAGCATAGCCCAGCTTTGTATCAGCCACTCTTTTTTCTCTTCCTCGCTTTTATCGTACAGGGTGTTGATTTCGGCTATCCATTCGGTAAGGGTTTTGCTGCTGCTTTGATTGCTTTGGGGCATGAGCAGGGCCATGGTTTCGGCCAGATCGCCCACCACGTGATAGCTTTCTTCAAAAAGCCAGGCCGGAATATTGGAGGCCTCAATAGCCCAGTTACGTACCAGGGTTGAATTGATAGGCCTTCGCGGACGCCTGCCGGTAAACAGGGCCAGCATGTGCATTTTATCAGTATCGGGTACGGCGTTGAAATAATCTTTCAGCACCTTAACCTTTTCGTTGGTTTTATTGGTTTCATCAAGAGAGAGGAAGAGTTGGGCGAATGCTTTCATAAAGCCGGGCCTCCAGCCTCACCTAAATCCTCTCCAAAGGAGAGGCCTTTATTTGCATTTTCAACCTGGGTTCCAGGCTCCCTCTTCTCGGGAGAGGGCTCGGGTGAGGCCTCTTCTTCCTCCCCTCCATACAACGTATGCACTTCTTTCGCATTAAAACCAATCTCATTCAAATATCTTGTAAACGTAGCGGTATAGCCGTGAGTTAAATAAACACACTCGCAGCCTGTGGCATCAATGGCGCTGATGAGGCCGTCCCAATCGGCATGGTCTGATAGTACAAAACCCCTGTCGGCAGCGCGGCGGCGCTTGGCTCCCCGAATGGCCATCCATCCCGAGCAGTAACCAAAACTATAAGGCTGAAACTTACGCATCCAGGGTGTGCCTACTGATGATGGTGGTGCTATGATAATACCTTTTCGCACTTCCTCTTTTATGCTTTCGGGCGTGATTCTTTCGGTAGGATTAAGTTGCACCCCGTTGCGGCGCAGGGCCTCGTTGGTGTTTTCGATAACGCCATGGGTATAAACCTTGCCGTTAAACAGATCGAGGTTTTGGAGGATGCGTTGCGCCTTGCCCAGCGAGTAACCCACCAACACAGTTGCCAGGCCATTGTGCAGATTACTGCGCCACCAGTTATTGATCTCGATAAAAGTTTGCACCTGCGGCTTCCATTGGTACACCGGCATGCCAAAGGTGCATTCGGATATAAAGTGATGGCATTTAACCGGCTCGAAAGGTGTGGAAATTCCGTCGTCCTCCACCTTATAATCGCCGGATACTACCCAAACCTCGCCTTTGTATTCCACCCTGATCTGCGCCGAGCCAATTACGTGCCCTGCTGGATATAAGGAGATGGTTACACCATTTTTCATCACCGTTTCGGCATATTCAACCGTTTGCAGGTTGATTTCGCCCAGGCGGTATAGCAAAACCTCGCGTGAGAGATGATGGGCCAGGTAACGCTTATGCCCTACATAAGCATGATCGGCATGGGCGTGGGTTATTACAGCGTCATCCACAGGTTTCCATGGGTCGATATAAAATTTGCCTTTGGCACAGTAAATGCCCCTGTCGGTAAATTCAAGCAATGGTTTATTGGCCATGGTATATAAACTATTGATGTGCAAATTGGTTTGCCCCCCGGCCCCCTAAAGGGGGAGTTTGGATGGCGGGTGAGTAAATTATCCCGTCCGGCAAATCTCCCCTCAAATCAACCTTTTTTATAAATATAAATATTCAACCTATTGTTGCTATCTTAACTTGCAGCAAATAACCTCTGATGAAAGCAAACCTCATTTTATTGCTGTCGGTATTCTCCCTATCCGCGGCAGCGCAAAAAAATAACTTGCGCAAACAGGTTGATGTCAAAGCCGATGCCCTGCAAAGCCAGGTAGTTACCTGGCGACGCGATTTTCATGAACATCCGGAATTGGGTAATCATGAAGTGCGTACTTCGGGCATCATTGCCAAACACCTGCAATCGCTGGGGATAGAGATACAAACCGGTGTGGCAACAACAGGCGTAGTAGGCATTTTAAAAGGAGGTCATCCGGGACCGGTTGTTGCTCTAAGGGCCGATATGGATGGCCTGCCGGTTATTGAGCGTGTTGATGTTCCGTTTGCATCCAAAGTAAAAACAACCTATAACGGGCAGGAAGTTGGCGTGATGCATGCCTGCGGACACGATTCGCACATGGCTATCCTGATGGCCGTGGCGCAGGTGCTATCATCTATGAAGGCTGATTTACATGGCACCGTAAAATTCATTTTTCAACCCGCCGAAGAGGGTGTGGAACCCGGCCAGAAAGGCGGCGCCGAGCAAATGGTGAAGGAAGGCGTATTGGAAAACCCAAAGGTTGATGCCATATTTGGCCTGCATATCAACTCGCAAACCGAAGTGGGTAAAATTACCTATCGGCAGGGCGGGATCATGGCGGGGGTTAATGATATGCAGATCATTGTTAAAGGCCGGTCGGCGCATGGTGCTTATCCATGGTCGAGCGTGGATCCTATCGTGGTGTCGGCCCAGATCATTAATAACCTGCAAACCATTGTAAGCCGCAATATCAATATTACCGAAAACCCGGCTGTGGTTACCATCGGGGCTATAAAGGGCGGCAACCGATCAAACATTATTCCGGAAACGGTGGAGATGCTGGGCACCCTGCGCGCATTTACCCCGGCCGACGAGAAGACGCTGGTTGAAAAGGTAACTGCGATTGCCACCAAAACGGCCGAAGCCCAGGGCGCTACCGCTACAGTAAAAATACCTTACAGTAACCACTACCCGGTAACGTTCAACAATCCCGACCTTACCCAGCAAATGCTGCCCAGCCTGCAGCGCACGGCTGGGACGGCTAACGTGCTGTTACGCCCGCCGGTAACCGGGGCCGAAGATTTTAGCTTTTACCAGGAAAAAGTACCGGGCTTATTTATATTTTTAGGCGGGATGCCCAAAGGCGCCGACCCGGTCAGGGCACCATCGCACCATACACCCGATTTTTATATTGATGAAAGCGGATTTGTGCTGGGCGTGAAAGCTTTATGCAATTTGACCATCGACTACATGGAAACCAAAACTAATCATAAATGAAATATCTTTTTACAGCAGTAATGCTGCTTAGCCTCGGTTGCGGGCAAAATGCTAAAAACACCAATGCAGCCAAATCAACAACCGATACTGTTAAAGCCCTGGTTATCACCAAAGCCGATACCAACGGCGAGTATATCGACTGGTATAAGGTTAAGCTAAACGGTAACTTGCCAATGCTATCCAGCTTTAAAGCCTCGGGCAAGGAACTCGGCAAGCCCGATAGCGTTGTTACACCCAGGTATGAAGATGTGAGTGTTTCGTTTTTTAATGGCAAAACCTTTAAATATGTGTATTATAAAGGGCTTCAGTTTGAAACCGAAAACGATAGCCTGGCCTTTAGCCGCGTTGATTTCAGCAAAAATCCCAAGCTATTTTTAACCACTGATAAAATTAAGCTGAGCCCTGCTACAACGCTGGATGAGTTTAAAAAGCTTTTCCCAAAATCGGCAAATGAAGCTTTACATGGTACGGATATGGATAAACGCGCTTCGTTTAGGCTTAATGTTGCCAAAGGCAATACTGATGATGCCTGGATCCTTGAGTTTGATACCGTGAGCGGAAAGCTGCTGAGCGTTGATTACTTCATACCTGATTGATGGGAGAACGTGTAGGGAATCACTTTTTAAAACACGAGGCTCTTATGGAGCCAGGAAACACCTTTTGTTTTTGCTATAAACACGTTACCCCTACGGATGTTTTTTTATAACTCCGGTAGGAGGTATCGTGTTTATAGCAATATGTTAAAGATTGGAATTGGCTCCATAGGAGCCCCGTGTTATCCGGATTATTTTAAAAGCAATTTTCCTTTTAGCGCGAGCGCTGAACAGTAACAATCAAAAAGTTATTTGTATATTGAACGGCCTTTAATATAACATGGAACACGGATTAAATAAGATCATGAAAAAGCATTTACTCCCCCTGATATGCCTCTGCATGCTTATTGCTGGTAAAACCTTTGCAAGCCCAATTTTACCTGCCGATACCGTTGTTAAGTTAAAACCCGAAGTTAAACAGATCATCGAAAAAGTGATTAAAGCATCGGGCACGTTCAGTATTGATGAAGTGTCTGATCTGTACGCCCCAAATGCTGTTGTTGCCGATGAGCAGCCGCCTTTTTCATGGAATGGTCAGCTGGCAGGTGTGCAATGGATTAACTCGGTTGAAAAAGCTGTTAAAGATTTTAAGATAAAAGATTTTAAGGTTGATCTGCAGCGCATCAAAACTTTTCAGCAAACCGAAGAGATTGTTTACCTCGTGGCCCCGGTTGAATACACCGGCACCGTAAACGGCGAACATTTTGAAGAGCAGGGCGCTTTTTCATTTGTGCTGCGCGTGGTAAGCGGCAAATGGCTCATTAAAAGCCAGGCCTGGATTCCGCGTAACGGGATGTAATGCCTTTACACTAATATATACCGCTGTAATAACAGCAAAATAATATGCCTGAATTTATCACATTTAGTGTATTTGACGATGCCCCGGCTGCCTGGCAGTTCACCGGGTTATTGGACGAAAACGACATCGAATACCAAAGTGAAGAAAGTGCCATTTCTGCTGATGTAGACCGGTATAACAATAAAATACCTGCTGTTAAATACATAGTAAAAATAAAACCCGATGATTTTATTCGCGCCGCCGAACTGTTAAAAAACAGCGAAGAGGAAGGCCTTGAACAAGACACCCAGCTGTTTGAGTTTACCGATGCGGAACTGATGGAAATACTTGAAAGACCCGACGAGTGGCGCATATCCGATTACAATAATGCCCGCGAGCAGCTTGCCGAACGTGGCGTTGACGTGAGCGACAATGTTATGGCCAGGCTTAAAAGAGATCGGGAAATTGCATTGGCAGCCTACAAAGAATCGCAGAAGGGATGGATAACAGCCGGTTATATATTAGCGTTTGCGGGTGGCTTGTTAGGTTTAGTGATTGGCTGGCGCCTTGCATTTCAGAAAAGAGCCTTACCTGATGGCTGGCGGGTTTATGAATACAATGAAGGCGACCGGAAGCATGGCGAGCTGATACTTCTTATTTCATTTATGATGTCACTTTTTACGGTTATCTATGAAGTGATGACCGCAATTTCAAAAGCTAATTGAAATGAATAGAATATTTTTCCTGTTACTTGTTTTATTAATCCCCATACTGCATTCTTTCGCCCAGGAAAGGGATCTGAATAAAATTGCAGGCACAATTGAAAAAGAGGCCAAAACACTTTATAACTCCGAGTGGGCATCGTGGTATGGCACTGATATCTTTTTAGAAAAATGTAAGGATAAACAGCAGGCGGCCGGAGGCTTTATCTCGTACGAAACACCAACCGGCCGTAATAATGTTTTCTACTCGCGCGATGAATCGCCCAGAGCATTGATAACCATAGCTTTCGGTTCGGACTTTAACGCGGCCAATTACACACTTGATACTACAGCCAGAGCATTAACGCCTGCAGAGCGTGAATTGTATGAGTTAAAAAATGCCGCGCAGCAATGTATGGTGCACGATTCCACATTCAAGGTGTTTAACAATACCAATTTAAACCCGGTGCCAATTATCCAAAACGGTGTTAAAAAAGTGTATGTGCTAACCGGGCCTAAAGTAACCGGCGTAGTACTATTTGGGAATGATTATCTGATTAATTTTGATAAGGATAATAAGGTAACCGAAGTGAAAAAACTGCATAAAAGTCTTATTCCATCCTACTATTCAAAGCCGGGTGCAGATAGCAGCAAAATTCAGGTATCGGCCATGCACTCGCATTTGCCGGAGTTTGATGGTTTTATAACGGTTACCGATATCTGTACTCTGATGTTGTATGAGAAATTTACAACATGGAACCAATATATGGTGGTGTCGAAAGATTTTATATCGCTATGGGACTGTAAAAAGAATTCGCTTGTAATATTAACTACCGAAGCCTGGAAAAAAATAATGGATGATCAGCCGGAACGAATCAAAAGGGAGTAAATCACCCACCTGTTTATCTTTTACCTGTACAAACTTTTACTCTCAATAAACTTCAGCACCGCATCGGGCACAAAATACTGCACGTTCTTTTTTTCGGCGATGGATTTGCGGATAAAGGTTGCAGATAGTTCCATCTGTGGCGTCATGGTAATGGTTACCGAAGGATGATCGGCCAGTTCGGCGTTTTCATAACCGGGGCGTGGGTATACGTAGATGCGGTAATCGCGCAGAATAAGCTTATAATTTTTCCATTTATGCAGGGTGCCCAGGTTATCCGACCCCATAATGAGGGCAAATTCATGCTCGGGGTATTTTTCCTTTAAGTGGGCAAGGGTATCAATAGTGTACGATGGCTGAGGCAGTTTTAACTCCACATCGCTTACGCTGATATTGGTTGCATTATCGGTAGCCAGGCGGGCCATCTCCAGCCTGTCGTAGGTATTGATCAGGTCGCCGTATTTTTTCAGCGGGTTTTGGGGCGATACCACCAACCACACCTTATCAAGCGTGGTATGGTTAGCCATGTAGTTAGCTATAATTAAATGCCCTATGTGTATAGGATTAAATGAACCAAACAGTAAGCCAATTTTCATATCAGTTTGCAGTTTTCAGTTGGTAGTTTGCAGTTGGTTAACGGCAACTGTTTTTACAGGGTTTGGCCTTTTTATTGGCCTGCCCCAAATTTTCCGGGATTGTCGATCATGTATTGAACGAGACGTCCTATTTCATCAGACAATGAGTGTAATTTATCGTAAACCTCGTTGTTAATATAATTACAAGCCAACGAAAACTCAAGCCAGCCTTGTGTTTCGCTGTTTTCCATATCAACGTCGGTTAATTTGCTTACAAAGTGATTTGGAAAGCGACGCTTGCGATAAGCTTCAATAGTACAGATGTTTGCAGATCTTGATGATCGGCGGATTTGTCTATGAGTGAAAATGTTTCTTCTTTCGGAAATTGTTTTGTGACAAAATAAATCTCCATAGCAAGACTAAAACTTTTCTTGTACAGCAATAAGTCTTTATAAGTTCCCATTAATTACTGCAAACTGCCAACAGAAAACTGCAAACTATTTTGTTAAAAACGCGCTCACCAATTCCTCAGCTTCTTTGCAAGCCGTTTCAAGATCGTAATTTTTTAGGATAATATCAAACTGGGGTGCGTATTTAAGCTCTTTTTCGGCTTTTGCAAAACGTTCCTGCAGTTTTTCTTCGCTATCGGTACCGCGGCCGGTTAACCGCTCAATCAAAACCTCCAATGATGGCGGCTGAACAAATATAGCCAATGCCTGTGCGCCGTATTTACGCTTAAGGTGCAGGCCGCCCTCTACATCAATATCAAATATCACGGTTTTACCGTTTGCCCAGATGCGTTCAATCTCGGTACGCAGGGTACCATAAAATGTACCGGTGTAAACCTCTTCAAATTCTACAAATTGCTTTTTGGCAATTCGGTGCAAAAACTCTTCCTTGCTGATGAAGTAATAATCCTGTTCATGTACTTCATCGCCACGGCGCTCGCGCGTGGTGGCCGAAATAGAAAATTCGAGCGTAGGGATCTTCCCCAGCAAATGGTGTACTATAGTGGTTTTACCCGCTCCCGACGGAGCCGAAAATATGATGAGTTTACCGTTTTGGCTCATAGTTCATGGTTCATAGTTCATGGTTTATAGTTGGTTTTAGTAAATGGAATGTAGCAGCCATGAACTATGAACCAACAACTATGAACTTTACAATACGTTTAAAAGCTGTTCTTTAATTTTTTCAAGTTCTTCTTTCATGCCTACAACCAGTTTCTGGATGTTGGCATCGTTGGCTTTCGAGCCAAGGGTGTTTATTTCCCTGCCTATCTCCTGCGAAATAAAACCCAGCTTTTTGCCATTGGCGTCGGCATTTTTAAGGGTTTCGATAAAATATTCGCAATGAGCTTTAAGCCTTACCTTTTCTTCGGTGATATCAAGCTTATCGATGTAATAGATCAATTCCTGCTCAAAGCGGTTTTGATCGATAGCTTCGCGGTTAGCTGCTTCGGCCAAAAAGGTATCCAGGCGCTCGCGGATCAGGGGTACCCGTTTAGGGTCTTCCAGTTCAACCAGCTCAAGGTTTTTAAGGATGGTGCCGATGCGCTGTTTCAGGTCCTGCTCAATCACATTACCCTCCTGCGCCCTAAAATCCTGGAAAGCGGCCAGTGCCTGCTGAAATGTTTTTTCAACAGCTTTCCACTCATCTTCAGATATGGTATCCTCTTCGTATTTAACCACCTCGGGCAAGCCTAATGCTAATTGCAGCAGGTTGCCGGTTGGTTCGCCAAGCTCTTCGCTTACTGTTTTAAGCTGCTGGTAGTAGTGTTTCAACAGATCTTTATCAATACCGGCAGCTTTAACGGCCTGGCCAACCTGTTCCACATTGATGGATAAATTCACTTTACCGCGCTCAATAAGCTTGCTGCAATCATTACGCAGCTGAAACTCTTTTTCGGCGAAAATTTTCGGTAAACGAAGCGATAACTCTAAAAATTTGCTGTTCAGGGATTTAACCTCTACGGTATATTTTGTATTGCCGGTATCAAAACTGGCAATTCCATACCCTGTCATGGATTTTATCATGTGCAAAGATAGTAAATTTAGAGATTAGTGGTTTGAGGTTAGAGATTAGGAATTTACCGGGAGATTAGAGGTTGGAGATTAGAGGTTAGGCTGATTTTTGAGAGATTAGAGGTTGGAGGTTAGAGATTAGGTTGGCTTTTGAGACAAAAAACTAATCTCTAACCTCCAACCTCTAATCTCTGATCTCCAACCTCTAATCACCAGCGCGCAAGCGCGCCCTTTAACACTTTTTCACATTTGGTATAAAATACAACTCCTATATTTACGTTCAATTATCACTAATGCATAATCGTTTTTACCTGCATATCATAGGCTTATTATGCCTGTTTACCATTAGCGCTTCGGCACAGGAGTTTACCCTGAAAGGGATAACTTCCAAAAAAAGTTCGCCCGACAGGGTTGGGCAGGTGCTGATCAAAGACCTTAATACCAAGGTGATGATGATGAGCGATGATGTTGGCTGGTTTACCATTAAAACCCGCATAGGTGATACCCTGCTATTTACCAAAGACGAATATACCCCGCTAAAAGTAGTTGTGTTAAACAACAGCGATATGCCCGTTGCCCTGCAACCCGTTATTAAACTAAGCGAGGTGAAAATTGTAGGCCAAACCAAAAGGCAGGAGCTTAATGAGGTAATGAACGAGTATAAAAAGCAGGGAGCCTATTACAACGGAAAGCCACCCATATTATCCATGTTATCAAACCCATTGCAGGGCGTGTATGAGCTTTTTGGTAAAACCCCCGGCCGCGCCCGCCGCTTTGCACGCGATGCAAAAAGCGAACTGGAGCAGGCCGAAATTAATAAGCGCTACAACATTCCGTTTGTGAAGCAGTACACCGGCCTGGCAACCGATACACTGGCCCGTAAATTCATGAATTACTACAGCCCAACGTACGAAGATTTGAAAGGCTGGACACAGTACGACCTGATTAAGCACATGCTGAAAGCCTATAATTATTATAAGGACAGCAATGAAAAGGATAAGCTTGAAAGCCTGAATAGCCCTACCTTTATTAAGCAGGATACCACCGTAAAACTTGGCGAGGGACCGGTAACGTTGAAGAAGCCTAATCAGTAAACGCCATATCTTTTCGTTGTTTTATGGGTTTATAGCGAGATCAACCCCTTCTCCGTTAATTTATCCAGGTAAATATCAATCTCTGAATCGCCCATGCCAAAAATAGCCTCGTTTTTCCAGAAGGTTTTGTAAAGATCTATTTTGGTTTTTGCACCGCCATTATAGATCCCGAGCAGTTTTTGTTCAATATAACTTAAGCCATCAGCATTAACCTGCAAACGTTTAAGATGTGCTTTTAATGCAGGTTTAAGCAGCGGTATGCCTCCCCAAAAAGTATTTTCATTAAGCCATTTTTCCAGCGCGGCTGTATCATTGTTTACATATAAGCGCCATGCATCGGCGGCAAGGCCAAGCTCCCATTCGTTAAGGCGTTCGCGGGCATCGTATAGTTCTTCAAATTGCCGGCCGGTTAGTTCGCCGAGGCCTTTTTTATTTTCAAACTGTACGCAATCGGCCAAACAAATCAGATAAATAGCCGGGGCCGACATATCGGTTTTTAACGAAAGTATCTCCAGCACACCCAGCAGGTTTACCTGGCAATGCAAATCAAACTCAAACCACAGGTTAATCTCCTTGTAGGGACAGTTCAGTTTGCCCAATTCATCCAATACTTTATGCTGATAATCATCGGCCGGAGCATCAAATGCACGGCCTATCCAATCGCGGCGGTCGTTCCAGAAATCTGCGGAAAGAATGTTTTCCTGTAGAGGCCCTTCAGAAAATACCTCGCGCCAAACCATAACATCGCCGTCAAGACCTGTTTGCTCAAAACCATCTAAGGCAGCATCGCCGTTTAAAATGTGGAGAATGGAGTTCATAGAGGCTAAGTTAAAAAAATAATGCCCCTCAGCCCCCTAAAGGAGGAGTTTTTGATTTGTTATGACAATAATGAAAATTATTGGCCCCCGATAGCAAACAAGCCCCGCCAGGACGGCAGGGCTGTCTCATAAAAACTATTTATAACTGATTGCGAAATCCTTATTTAATTACGAGCAACCCATCGAGTTGCCGCAGTTAAGGCATTTGTAACAGGTGCCCGAACGTACGGTGGTATGCCCGCAAACATTGCAGCTGGGCGCATCGCTCTGCACACCCATACTAACATCGAAAGATAGGCCTTTTCTTTGAATATTTACAGCGTTATCTGCATATACCTGATTTCCGGTAGATGATGGGGTATAAACATTTGTCTCGTCGGTATTGAAATCGGCATCATCCATCTGTGGGTTGCCCAGCGTGCCATTCGCCTCGGTAATTACATGCACCAGGTCGGTACGGTTCTGGTATTCATAGCCCAGCATTCTGAAAATATAATCGATGATGGATGTGGCACTCTTAATGTTCGGGTGGCCAATTACCATGCCTGCCGGCTCAAAGCGGGTAAAGGTGAATTTCTCTACATATTCTTCCAGTGGCACACCATATTGCAAACCAACCGAAACGGCAATGGCAAAACAGTTCATCAACGAACGGAAGGTGGCCCCCTCTTTATGCATATCCACAAAAATCTCGCCCAGGGTACCGTCTTCGTATTCGCCGGTGCGCACAAAAACATTTTGACCGCCTATGTTGGCTTTTTGGGTGAAACCACGGCGCTTGTACGGCAGGTTTTTCTTTTCCACCACGCGCGACAACTGGCGCATAAAAGCCGTATCCTTCGATTTTTCCATAATGGCCATGGCTGCTTCAATTACCTGCTCGGGTGTTAGATCGGCCAGTTTTACGTTGGCGGCCTCGCCTAAAACCTCTTCAACCGTATCCAGCTTATCATCTGCTTCCTCTTTCACATCCGATTTGGTTGAGAGCGGCTGCGATAGTTTACAACCATCGCGGTAAAGCGCATTGGCTTTCAGGCCAAGTTTCCAGGATAGCTCATAGCAATCTTTAATTTCATCAACCCGGGCTTCGTTTGGCAGGTTGATGGTTTTGGAGATAGCGCCCGAAAGAAAAGGCTGGGCGGCGGCCATCATTTTGATGTGGCCATGTGCATGGATATAACGCTCGCCTTTGGTGCCGCATTTGTTGGCGCAATCAAAAATAGGGTAGTGCTGTAATTTTAAGTACGGCGCACCTTCAATGGTCATGGTACCGCAGATGTATTCGTTAGCTTCGGCAATTTGTTTTTTGCTGAAGCCGATAGCCCGGAGTAAATTAAAATCAGGCGCATTATATTGCTCAGCCGTTAACCCCATGCGTTTTAAACACTCTTCGCCTAATGACCATACATTAAACGCGAAACTGATCTCGAAAGCGGATGCCAGGCCTTTCTCTACCTTTTCCACCTCATCATCAGTAAAACCTTTGGCTTTGAGGGTATCTAAGTTGATATGCGGTGCACCTTTTAAGGTTGCGGCTCCTTTAGCATAGTTAACTATGGCGGTAACTTCATGCTCCTGGTAACCTAAATTGCGCAGGGCTTCGGGCACAGCCTGGTTAATAATTTTGAAGTAGCCGCCGCCCGATAGTTTTTTAAATTTAACCAGCGCAAAATCGGGTTCGATGCCGGTGGTATCGCAATCCATCACCAGGCCGATAGTGCCGGTTGGCGCAATAACGGTGGTTTGGGCGTTACGGTAGCCATATTTTTCGCCCATTTCTACAGCCCTGTCCCAGGCATTGCAAGCGGCCGAAAGCAGGTAATCGGGGCAGATTTTTTGATCGATACCCGGAGGGGTTATTTCCAGACCCTCAAAATTTTCTGTCGAGTTATAGGCCGCGTATCGGTGGTTGCGCATTACGCGCATCATGTGCTCCCTGTTATCATTATACCGGCTAAAAGCGCCTAATTCGCGAGCTATCTCGGCCGAGGTGGCATAAGCAGTGCCAGTCATGATAGCCGTAATGGCACCGCCAATGGCGCGGGCTTCATCGCTGTCATACGCAATGCCGCTTACCATCAGGGCCGAGCCTAAGTTGGCATAGCCGAGGCCCAGTGTGCGGTAATCATAAGATAGCTGTGCCACTTCTTTTGATGGGAACTGGGCCATCAGCACCGAGATCTCCAATACGATGGTCCACATGCGGCAGGCGTGCTCAAAGCCCTTTACATCAAACACGCGGGTTTGCGGGTTAAAGAAATGGGCAAGGTTGATGGATGCGAGGTTGCAGGCCGTATTATCCAAAAACATGTATTCTGAGCAGGGGTTGGAAGCATTGATGCGGCCGCCTTCGGGGCAGGTGTGCCACTCATTAATGGTGCTGTCAAACTGCACACCCGGATCGGCACAGGCCCAGGCTGCAAAGGCTATATCATCCCATAACTTTTGTGATGAGATTGATTTAACTGTTTTGCCGCTCATGCGGCTGATTAAGTTCCAGGCCGAACCGGTTTTTAAAGCGGTGAAAAAGCTGTTGGGAATGCGTACTGAATTGTTGGAGTTTTGCCCGGATACGGTGCGATAAGCTTCGCCCTCATAATCCGACGAGTAACCGGCAGCTATCAACGCAGCTACTTTTTTTTCTTCCTCCACCTTCCAGTTTACAAAACCTTCTATCTCCGGATGATCCAGATCAAGGCAAACCATTTTGGCCGCGCGGCGGGTTGTTCCGCCCGATTTGATGGCCCCGGCCGCCCTGTCGCCAATTTTCAGGAACGACATCAGGCCTGATGAATAGCCGCCGCCGGATAGTTTTTCACTTTCGCCGCGGATTTTTGAATAGTTGGTGCCCACGCCCGATCCGTATTTAAAAATGCGGGCTTCACGTACCCACAGATCCATAATGCCGCCCTCGTTTACCAAATCGTCATCAACCGAAAGGATGAAGCAGGCATGCGGCTGCGGCCGCTCATAAGCCGATGTTGATTTGCTTAACTGTTCGGTAACCGGATCAACAAAATAATGGCCCTGCGGCTTGCCTGTAATACCGTACGAGGTATGTAAACCGGTATTGAACCACTGCGGCGAGTTTGGCGCAGCCTGCTGCCCAACAATGGTATAAACAATTTCATCATAAAATATTTCGGCATCTTTTGGCGTAGCGAAGTAACCATAGCGCATGCCCCAATCCTTCCAGCAATTGGCCATACGGTGGGCAACCTGCTTAATGCTTTTTTCTGATCCGGTTGTACCATCGGGCTGTGGCACACCAGCCTTGCGGAAATATTTTTGAGCTAAGATATCCGTTGCCACCTGCGACCAGCCCGCCGGTACCTCTACATCATTCATCTCAAATACGGCATCGCCCGAGGGGTTGCGGATTACCGACGATCGTTTTTCATACTTAAACAGGTCATAAACGCTTGTGCCTTCCCTGCTGAAATAGCGTTGTGTTTTGAGTCCCTTTCCTTCGCTTGCGGAGGCTTTTTTGGTAATGTTTTTAGCCATAGCTTTTCCCTAATTATGATAACAGTTAAACAAGTAGATGCAACACAAAAAAGGTTCAGGGGTTTTAGATCAAAGCTATTAGTATACTGAATAGCATACCAGTTGGAGTTTTCCACAGGATGAAAGAAAACGGCCCAAGCTGAACTTACCAGAATTTAAATTAGCTGTTTTTTAGCTGTTTATGGTGTTAATAACTCAAAAGTAGTGCAATCGAAATAGCGATAAGGGGAATATATTTTAGCATGACGAAGGTGGCTACCCTAAAACTGTAGTGCCGAACTAAATTCAGGTGCTGGTGCACGCGTGCCGCGTATACCTTTATGAGAGTTATATAAAGATCACATCAGGACAATGCCGAAATAACTGGGACCCATATAAGGGCGCAGACGGATGCCGGGAGATAAATGGCGACGATGTGCATACGGGGTACACGCGGCACGCGTGCACCAGCAATAAAAAGAAATGAAAACTCATCAAATAAAAACTCCCGGCAGCAATCATGCTACCGGGAGTTTATTATATAGCTTTTAAACTGATTAGAAAATATTATTTAAGCGTAATACTGGTTTTACCCATAGTGCCGCCATCAGCATACAGCATAATGGTGTAGGTGCCTTTTTGAAATGGCAGGGTTGGGTTAATCCAATCGATAGTATACTGTGCGCCGTCGTCTTTAAAATCAATAGCGGTTTTGTAGGTGTATTGCAAATCCTGGCCATCGGCGCTGAATGTGCCCGAATCAGGAGCGGTGATCAGGTTACCGGTTGGATCTATCACACGCACATAAATATCGTGCATAGCTTTGGTTGCCAGTGTGTTGCTTGCAACTGTGAAGTTAATTTTCAGTTTTTTGGCCGGGCCGGCGCGGGTTACATCAACCTCTTTACCGCTGCCTTTTATTTTGTAGGCAACTACATCTGTTGTAGCCAGCTTAAGTGCCTGCGCCACTTTAACCTTAGCGCCCAGATCTTCATTTTGTTTTGATAGCGTATCCACCTTTTTTGATACCGTAGCCAGGTTGGTTTTCAGCGTATCGCGCTCGGTGGCAAGGGTGGTGTTTTGTTTTTTCAGTTCCTCAATCTGGGCAGTGTAGTTGGTTACAAAGTAACGCAGCTGTTTAACGTCTTCCTGCACTTTGGCAAGTTCATGGGCGGTAAGTTTGCCTTTGGCCAGCTTTGCCCGCAATACTTTAATGGTCGATTTCAGCGAGTCGTTTTTAGCGGTTAATTCGGCAGTCATTTTGGCTTTGCCTGCAGTTACCTGCTCCACCTGCGATTCGAGACTGTCCAGTTCGGTTTGCAGCTTTGTTTGCTCATCATGCTGATAAACTATTTTTTTATCAGAGTTGTTTTTTTGCAGGTACAGGTAAACATCGGTTCCTAACAAAGCAAGTACAACCACAATTAAAAAATAAATAACGTTCGAGTTTTTTTTAGGTTGTTGCCCAGATTGGTTTTCCATAGCAATTAAATGTTTTAAGTTTTAGCATAGTAAGCCGTGTGATAACACCGTTTTTACTATTGTGTTTAAAAAAATGGGGCATATCAACGGTTAATTGATATAACCTGTTTTCCTGTAGGCTTATACAGGTGTTTTATTTTTGGCGATTAAACGTATTGAACGTTGAAACACTAAAAATATGATTTTAAATAAAATTTACTGCATTAATTGTGTAGGCGTAAAGCTAAATTAAATACAATATGTTTAAAACACAATAAAGGTTGGTTTTTTATACTTGATAATAAACCCGCTACGTTAGTAGTTTATATCTTTGCAGCGCTTACGTTTAAATCTGTTTAATGCATATATCCCAACGCCTCATACTCCTGATTGTAATTCTGTTTGCAAGCCTCCGTGCAACCGCACAACCGGCCGAGCTTGTTCCCGCCCCGGTTGATGTTAAAATGCAGCCCAAACGCGAATTCAGGGGAGTATGGATAGCTACCGTAGTTAATATCGATTGGCCAACCAACTCCAAATCGCCATCCGATAAGCAAAAGCAGGAACTGATTAATATCCTCAACTCGCACCAGGAAACAGGTATTAACGCGGTGATGCTGCAGGTAAGGCCCGCTGCCGATGCTTTCTACGCCAAAAGCCGCGAGCCATGGTCAAAATATTTAACCGGAAAACAGGGGCAGGGGCCTACTCCTGCTTATGATCCGCTGGAGTTTGCCATTGCCGAGGCACACAAGCGTGGCATGGAACTGCATGCCTGGTTTAACCCCTACCGGGCCACTTTTGATGGTAATTTTGCAGCATTGAGTCCGCAGCATATCACCAAAATAAAGCCTGAGTGGTTTTTTACCTACGGCGGCATCAAAACCTTTAACCCGGGTTTGCCCGAGGTGCGCGATTATATTGTACAGGTGATACTGGATGTGGTTGATAATTATGATATCGACGGTGTACACATGGATGATTACTTTTATCCATATCCCATTGCCGGCCAAAAAATAAACGACGATGCAACCTTTAAGCAATACGGCGAAGGTTATGACAATATCAAAGACTGGCGCCGCCACAATGTTGATCTGCTGATCCACATGATTGCCGACAGCGTACATGCGCACGATCCTAACATTAAATTTGGTATCAGTCCGTTTGGCATCTGGGCAAACAAGACGCAAAATGAAGAGGGCTCGGAAACTAACGGAGGCTCGTCATATTATGAAAACTATGCCGATACCCGCAAATGGGTGCAGGAGGGCTGGATTGACTATATCAACCCACAGCTCTACTGGCAGATAGGCAACCGCGCTGCCGATTTTCAAAAGCTATTAAACTGGTGGGGCGATAATACCTTTGGCAGGCATTTATATATTGGCCAGGCCGCATATCGTATCAACGAGCGTAAGGTGCTGGCGTTTAAAAATCCATCACAACTGCCGCAACAGATTCAGCTGATTCGCGATAATCCGAGGGTACAGGGCAGCGTATACTTCAGTTCAAACTCGCTCACCAGCAATCCGCTGGGCTTTACCGACTCGCTGCGCGATAATTATTACCAGTACCCGGCCCTGCCGCCGGTAATGTTATGGCGCGATTCGATACCGCCTAATGCGCCGCAACAGCTAACCGCCAAAGCTATCGGCAGATCAGTTTCATTAAAATGGCTTACACCCACACAGGCCAAGGATGAAGAACCCGTTTATGGTTACGTGATTTACAGGTTTGATGATGGTGAAAAGATTAATGTGGATAACCCGAAAAACATCCTCAAAATAAAATACGATGCTGCATTAGGTTATGATGATAATACCGTGGTGAAGGGCAAAACCTATTTTTATGTGGTCACGGCGCTGGATAGGATGAAGAATGAGAGTGAGCGATCACCTACTATTGCGGTGACGGTACCGTAGTCTGAACCGGGATTTATGGGATTTTTTCGCTTTTGTCTGAACTCGAATTTATTGAATTAATGAATTGACAGAATAAATAAGTAAGTTCTGATAATACCCCCAAATTCGAGTTCAGACAAAACACTTGCATGCGGTCGTGGAGACACGACCGCCGGGGTAAAAGAAAGCTAAGCAAATTCGATAAATTCTAATAATTCCCCCAAATTCTGGTTCAGACAAATTCTGCTAATCCTAAAATTCTGTAAATTCTGATTCAGACAATTATATCCCCAAAGCCTCACAAGCTTTCTCAGCTGCCAGTTTCTCAGCATTCTTTTTGCTGAATTCTTTGCCAGATCCCATTACTTCGCCATCAATATTGGCTTGTACGGTGAAAAGTTTAGTACTTTCGCCGTCCTGGTTGGTTACCAGTTCAAAAATGATATCGCGGCCGTGGCGCTGGCACCATTCAATAAGCTTGCTTTTGAAATTGGTTTCCGTTTGCTCAAGCTTGTGGATATCAATATGGGGTTTAATGATGTGGTTAATCAGGAAGTTTTTGGTAAAATCGTACCCTTTATCAAGGTATACGGCACCAATAAGGGCTTCAAAGGCGTCGCCCAGTAATGATCCCTGCCTGCTTGAGTTAAGCATGCGGTTATCATATTCAATCAGTTTATCGAAACCAAGTTTTTTGCCAAGCGCGTTGAGGTTTACGCGGCTTACAATTTTTGAGCGCAATTCGGTGAGGAAACCCTCGTCCTCAAAAGGGTATAATTTGAATAATACTTCGGCAATAACGCTGCCCAGCACGGCATCACCCAGAAACTCCAGGCGTTCGTTGCTGTTCTTTACCCCCTTCTTAATGTTTTGCGCAACCGATTTGTGGCGAAAGGCCATTCGGTATAAAGACAAATTGCCCGGCACGAAGCCGAGCAAATTCTTTAATATTTTAACATATTTCCGGTTAGGGGACAGGTATAGTTTGTAGAACCGACTTATAGGCATCAAATTACCACAATTAATCTTCGTACTTTTTAAATATTACAGAAGCATTGTGGCCGCCAAAACCAAATCCGTTGCTCTGAACCATCCTTATATCGCGTTTTTGAGCGGTATTGAAAGTGAAATTGATCTTAGGATCAAAAGCAGGATCATCAGTAAAGTGATTAATGGTTGGAGGGATGATGCCGTTTTTCAACGCCAGTATCGACGCGATAGCTTCAACCGCACCGGCAGCACCTAAAAGGTGACCTGTCATTGATTTGGTTGAGCTAATGTTGATACGGTAAATATCATCGCCAAACACATCCTGTATTGCTTTTACTTCCTGCGGATCACCGATTGGGGTTGATGTGCCGTGAACGTTCACATAATCAATATCGGCAGGTGTTAAGTTTGCATCTTCAAGGGCCGCGCGCATTACAAATGCAGCACCTAAACCATCGGGGTGAGGGGCTGTCATGTGGTAAGCATCGGCGCTCATGCCGCCACCCACCATTTCGGCGTATATTTTAGCGCCGCGGGCTTTAGCATGCTCTAATTCTTCTAAAATGATGGTGCCTGCGCCTTCGCCTGCTACAAAGCCGTCGCGGTCCAGATCAAACGGGCGTGAAGCTGTTGCTGGATCGTCGTTACGGGTTGACAGGGCGTGCATAGCGTTAAAACCGCCGATACCGGCTTCGTTGATGATAGCTTCAGAACCACCGCTGATGAACATATTAGCTTTACCCAAACGGATATAGTTAAATGAATCGATAAGCGAGTTATTTGATGAAGCACATGCCGAAACGGTAGTGAAGTTAGGTCCACGCAAACCATATTTAATAGAAATATGGCCGGGGGCTATGTCGGCAATCATTTTAGGGATAAAGAAGGGGTTAAAACGTGGAGTACCATCGCCTTTGGCAAAAGTCATCACCTCGTCGAGGAAGGTTTTTAAACCGCCTATACCCGAACCCCAGATAACGCCTATACGGCTGGTATCCAGTTTCGAAAAATCTAATCCGGCATCCTGTACAGCTTCTTCGGTTGAGAAGAGCGCGTATTGAACAAAAGGATCCAATTTACGGGCGTCTTTACGGCCCAAAAAACCATCCGCGTCAAAGCCTTTCACTTCGCACGCGAATTTAGTTTTGAACTTTTCGGTATCAAAACTCTTAATCAAGGCAGCGCCACTTACTCCATTGATCAAGCCGTTCCAGTAATCTGCAACGGTATTACCAATAGGAGTAAGCGCTCCAAGCCCGGTTACTACAACTCTTTTAAACTCCATTTAATCCAGTTAGGGAGTTCTTATTTAACGTTTTTTTCAAGGTAAGCAACAGCCTGGCCTACAGTACCAATAGTTTCAGCCTGATCGTCAGGAATAGCCACGTTAAATTCTTTTTCAAACTCCATGATTAATTCCACGGTGTCTAACGAGTCGGCACCAAGATCATTGGTGAAACTCGCTTCTGGTGTAACTTCACTTTCGTCAACACCCAGTTTTTCTACGATAATAGCTTTTACTCTTGAAGCGATATCAGACATAGTCTTTATAGTTTAATGATTAATAAAAATTCTGTGCAAAGAAAAATAAATTCTGCCAATAAACAAATCTAAAACTTTTACAATATAAATCTCTAAACAAAATTTTATTGAAACGGTTTGTATTAGTAATTTTGACGCCGTAAAAGTAATGATTTTGAACAGGAAATTTTTAAAGTTTGAGATCGATTTTGATTTTGTGCTCATCGCGGTAACAACTTCACTTAAAGATTACCGCATTTGTTATCTTATCAACAAATATTTAAATTTTGATTTTGTTAAGGTTGATGACCTGGAAGTTGATATTTACCAGGGCAGCGAGCCTGTTTTATTCTCATTATACCGCTACAGTTGGGAAACTACCGAAACAGATTTTTATTTTATAGGTAATAAAGGATCAGATGGTTACCTTGTACCCGAAATAAAAAGTGCCGATTATTTTTTAATGATTCGTAACTATATAGATGATAATGAGCTTGATACAATAGTGTCATCCCTCAATAAAATACCCGAAGTGGTTGCGGCCGTAAAGATTGATCCAAAAAAAATAAAATCACGGGAAAATCTGTTATTTTAGCGCCGAATTTTAAAATGTTGGTTTTACAATCATTTATAATACCCTCCAGTTTTTAACCCGAATAATATGGAACTATACTATAATCGTACAAAAATTGTTGCCACCATGGGGCCGGCATCAGCTAAAAAAGATGTTTTATTAGCGATGATCAAGGCCGGTGTTAACATTTGCCGTCTTAATTTTTCGCACGGTAAGCCCGAAGATCATAAAGTAGTGATCGATCTTATCCGCGAAATTAACGAGCAATACAAAACCAACGTGGGCATCCTTGCCGATTTGCAGGGCCCTAAAATCCGTATCGGCCTTGTAAAAGACGGCGGTATTCACCTTGTAAACGGTACTCAGATTAAAATTACCACGCACGAGTGTATTGGTAATGATGAGCAGATTTACATCACTTACCCAACCTTCCCACAGGATGTACAGGCAAACGAAATTATTTTGCTTGATGATGGTAAACTGCAATTAAAAGTTATTGAAACCAACCGTGCCGATACTGTTATCTGCGAGGTTGTACATGGCGGTATCTTAACATCCCGTAAAGGTGTTAACCTGCCAAATACTAAAGTATCTATCCCAAGCTTAACCGAAGAGGATTTGATCAACCTTGAATTTGCCCTTAAACAGGATGTTGAATGGATAGGTTTATCATTTGTACGTACAGGCGAAGATATTATCGACCTGAAACGCATCATTGCCCGTAATGGTTCGGCAGCCAAAGTTATTGCCAAAGTTGAAAAGCCGGAGGCTATTGAAAATATTGATGCCATTGTTGCCGCTACAGACGGTGTGATGGTTGCCCGTGGCGACCTGGGTGTTGAAATGCCGCTTGAAGAAGTGCCTTTGCTGCAAAAAATGATTGCCCGTAAATGCCGTGCGGCTTCAAAACCGGTAATTGTTGCTACCCAGATGCTGGAGTCGATGATCACTACTCCGCGCCCAACCCGTGCCGAGGTGAATGACGTTGCCAACTCTGTACTTGACGGTGCCGATGCCGTGATGCTGAGCGGTGAAACATCTGTTGGTGAGTTCCCGGTTATCGTTATCGAAACTATGGCCAAAATTGTACGTAATGTTGAAGAGCTTGGCTATCCTTTCAATGCGCCTAAAGAGGCCGTTGTTAAAGACCCATCATCTCCAAACTTCCTGAGCAATGCCCTTTGCGAATCGGCGGTGCATATTGCCGGGCAAAGTAACGCTGCAGGTATCGTATCGATGACTACCTCGGGCTACACCGCTTTCGAAATTTCGAGCCACAGGCCTAAAGCCAGCACTTACATCTTTACTTCAAACAAACAGCTGTTAAACGCGCTGAGCCTGGTTTGGGGTGTGCGTACATTCTACTACGATCAGCTGGAAAGTACCGATCAAACTATTGCCGATGTAAACAATATTCTGAAAGCCGAAGGCTTGATTAAAACAGGCGATGTGGTTGTTAACACTGCTGCAACACCTATTATTAAACAAGGTAAAACCAATACGCTTAAATTAAGCGTTATTGAATAAGGCTTTATAAAAAATCTTACTTTTAATGAAGAAGGCTCGCCGGGTAACTGGCGGGCTTTTTTGTTGGATTTATTTTGAGCCAAAATTATATATTCGGATAATTTATAAATAAATATGCCTCTACCTTATAACCATGATATAAAAGCTATCCTTGAACGCCGTTATCACCGAAATTTGTTGTATGGATATTATGGAGGGATTTTTAACCCTGTCGAAGATAAATTTTATGCATGCACCTGGGTGAAACTTTCTACAGTTGATTATGATGAATTTATCTGGCACCATGAACAATTAATGGGTAGTTCTGCAATGTATTTCGATATTGAAAAAACAAGAAAGCAAGTCGATTCAAATTCCTGGCAAAGCAAAACTCCTAAGGAATGCATAGATGAAGGCATCTACCTATATTTTTCAGTTTTATTTATGGGGGTGTTTTTTGAGAACGAATGGTTTATTACTCCAAGCCTCTGTTTTTATGGGAATGACTTAGAAGAGGTTAAACTAAAAGAACGGGCTGAAGCAAATATTACATCGGGCAAAACATGGGAGAGTAGCCTTTTTCTGCCCGAAAAAGAGATTGACCTAAAAGGCTATCCCAAGATGGGTTTATCGCCGACATCTCTCGAGTTTAAAAATGTTCCCTGGATGGTATCCATAATAAAACAGGAAAGGAAAGAGCGGTTGAACCATGCTTATTGTATATATATTAATGAAGAATACCTAAAACCCTTTTTTGAAAAGTTAAAAATTCGGGATTATGAGAATTTTGTAAGTGCCGATCAGTTAAGATATGGTTACACAATGATTTTTCCTGAACATAAAAAGTATACCTTGTTTTGTGGTTTGATAGAAAATAATCAAGGTAAATGGAGGCTCGAGTATTTTTTTCTTAATGAGGGTAAGTTTTACCGATGGACCTATTTCAGTAAAACTGAACACGACTTTTCCTTTTTTTATGGGGATTTAATCATTGCTGATCTGCAGCAAATTTCTAATTGGGATCAGGAGCCTTACTTAGATTCGTCATGCACAATGGACGATCCTCACTTTTGGAATTGTTATGTTTTTTCCCGGGATAGCTCATCCGGTGAGTTTTTATATCTTGAGGAAATTCATTTTGACTAATAGCCCGCCAAAAACCATACCCACGTACAGCTATAATTGATTACTTTAGCGCTTTAGCATCGATATAAAAATTGATAATGAAACACTACGGACTTACAGGATTTCCGCTCTCGCACTCGTTTTCGAAAAAGTTTTTTACCGAAAAGTTTGAGGCCGAGGGCATTACCGACTGTCGCTATGATCTTTACCCCATAGAACATATTAAAGACCTGCAGGACCTGCTTGACGAGCATCCCGATATTAAAGGCCTGAACGTTACCATCCCCCATAAAATAAATGTACTGCCCTACCTGGATTGGATTGAGCACGATGCCCGTACAGCAGGTGCCGTTAACTGTATCCGTGTAACCGCCGAGAGCCCGATAGAGGCTGCTTTTTCGGGCGAGATAGGAGTAAAAGATCACGATTTCAGGCTGGAAGGTTACAATACCGATATTTATGGCTTTGAGCAATCATTAAAACCCCTGATAGGCGATGGAAACGACGATGCCCTGGTGTTGGGCGACGGCGGAGCTGCAAAGGCGGTAAAGTGTGTGCTTGAAAACTTAGGCATCAGTTATAAAGTGGTAACACGCAAACCCACGCATCAGCCGGATAATATCCTGTTTAAGGATTTGAAGCCGCACCACATCATGCATCATAAAATTATTATCAACACCACGCCGCTGGGCACCTATCCCAATGTTGATGAATGCCCGCCCATACCTTATGATTATATTGAAGATGGGCATGTACTGTATGATTTGATTTATAACCCCGAAGAAACCATGTTTTTACGGGAAGGCCGTTTGCGCGGAGCTGTTACCAAAAACGGTTACGAAATGCTGGTGCTGCAGGCCGAAAAATCATGGGAGATCTGGACCTCAAAAGAAAAGCATCCATGAAATATGCAGCTTTAGTAATTGTGACCTTATTGCTTTTAGCAGCATGCGGTGGCAATCATGACTATTCGCCAAAGCCGCGGGGCTTTTACCGCATTATGTTCCCTAAAAAGGAATACCAGGAATATACCGCCGGTTGCCCCTATACTTTTACTTATCCCAAATATGCAGTTATTGAGCCCGATAAAAAGGCCGGGGCCAAGCCCTGCTGGGTTAACATGCAGTTTCCGCAGTTTAAAGCTACCCTGCATTTAAGCTATCAGCCGGTTACTTCAAAAAAAGAGTTTAACGAACTGGTGGAAGATGCCCGCACTTTTGCGTTTAAACATACTGTAAAGGCCACATCAATTGATGAAGGCATTATTCATTATGCCGATAAAAAGGTTTACGGCATTTACTACACCATTGATGGTAACGCAGCTTCATCGGCACAGTTTTTTCTTACCGATAGTACTCAAAACTACATCCGCGGCGCGCTGTACTTCAATAGCGAACCGAGGCTTGATTCGATCCAGCCCGTGCTTAATTTTATTAAGCAGGATATAGCCGTGATGATTAAAAGTTTTAAGTGGAGATAAGAGAGGCAAGAGATCAGAAATCAGGATGCAAGATATATTTGGCTGAAAAATAATTAACCTATGCAAACCTGCTACATCGGTATCGAAATAGGAGGCACTAAACTCCAGGTAGTGTTGGCTGATGATGCCCTGGCCATCATTCAAACTTTTCGTTTTGTTGTTGATAAAAGCCGCGGCGCTGCAGGTATACAGGAGTCCATAACTCAAACTATAGCCGGTGTTTTAAAAGAATTTCATATTCGGGGTATCAGCATCGGCTTTGGCGGCCCGGTTGACAGGGAAGCCGGGCGCATTGCCAAATCGCACCAGTTAAGTGGCTGGGATGGTTTTGATATCTCCGGATGGCTGAAGCAAATGGTTAATGTGCCGGTTATTTTAGAAAACGACGCCAATGTTGCCGCCCTTGGTGAAGCAATACAGGGCGCAGGCAAAGGTTATGAACATGTGCTTTACATAACCCTTGGCAGCGGCGTAGGTGCCGGCATGATTGTTAACGGCGAAATTTATCACGGTGCCAAACCTGGCGAAGCAGAAATAGGACATATCCGCCTTAACCGCGAAGGTTTAACACTTGAAGATAGCTGCAGCGGCTGGGCGGTTGATAAAAAGATACGGGACGCGATGGCCCGTGAGCCGGATGGTGTTCTCGCCCGGCTTTGCGAGGGATTAAATGGCGGCGAGGCAAAAATACTTTTAACCGCTATTGACGAGGGAGATGCCACTGCCTTAAAAATATTGAATGTTACCGCTGCCGATCTTGGCTTCGGTTTATCGCATGCAGTACATCTTTTTCACCCGGATCTTATTGTTTTAGGGGGAGGCTTATCATTGCTGGGAGAGCCATTAGCCGTTAAGGTATATGAGGAGATGCAAAAGCACATCATGAAGCTTTTTTTGCCGGGACCTAAAGTGGTAATTGCCGAATTGGGTGAAAGGGTTGTACCCCTTGGGGCCATTGAAAATTTGAGGCAGCATTTAAGATAATTAGTTACTAAACAAACAGCCCGCTATATCCTTTGTTATCGATATAAGCAATGTTAAAAACAGTGCTTATATGATAACCATGAAACTCATCAAACTCAATAAAATAGGCAGCGACCTCAGGTTGCATACCGAAAACCTTGCCCATATCGGCTTCCGTAAAATATTCGACGGTATCGATCAGCTTAAAATAAAAAACGGCGTTGATAAACTTGGTATAGATGGTTTTATTAACCAATGTGCCTGTCTGGCTGCAGGCTCGGGCGCTATGGCCGGTAGCGGGGGCATGTTCACGCTTGTTGCCGGGATTCCGTTTGATTTTATAAACCTGATTACCCAGCAATTCAGGGCCATTATGGGCATCATGTATTATTACCGCGGTACTTACGAAAATGGCTTTGATGATTTTATGAGTCTTGTTGCCACCTCGGTTAAGGTAGAGGCTGGTGTAGCCATTACCCGCAGCATGATGGAAGGCATTGCCGAACGGATGCTGATGATATTAGGCACCCGTACAGCCGAGCGCCTGGTGCCGGTTGTTGGCGCTGTGATTGGCGGTACCGCAAACTACCTGTTTATAAAACGCATGGCGGCAAGGGTAAAAGAGATGCAGAAGGAGTTTGTGGTGATAGCGATTGAATAGATTTTATTCCTGATAGGAAATTGATGATATATTAATGCGGGTACAAGTTTTTCATAAAAAGAAAATGTCATTCGATAGAGCAGGGCGGAATTGAGTGATGGGGCGAAAGAGAAATCTTGTACGCCTCGCAAATCGCGATGCAAAGTTATGAAGCAGAGCGTACAAGATTTCTCCTCACCCGCCCCACGGATTCCTTCGCAGTTCGTCGAAATGACAGCTTTTTTTAAGATTACCAACCAACTACATCCCCTCAAGCATCCCCAAATCAAACTTAGGCTTCATAGTATACCGCAACTGGATCAGGCCGCTCGAAAATGTTTCGCTGCCAAGTAACACCAGTTGCACCCGCTCTTTAATATCTGTAAAAAGTGGTCGCCCGGCACCTAAGATTATGGGATGAACGGATAATAAAAGTTCGGAAATAAGATTATGCTCAATAAAAGCCGAAACAAGGCTTGCCCCGCCGAATAGCCAAATGTTTTTTCCATCTTGGGCCCTGATTTCCTCAACACGTTTTAAGAAATCGCCAGAGCGGATAAGCTCAACATTCCCGCCCTGTGGTTCATTCAAAGTATCCGAAAACACGTATAGCTTTATCCCGGCAAACATGTTAGGATCGGTATTCATAATGAGTTCATAACTTTTACGGCCAACAAATATGGCATCGCTGGCGTTGAAAAACTCCGTGAGGCCATAATCCTGGTCGTTAAAACACCAGTCGTATTCGCCGTTGGGGCCTTCTATAAAGCCATCAAGGCTTACTGCAAGGTTCAAAATTATTTTGCGCATGGGCTTTAATCTTCAGGTTCGCTTTTATGCAGTTCCTGCCATTGTTTACTGAATGATTTATCGGCCACCTTAGGCATCTCGCGTAAATGACCCCAGGTACGCTTGAAGAAGGTTTTGAGCAGGAAGTTTTTCATTCCGCCACCAAAAAAATCGGCCATGCTGCGTTTAAGCATTCCTTTTTTCCAGATGGCCCAACCCCAGCGCTCCTTGTTGGTTACCAGGTTTTGGTTAACGGCATCACGGCGGTTAAGCAGCAGCATTTTATGGATATCGATTTTAACCGGGCAAACCTCGGTACATTTGCCACAGAGGCTTGAAGCATAGCTGAGGTGCTTAAAATCTTCCATGCCCTGCGTGTGCGGGGTAATGATTGATCCGATAGGCCCGCTGTAGGTGGTAGCAAAAGTATGGCCGCCAATGTTTTTATAAATAGGGCAACCGTTAAGGCAGGCCCCGCAACGGATACAATACAAACCCTGGCGCTGATCTTTTTGAGCCAGCAGGTTGGTACGGCCGTTATCCAGCAACACCACGTACATTTCCTCCGGACCGTCGGTTTCGTTTGGTTTGCGCGGACCGCTTAGTATAGTATTATAAACTGTAAGGTTTTGCCCTGTACCATGGGTTGAAAGCATCGGCCAAAACAGATCAAGATCAGTAATTGACGGGATGACCTTTTCAATGCCGACAATGGCGATATGTATTTTAGGAAAGGTGGTGCAAAGCCTTGCATTACCCTCATTTTCGCTGATGGCAATGCTGCCGGTATCCGCCAGTAAAAAGTTAGCACCTGTAATGCCTACATCGGCCTGCACATATTTTTCGCGCAGCATTTCGCGGGCTTTCAGGGTAATCTGTTCCGGGGTGGCATCCGGCGGGGTGCCAAATTTTTCGTGGAAAAGTTTGGCAATATCCTCTTTACTGAGGTGCATGGCCGGGGTAACGATATGGTATGGCTTTTGGCCAAGCAACTGTACAATGTATTCGCCCAGATCAGTTTCGAGTGATTCGATGTTATTACTTTCCAGAAATTCATTTAAATGAACCTCCTCCGTAACCATCGATTTTGATTTCACCACGGTTTTGGCACCGGCTTTTTTGATGATGTTCAGGATCTCGCGTTGGGCTTCCTGCACATCATTTGCCCAGATCACTTTGCCGCCACGTTTTTGAAAGTTGGCCTCAAACTCGGGGAGGAATTTATCCAGGTTTTCCATCACCTTCCACTTAATTACATGCCCCTTCTTTTTGGCATTATCCAAATTAACAACCCGCGACAAGCCGCGGGCCACGGCCGTATTATAACGGTCGATATTAAAATTGATAATGCGGCGATGATCGGCATCAAAGGCTTTTTCCTCTGATTTTACCAGGAATTCTTCCGAGGTTGCTCCCATATATGCGAAAATAGGGTTTTGTTTTTTAAAAGTGAGTAGTTGATTGGGTTGATTAGGTGAGTGGTTGTGTTTTTTGATAAATAATTTTCACTGCCGCGGGTTTAGCGCAGCGTAACCCGTGGTGTAAAATAGTTCGGGTCTCTGACCCGAGTGGAACTTAAGTTATAAACTGAAGTCATGCCTAACCATAGGTTACGTTGCGCTAAACCTGCGGTAGCTATTCAGCTATCTTCATAAACAGAAAAAGGCGCAAACTGTGCGCCTTTTTCTGTTTTATTTATTTGTGAGACAACCATTCACCTAATCAACCCAATCAACCACTCACTAACAATTACTCTTTCCCCGCATTTCCGTCAACAACCGGGCGTTTATCGCGGTTAGCTAATTCCCAACCTGTATAGAATACCAGTTGAGCGCGTTTGGCCAACAATGGGAAGTTAATTTTGCTTACTTCATCACCTGGCTGGTGGTAATCGGCATGTACACCGTTAAAGTAGAAGATAATTGGCACGCCGTGTTTAGCAAAGTTGTAATGATCGCTGCGGTAGTAAAAACGGTTAGGATCGTTAGGATCATCATACTTATAATCAAGTTTTAGCTTGGTGTAAGTATTGTTGGCATCTTCGCCTATCTGGTGCAATTCCTTGCTCAGCATGGCCGAACCGATAGGGTAAACATAATTAGCCGAATCGGGCTTGCCAATGTACTCTTCACCTACACGGCCAATCATATCGATATTTAAATCGGTAATGGTATTAGCCAATGGGAATACAGGATGATCTGAGTAATATTCAGAACCTAACAAACCTTTTTCTTCGCCAACGTTACCTAAAAACAGGATGCTGCGGCGTGGACCGTGGCCGTCTTTTTTGGCTTTAGCGAAAGCACGGGCAATTTCGAGGATGCCGGTAGTACCCGAACCGTCGTCATCGGCACCGTTGTTTACTTTATCTTTGGCTTTCTCGTCGGCTACCAAACCAATATGATCGTAATGGGCCGAGAAGATCAATACTTCATCTTTCAGATCGGTACCCGGCATATAGCCCAATACATCTACTGCTTTTACATCTTTTTTAACGCTGATGTAGTTAACAACAACATCGTTTTTAATAGTGGCGGCCGGAACTATCGCTGCAGCCGAAGCTGATTTTAAATCGGCATAAGTTTTACCGGCTGGCTTTACCAGCTCATCAGCCATGGGGCCGTTGATGTTAATTACCGGGGCGCTGGTGTTTGCAGGTTTACTGCTTTCGTCTTTAATGGTTAAACGTGGACTGGTGATGCTTTTACCAAAGCGGCTAAGCACAGCGCCAATACCGGGATTGGCAGCCAAGATAATAGCCGGTTTTTTGCTTTGTAAGTTTTTTACAATTTTGGTACGCGCAGTACTCATGCGGTAGCTGGTGTTTGGCGTGGTGCCGGCCACCGGTTTATCTTCATTTATCCAAAGCACAATTTTGCCGGTAAGATCGATACTGCCAATTTCCTCGTCGGTACCGTAACCTACAAATACAACATCATTTACCGATGTGCTTTTATCAGGGAACGAACCGCCGAAATAAAAATCGGTGCCAAATTCAAAAGCTTTTCCGTTAATGGTGAATGCGGTGACTTTTAAGCCGTTTTCGGTAAGCGGCACATCAAAAAAGTACGATCCGTTAACAGGGCCCTGCAGGCCTAATTTTTTAAACTCGCCTGCAATATAGTTGGCAGCCTTTTCGGCGCCCGGTTTACCTGTTTCGCGACCTTCAAAGGCATCCGAAGCCAGGATACTTAAGTGTTTTTTGGCATCCTCGGCAGTAATAAGCCCGGCGTATTTAACAGCCGTAGCGTTTTGCTGTGCACAGGCCGCTGTAGCCGATGCCAACGCAAGGATCAATAATGGTAATTTATTCATTCTTTTAGTTAATAGTTCTTTGTTGGGACGGTTCATAGGTCATGGTTGATAGATCATAGTAAAAGCAAAATAGCGATATGCCCTAACTAATCTCTGATCTCCAACCTCTAATCTCTAAAACTACGCACATGCAATTTTCCCTACCCTTGTAGCGTGCCTGCCGCCTTCAAATTCGGTGTTTAAAAATGTGGTTACTATGGCTTTTGCTTCTTCGGGGGTAACAAAGCGGGCCGGGATGCAAACTATATTTGCGTTATTATGACTGCGGGCCAGTACGGCAATTTCTTCCTTCCAGCAGATGGCCGCACGGATGCCCTGGTGTTTGTTGGCGGTAATGGCTACACCATTGGCCGCGCCGCAAATCAGGATGCCCAGGTCGCATTCGCCGCTTTCAACGGCATCGGCAACGGGATGGGCGAAGTCAGGATAATCAACCGAATCGGGTGAATAGGTACCGAAATCTTTTATTTCGGCATCAGGTAATGCTTCTGTTAAAATTTGTTTGTAATCAAAGCCGGCATGGTCCGAGCCGATAGCGATTTTTAGTCCTTGCTTCATTTTTCAAAAGTATAACGTTTTACTACTGCTAAAGGTAAATAATTTGTTATACAACGAGCGAATTTACGGCTTTACAGGTCGCGGCCGAATCATAAAATAAGCCGAAATCACTTTTCGTAAAAAAAGGGATGGTTTTTGACGTGAAAAAATCGAATGTTTTTGAAAATGCGCTTAAAACTTAAGACACTTTATCAAATTCCTGCTCCTTTTTAATCTTACGTTTTTCAACAAGGCCGGCAACTACAATACTTACCTCGTATAAAACAAAAAGCGGGATACTTACTACCGTCATGGTAAGCATATCCGGCGTTGGGGTTACAACGGCTGCAATAACCAGAATAACTACAATAGCATAACGCCGGGTTTCTTTCATGAATTTTGGGGTCATGACGCCGAGGTTAGCCAATATATAAACGATAATAGGCAATTGGAACACCACACCTGTGGCAAGTGTTAAAGTTGCAACTGATGAGATGTAAGAATCAACATCGAACAGGTTTTCAATAGCAGAGCTCACTGTAAAACCCGAAAGAAAGTTGATAGACATTGGCGTGATTACGAAATAGCCAAATAAAACTCCTGTAAAGAAAAGCAAACAGGCATAAAACACAAAACCGGTGGCGGCTTTGCGCTCTGCATCATGAAGGGCGGGCTTAATAAAGCGCCAAATCTCCCATATAAGGTAAGGGATCCCCATGGTGATACCTATAATTAGCGCAGAGTTGATTTCGAGGGTAAACTGACCTGCCATTTCGGTATTGATCAGTTTAACATGTACATTGTTTATACAAAAGCCGTCGCGGTGCAGGGCTGCGCCGATTTTGCACAGCATGCGGTAGGTCCAGAAAGTTGATTTACTCGGACCCATGATAATGGTATCAAAGATCCAGTCGTAATAATAAAAAACAACAGCGGTAAATACTACAATGGCTATCGAAGCCCGTACGAGGTGCCATCTTAAAGCCTCGAGGTGATCAAAAAACGACATTTCTGCCTCTAACGTTTTCCCTTTTTCCTTGATGGCCTTGATGATCTTGTTCTCGCTCATTGTAATATATACCGCTGTATAAGCGTTATCGTGCTAAGTACGTTTTTTTATATGAAGATAGTTTGAATTTGCTGTTTTATATTTCAAACGTATCCATAAACTTGGTGGTAAAGTTACCAGCGCGGAAGTTAGGATCCTTCAATAATTTTAAATGGAATGGAATGGTGGTTTTGATACCTTCAATCACAAACTCGCTCAGGGCGCGTTCCATGGTGCTTAAAGCTTCATCGCGGGTTTGAGCCACGCAAATAACTTTGGCAATCATCGAATCGTAGTTTGGAGGGATAATATAACCTGAATACACGTGAGTATCGATACGTACACCATGACCACCCGGAGAGTGGAAATTGGTTATTTTACCTGGTGACGGGCGGAAACCGTTAAACGGATCTTCGGCATTGATACGGCACTCAATGGCGTGCATTGTTGGCTCGTAGTTTTTGCCCGAGATAGGTATACCGGCAGCTACTTTAATCTGTTCTTTAATCAAATCGAAGTTGATTACCTCTTCGGTAACCGGGTGTTCTACCTGGATGCGGGTGTTCATCTCCATAAAGTAGAAGTTGCGGTCTTTATCAACCAAAAATTCTACGGTACCGGCACCTTCATAATTAACGGCTTTGGCACCTTTAATGGCGGCGTCGCCCATTTTTTTACGAAGTTTCTCGGTCATGAAAGGCGAAGGCGCTTCTTCAACCAGTTTTTGATGACGGCGCTGGATAGAGCAATCGCGTTCAGAAAGGTGGCATACTTTACCAAACTGGTCGCCTACTACCTGGATCTCGATGTGGCGCGGGTCCTGAACATATTTTTCAAGATATAAGCCGTCGTTACCGAAAGCAGCACCCGACTCGGCACGGGCCGAATCCCAGGCGTTTTCAAACTCCTCGTCTTTCCAAACAATACGCATACCACGGCCACCACCACCGGCAGTAGCTTTCAGGATAACCGGGTAGCCAATTTTGTTGGCGATAGCGATACCTGTTTTTACATCGCTCAACAAACCTTCCGAACCGGGAACGATAGGTACGCCGGCTTTTTTCATGGTATCTTTAGCCGAAGCTTTATCTCCCATCTGGTTAATCTGCTCAGCAGTGGCACCAATAAATTTGATACCGTACTCGGCGCAGATAGCTGAAAACTTAGCGTTTTCAGATAAGAAGCCGTAACCAGGGTGGATAGCATCCGCATTGGTTAATTCGGCAGCCGATATAATGTTAGGGATATTTAAGTATGAATCGCGGCTTGGCGGCGGACCGATACATACAGCTTCATCAGCAAAACGCACATGAAGGCTATCACGATCGGCAGTTGAATATACAGCTACCGTTTTAATACCCATCTCTTTACAGGTACGGATAACACGAAGGGCGATCTCGCCACGGTTAGCTATTAGTATTTTTTTAAACATGGTTTTTCTTTAATGTGCAAATTACAGATGTGCAAATATGCAGATGAAAAAACGAATATGATAAACTCAATGAACGGGTCAAATTATAAATGTGCAGATGACTTATTGCATTCATCTGCACATTTATAATCTGCACATCCGCACATCAATTAAACTGGTTCTACTAAAAACAAAGGTTGATCGTACTCAACCGGTGAGGCGTTGTCAACAAGTACTTTTACTACGCGGCCTGAAACTTCCGATTCGATTTCGTTGAACAGTTTCATCGCTTCGATGATACATACCACGCTGCCTGGTTTTATTTCGTCGCCAACGTTTACAAACATAGGCTTATCCGGACCGGCCGAACGGTAGAAAGTACCGATCATCGGTGATTTTACGGTGATGTATTTAGATGTATCAGGAGCGGCCGGGGCTGCAGGCTCGGTTGGAGTTGGTGCAGGAGCGGCTGGCAACACAGGTGTAACCGGTTGGGTAACGGCCGGGATGGTTGCGTGCACTACCGTAGGCTGAACCTCGCTGGTTTTAATTGTGATCTTAAAATCTTTTTGCTCGATCGATACTTCGTTTACGCCCGATTTTGAAACAAAGCGAATAAGGTCCTGAATTTGTTTAATATCCATGTTGAAGGATTAATTGGTTTTGGACAGTTTTATACCTAAATTATAATCAAATGTGCAGATATGCAAATATGCAGATGTGCACATTATATGTTAATTAACTAATTAGTGGATCGAATACTGCGGTGATCCGGATTATGTACTCTTCTATAAGCAGATAACATGTACCTTTTACGGATGTTTTATTTTTTTGATGCTGCAAATGTACTTAAAAACTCAATTTGCACATCTGCTCATCTAAAATCTGCACATCCGAAATTAATAAGCCCATTTCAAATATACCGAACCCCAGGTAAAGCCACCGCCAAAAGCTGCTAAAATAAGGTTATCACCTTTTTTAAATTTGCTTTCCCATTCCCATAAACAAAGGGGGATGGTACCGTTGGTAGTATTGCCGTAACGTTCAATATTAATGATCACTTTTTCGGGACTGATGCCTGTGCGGTTTGCAGTAGCATCAATAATGCGCTTATTGGCCTGGTGCGGTACCAGCCAGGCAATATCATCGCCTGTAAGGTGATTACGCTCCATAACCTCGTGTGCAACATCTGCCATATTGGTAACCGCGAATTTAAACACTGCCTGGCCTTCCTGGTAGGCAAAGTGTTCGCCGGCATCAACAGTAGCATGGCTTGCAGGTTTTAATGAACCACCGGCTTTAAGGTTTAAATACTGGCCGCCCGCGCCATCGCTTTTCAGGATAGAGTCGATCAGGCCATTACCTTCTTCGTTTGGTTCCAATAAAACAGCGCCGCAGCCATCGCCAAAAATAATACAGGTAGCACGATCTTTATAGTTTACAATGGCCGACATTTTATCGCCGCCCACAACCAATACCTTTTTATGCTTGCCGCTTTCAATAAACTGCGCACCCGATGTTAAGCCGTAAAGGAAGCCTGAGCAGGCTGCCTGTAAATCAAATCCCCACGCGTTTTTAGCGCCAATTTTATTGGCTAAAACGTTGGCCGTAGCCGGGAAGATCATGTCGGGGGTGGTAGTACAGAAGATGATAAGATCGATCTCGTCGGCACCGATACCGCGCTTCCGTAAAAGTTCGGTAACAGCGGGGACCGCCATATCAGATGTAGCAAGGCCTTCGCCTTTTAATATGCGTCGCTCTTTGATACCGGTACGGCTGGTAATCCACTCGTCGTTGGTATCAACCATTGTTTCCAGTTCCTGGTTGGTTAATACATAGTCGGGAACGTAACCATGTACAGCGGTAATAGCGGCATGAATTTTACTCATCTTTATAAAATTACTGGAATGCTTGTTTTATTTTATCAACAAGATTGCTCTCTACCATGTCCCTTGATAGCAGCACCATGTTTTTAATAGCCTCGGGACTTGAGATGCCGTGGCCAACTACAACCGGGGCATTAACACCCAAAATAGGGCTGCCACCGTATTGTTCATAATTAAACCGGTCAAAAAACTCGTCCTTAAGCGCTTTTTTACGTGTAATAACATAAAACGATTCGGCCAGCTTTAATATTATATTGCCGGTAAAACCATCGCATACATATACATCGGTACCTTCGCTAAAAAGGTCGCGTCCTTCAACGTTACCAACAAAGTTAAACAACTTTGTTTCTTTCATTAAAGGGTAGGTAGCCTGACAAAGCAAATTGCCTTTTTCTTCTTCTTCGCCAATGTTAATGAGGGCAACCCGCGGGTTACTGATATCATAAACAGATTGCGCGAACAAGCTGCCGAGTACACCGAACTGAACAAGCACATCGGGTTTACAATCGGCATTGGCACCTACATCCAACAAAATACCCAAACCGCCTTTAAGTTTGGGTACAATGGTTGTCATAGCCGGGCGTGAAATACCCGGAATAGTTTTTACGCTGAACATGGCACCAACAAGCATGGCACCAGTGTTACCAGCTGATGAGAAAGCCTTGATCTCGCCTTTTTTTAACAGCTGGAAACCAACTGAAATGCTCGAATCAGGTTTCTGAACAATAGCTTTTGTGGGATGCTCGCCCATGCCAATAACTTCGGTTGTATGCACAAACTCGAAGTGATCGGGGCTTACACCATTTTCCTGAAGAATACTTACTGTAACCTCCTTATCACCAATAAGAACCAGCTTCTGGTTGGGTGATAAAGTTTTATAAGCTTCGATAGCTCCTAAAACAGCTGCTTTAGGAGCGTAATCACCGCCCATAATATCCAAGCCAATCTTCATTTTCAGAAAATTTAGCTTAGGCTACTGCTGCTTTTTCAATAAGTAACTTGCCGTTGTAGTAAACGTTACCATCAACAGTATACGCGCGGTGCGGCAAGTGTATAGCGCCTGTAGTTTGGCAGGTAGTTAAAGTTGGAGCTTCCGCTTTGTAATGAGTTCTGCGTTTATCTCTCCTTGATTTCGAAAATTTCCGCTTTGGATGTGGCATAATATCCTAAATTAATTATTTATTCATGTTCCTGAGGGCATCCCACCGTGGGTCTGCCTGCTCACTTTGTTCACCGTTTGCCGATAAGCTTTTCAGCTTATCAAGCATTTCTTTATCGCAGACTGAGTTATTACCCTCGCCGCAAATTGAAATAAACGGCACTGCTACGTTAATATATTCATATATCAACCCGGCAACGTCAATCTCGTGATCGTTTTTGCCGAGTGTTATAATCTCTTCATCCTCATCAATCTCTTCATCACTAAACTTAGCAATCTGCTGTTCGGTAATATCAAGCTGAATTGGCAAGGGCTTCAAACACCTATCGCAGGTGGTTTCAATTGTGCCATCTATCTTAAAGTTCAGGATCAGCATAGTTTCCTGCTTATCCAGTTCAATTTCACAGTGCAGGGTTGCTTTCTTAACGAGCGAATATTCAAACTCGTCAAAAAAATCATCCTGTATGTCATACTCAAACAGGTGTTTCCCCAGTTTAAGCCCCGTAAAGGGAATCGAATATTTTTTAAGCGATTTCAATGAGCAACAATTAGCCCGCAAATGTATGGAAAAATACCATAACTGAAAAGTGTTTTTTCATTTTGCCTTTTTTGGGAGCTGAAAGGTAAAAGGCTAAAGGTAAAAGGTTGATAGTTAGGGAGATTATTCGGTGTGAATAATCTCCCTGATTATCGGCAGATCAGTTGCCTGAAAGCTCTGGTTTCATTTTCGAGGCCAGTTGCAGCGCTTTATATGCGTTTACAATACCGCCTGTTTTTGAGAGTGTTGTAAAATTTACCTTCTCGGTTTTGCTGCCGGGCTTCAATACCATGGTGGTAGTAAGCGGCGTAGCCGAACCCAAAATGGCCTGCTTCAGCTGTTTGGCACTGAGGTTGGGATAGTACTCCAGTATTAAAGCGGCTATGCCCGCAGTAATTGGCGAGGCAAAGCTGGTGCCATCTTCGGTATCTGATTCGGCATCGGTAGTGAGCGAAGTTACTTTCACTCCCGGCGCGAAAACATCAACGTTTTTTTGACCATAGTTGGAAAAATCTCCGGCAAGTTTTTGACCTGATTTAGGGCCCGATGCACCTACATTGATCACATTATCAGCATCAGTTGCCGATCCATCCAAAAAAGTATCATTCGGAAACTCCGGCTGGGCATCTACATCCTGGTTATCATTTCCGGCTGCCATTACCAATAAAACATTTTTTGAAGCAGCGTATTTAAAGGCGGCATCAACCCACTCTTTATGCGGAGAGATTTTTTTACCAAAACTCATGTTAACTACCCTTGCGCCGTTATCAACCGCATAGCGAATGGCGTTGGCTATGTCTTTATCATATTCATCGCCATTGGGTACGGCTTTGATAATCATGAGCTTCACATTATCGGCCACGCCGTTAATGCCGTAGTTGTTATTACGTACCGCGCCAATTAATCCGGCTACACCTGTTCCGTGGGCGGCATCGGCAAATTTTACCAGGTTGTTGCCATAAGGTTTGCCATCCTGTACATCCGGATCGTCACCTACAATGCGCTTGCGCGAGGTAAGATCGGGCGATACATCGTTGTTTAGTTTGGCCAAATATTCGCTCAGGTCTTTGATGATCTTGGCATTGTTGGCACCTACACCCTCTTGCGAGAAAACCGATTCCCAAACGTATTTGCTTTGGCTCAGGGTATCGTTAAGGGCTTTTACGCGTACCAGGTCAGCTTTGGTAAAAGTACCATTGGCCGGTAAATTCAAACCGCGTTTAATGTAGCCGCTGGTAACCATCAAAGCATTCATCACAGGCGAAAGCTGGCTGATCTCGGTATTGGCCTTATTCACCGTCGAATCATAAACGGTTTTAACGCGTAGCCAGTACGCGTATTCTTTTTTATCGGTAGCGGTCGAGTCGGTAACGGACGCGTATTTGCCCTTCAGTTTGTTATACTCGCGCACCTCCTCGGTGGTTTCGGTAAAGTCGGCCTTGCCGCCGGGGCCGCCTAAAAAGTTCCAGCCGTGTATATCGTCAACATAACCGTTATGGTCATCATCAATACCATTGCCCGGAATTTCCTTTTTATTTACCCAAAGCACCGGTTTCAGGTCTTTTTGCAGGGTATCGGCACCGCTGTCAATAGTGGCAACCACTACAGGTTTGCTTTTTTTTGCCTTTACAAACAGGTAAGCCTGTTTCAGGCTGATGCCGTAGTAGCCGGTTTCCTTTAAATCCAGCAGGTGCCAGGCCTTAGGCGGGGCAGGTTCGGCCGCAGGCATTTGTTGAGCCGAAGCCGAATAGTTGAATAATAATGCTGCTGATAAAGCTGTGCCGGTAACGTACTTGCAAAAATTGAACATTGAACTTGTTTTTTATTAATCTGTCTTTTTTAAAGACTTTGTTGAATCGTTTTAGTTTAAATTGTCTGAACCGGGATTTGGGGGGATTAGGAGGATTTATAGGATTTTTTGTCTGAACCGGAATTTATCGAATTAAAGAATTTATGGAATTTGCTTAGCATTCTGTTCATTCCTTTAATTCGATAAATTCCGGTTCAGAACCTAACTAATCTCTATTCTCCAATCACTAATCTCTCAATAAGGGCGTTGCCTGCGGCCGGGCTATGCGCTCATACTGCGCAGGCCTTAGCCACGAGGCCGGTATCCGCTCCTATCCCTAACGCTTTTTCTGAACCGGGATTTGGGTGGATTATGGGGATGGGCAGGATTTTTCCCTTATCAATTTATTAAAAAGGACAAGCAAATCCTATAAACCCCCATAATCCACCCAAATCCCGGTTCAGACAACCTCTACAAATCAAACTTAATCCCCTGCGCCAATGGCAAGGTTTTAGAATAATTTATAGTATTGGTCTGCCGCCTCATATAAACCTTCCAGGCATCTGAGCCTGATTCCCTGCCGCCGCCGGTTTCTTTCTCACCGCCAAACGCACCGCCAATCTCCGCGCCCGAAGTACCGATATTAACGTTGGCAATACCGCAATCGGAACCCGCATAGGATAAAAATTGTTCTGCCTCGCGCAAATTATTGGTCATGATGGCTGATGAAAGGCCTTGCGGAACGCTGTTTTGCAGTTCGATGGCCTCGTCGATGGTGCTGTATTTAATGAGGTAAAGTATCGGCGCGAAGGTTTCGTGCTGTACTATCTCAAAATGATTTTCCGCCTCGGCAATGCATGGTTTTACATAGCATCCCGATTCGTAACCGGCACCTTCCAGTTTGCCGCCTTCTACCACAAAGTTGCCGCCTTCGGCTTTGCATTTCTCAATCGAGTTGAGGTATAAAGCAACTGCATCATTATCGATCAGCGGGCCCATGTGGTTATGCTCATCCAATGGGTTACCAATCCTGATCTGTTTATAGGCATTAACCAGTTTCTGTTTAAAAGCTTCATAAACACTTTCGTGGATGATGAGCCTGCGGGTACTGGTGCAACGCTGCCCGGCTGTGCCCACCGCGCCGAAAACAGCACCGATCAATGACATATCCAGATCCGCATTTTCGCTGATGATGATGGCGTTATTGCCACCAAGCTCCAGCAGGCTTTTGCCCAACCTTGCGCCTACAGCAGCGCTAACTGCTTTGCCCATGCGGGTAGAGCCAGTGGCGGATACCAGCGGAACACGGGCATCCGCGGCCATTAACTCGCCTATATTACGCTCACCTATTACCAGGCATGATACACCTTCTTCAATATTGTTCTTTTTAAAAACTTCCTGTGCTATGTGCTGGCAGGCAATCGCCGTTAACGGAGTTTTTTCGGATGGTTTCCAGATACAAACGTCGCCGCAAACCCAGGCCAGCAATGAATTCCAGCTCCAAACCGCTACCGGGAAGTTGAATGCCGAAATAATACCTACAATACCCAGCGGATGGTACTGCTCATACATGCGGTGTTCAGGCCTTTCGCTGTGCATGGTCAGGCCGTATAACTGGCGACTTAAGCCTACTGCGAAATCGGCTATATCAATCATCTCCTGTACTTCGCCCAGGCCCTCCTGCAGACTTTTGCCCATCTCGTAGGATACCAGTGTACCTAAGTCTTGTTTGGCGGCGCGCAGGGCCTCGCCAATCTGGCGTACTATCTCTCCTCGTTTGGGCGCAGGGGTTTTGCGCCAGGTTTTAAATGCTTTGGCCGCCTGCTCAACTGCCTGGTTATAATCGCTTTCGGTAGCTAAACGTACTGAGGCTATCTTTTTACCGTCAACCGGCGATAGTATATCTTTTACAGTAGCATTGGCGCTGCTGCCCCAGTTGTTGCCTGTACTAAAGGCCTCATTAATATCGTTTATATGTAAACGTTTTAGGATATCTGAAATATTAGGCTCCATAATTGTTACTTTTGCCAAAGGTAGAAATCTTTGAGGCAATTTTTCAGTATCCCCCATTTGTTACCTGCTGTATCCATTGCTATTAATTATCAAGGCTTTGTAATAAACAGTTGTTAACAATGTGTGAATGTTGAAAACTTAATTGCATTTGGGTTGGTTTGTTATTGTAATTTAAGACTCAATAAGTCTTTACAAGGCAATTTGTCAACCTAAAGCGGATGTTCTGCAAACAAAATTGAATGGAAGAAGAATTTGAATTTGGTTTTACCGAAGACCCAAAATTCTCGGTAGAACGGTACGAGGAAATGATCAGAAATCAGGACTTGTACTTTTTTGATGCCCAGGCGTTTGAGAACATTATCGACTACTACATCGAGAAAAATGACCCAGCCAGGGCTTTACAGGTAGCAGAATACGCGCGAAATCAGCACCCTTTTGCGGCAATTTTCCTGATTAAACAGGCCCAGCTGCTTGTGGTAACCAACAAGGTACCCGAGGCATTCGCGGCCCTGGATAAAGCTGCCATGCTCGAAGCATCTGATGCTGATATTTATATCATCCGTGGCAACCTTTACGAAAGCCTGGAGCGTTACTCGGAAGCGTTAGAAAACTACGAAAAGGCGCTCGACCTTGCCGAGGAAACCGACGAGATATTGCTGCACATTGCCTACGTTTACCAAAACATGGGCGATTACGATACGGCCATTACCTACCTTAAGCTTTGCCTTAAGCAAAACATGGAAAATCAGGATGCCCTTTACGAACTGGCTTTTTGCTACGACGTAATGGACAACCAGCAGGAAAGCGTACAGTTTTACCAGCAATATATCGATAACGAGCCCTACAGCTACGCAGCCTGGTATAACTTAGGTAACGCTTTTACCAAGCTAAGCCTGTTTGAAAAAGCTATCGACGCTTATGATTATGCTATCTTAATAAAAGACAGCTTTGCATCAGCCTACTTTAATAAAGGTAATGCGTTAGTTAACCTTGAAAAATATGCTGAAGCGATAGAAGTATACCGCCAGACTTTTGAATACGAGCAACCCAATGCCGATACCTATTGCGCTATTGGCGAATGCTACGAAAAACTGGAGCAGATGGACGATGCCCGGGCTTTCTATAAAAAATCGGTTAAGATGGACCCTAAACTGGCCGATGCCTGGTTTGGGATTGGTGTAACCCTCGATTTTGAGGAGCGTTATTTTGAGGCCCTGCACTTTTACAAAAAAGCGCTCGATCTGGATATTGCCAATGCCGATTTCTGGTTTGCCATTGCTGATGCCGAGTATAAACTTGGTCATTTGCCCGAAGCCGAAAAAGCTTACGAAAAGGTTGTTGAGCTAAATCCGCTGGATGTTGATGCCTGGCTGGATTATTCATCGATACTGTACGAACAGCAAAAGCTTAACGAAGCTACCGAGATTATAGCCGAAGCGATAAAAAACAACCCTGAATCTGCCGAGCTTTATTATCGCATTGTTGCTTACTTATTTGCCAAAGGCGAATACAACGAAGCCCTCAACAACCTTGAGTACGCCTTAACGGCCGATCCGGATAAACACTACATCCTGTTTGATTACCTGCCGCAGCTGCAAAATAATAAGGTGATTATTGATATTATTGCGAGGTATACGAGGTAGGGTTGGGTGAGTGGTGAATGGTTGATTAGGTGAGGGGTTTTGCCGCGGAACATAAAACAACAATGGCGCGAATTTCGCGCCTTTGTTGTTTTATTATGATTAACTGCCGCGGGTTTAGCGCAGCGTAACCCGTGGTTCACCATCACTTAAGTTTATAACTTAAGTCCCACTCGGGTCAGAGACCCGAATAGTTATTCCCACAGGTTACGCTACGCTAAACCTGCGGTAGCAAAAGTTTATAACTTAAATCCCCACTCTCGGGGCACAGCCCCGAATGGTTATTCCCACCGGTTACGCTGCGCTAAACCCGCGGTAGCAAATAGTAAAAAGATAGGATCCACGCCAACCACTCACCTAATCAACTCAATCAACCGCTCACTAAAAAAAACAACCACTCACCTAATCAACCCAATAAACCACGTACCTAAATTTAACATTTGAAATTTGCACATCTGCACATTTGTTGCGACCTTTACGGCAGTTAGAACTTTTAGTTATAGGCTATAACCACCGTCTTGAAATGAACTACACTATCAATCATCTTCCCGAACGTACAGCTAAACCACGTGATAAAGGCATTACCATGGTTATGGATAAAGGGCTTAGCCTGCGCCAGGTTGAAGATTTTATTGAAGTTGGCGGGCCATATACTGATATTGTGAAACTGGGTTGGGCTACATCGTATGTTACGCCAAACCTTGATCAAAAACTACAGCTTTACCGCGAAGCCGGCATTCCGGTTTATTTTGGCGGTACTTTGTTCGAAGCATTTATTGTGCGTAACCAGTTTGATGATTATCGCCGTTTACTGGATAAATATAAACTGGAGCATGCCGAGGTATCAGATGGATCGATCACCATCGAGCATGATGTGAAATGTAATTACATCAGCGAACTGGCCAGGCAGGTAACCGTGATCTCGGAAGTAGGTTCGAAAGATGTACAGAAAATCTTCGCCCCTTATAAATGGATCAAGCTCATGAACGCCGAACTTGAAGCCGGCTCGTGGAAAGTGATTGCCGAAGCCCGCGAAAGCGGCAACGTAGGGATCTACCGCGATTCGGGCGAGGTACGCCAGGGATTGGTTGATGAAATATTAACCCAGATTTCGGAAGAAGCTATTATCTGGGAAGCTCCGCAAAAGGCACAACAGGTTTGGTTTATTAAGCTTATAGGTGCCAATGTAAGTTTGGGTAACATCGCCCCGGCAGATATTATCCCCCTGGAAACTTTGCGCCTCGGCATCCGTAGTGATACTTTTGATCACTTTTTAGAAATGTAATTGTTGACTGATCTTATACACAATTAACCAGGGCCTTCGGAATTTTCTGAAGGCTTTTTTTGTTTGGACGGGTATGCAGGATTAAGAATCTACGCTTAGCTGCTCAGGTATGGAAGCGTGGACGCTACCTTTAAAAAAGATGCGGGCGAAGTACGCTTGGGGCTGTGATTAAAATAGAATAAAAAAACGGCGAACCTGTTTAACAGATTCGCCGCTTTTTTATAGTATTGGGTTCTTTCCTGTCTATTTCGCACTAAAAATAACCGAAGTTACCCCTGCTGTCATAGCAGCCTTACTTGCCGGTTTATACACAAAAAACAGCTTATGCATTTTACCATCGGTAACCGGGTTAAGCACAAGGTGTACAACACCGCCTTTGGCATCCTTAGCCGGTACGGCCATACTGCCTTTTCCGGCTACCGCGCCGGTTTCAGAATCCAGCCTCAACTCAAAATTAAGAGGGGCCGTTGGTGGTGCCTGCCAGAAGTTGGTAAGGTTGATGGAACGCACGCCGGTTAAATCGATATTGTCAATCTCAAACCAGCCATCGCCGCCAGGGTAGATCATCAGGTTGATACCATTGTATTTAAAGGCGGTAAATCCGTTAAATTTCTCCGAGCCTTTAAACAAATAAGTGCTGCTGTTTAGCGATACTACGGCGTTTCCGGTCATCTTTTTGATGTCGTTACCGCCATCATCAGTATATTTGGCCGAGAGCACCAACGCCGCCGACTGTTGTTTTTCTGGCGGAGCAGGCAAAATAGTACCCGATGCAGCCAATGATGGTTTCTGATCGCTCTTATCTAACGAGAGCACCCAGTTGATGATCTGGTCAAGATCACCTTTTTTGATGCTTGGGTGGGCCGACATTGCAGTTTCTCCCCAAACACCGGCACCGCCTTTTATTACCTTTTGGCTAAGTTTAGCCGCAGCGTTAGGATCTTTTTTGTATTTGGCTGAAACCTGTAAAAACGACGGACCGATAGATTTACCGTCTTCCTTATGGCAGCTTTTGCAATCCATGGTTAACATAATGGTTTTACCGCGGTTTTCAGGTTCGCCCTGTTCTAATTGCGCAGCAGTTTGCGCTTTATCAAAGCCATCAATATAATCAAGCCCTACATAAATGCGTTTCGGATCAACCGCTTTGGTATCCGGGCCATCGGTTACGCTAACTGCATATTTAACGGGCAGGCCCGGCAGATAGAACGATTTATTACCTCCGGATATATTGATGCTAACCGTAGGCTGCTCGTTACCTGCGTAAACGGCTATAGGGGCGCCTTTACCGGCAGCACCTTTATCATCCTTAGTTTCAACCGTAATTTTATAATCGCCTACAGTAGTATAGGTATAGCTAAGCGTTGGCGTAGTTGTTTGTTTGGTTACGCCGTTGCCTAAATTCCAGGTGTAGGAGATATTGTCTTTTTCCGGATCGTGAGCCTCAACCGAAAGTTTAACAGTAAACGGCAGCACGCCCGATTTTTTGTCGGCTTTAAATGATGTGATCTCTGGCGGGCGGTTGCCTGCTATATAATCAATCCTGAACAAGCCTGCATCCGGGTTGTGGCTAAACCAGCCGCTGCCGTATTCCAGGCCGTAAAGCCTGCCATCGGGGCCAACCTCCATATCAATCATCGAGTTCACCTTCAGTTTAGGGAAGAAAGGCTCCATCTTATCAAAATCACCTTCGGGTGTAAGACTGATGGCCTTGATCCAGCCGCGCATCCAATCGTACGCTAAAAACTTGCCGTTATAATAATCGGGCAGGCGGGTATCTGAAGGGAACATATCAGTATAATACACCGGACCAGCCATGGCATTTCTGCCGCCTGTACCAACCTGAGGGAAATCGGCCGATGGTCCGTACGGATACCATACAAATGCGGGCTGTGCCGGAGGCAGGTCACGCAAACCGGTATTGTTGCGCGAATCGTTAACCGGATGTTTCGGATCAAAGGCCGGGCCCGATTTGCCTGTGCCATAATCATACAGATGGTATGGTTTGTTATCGCCTACAAAATAAGGCCAGCCAAAATTACCGGCTTTTTTTGCCTGGTTAACCTCGTCATAACCCATAGGGCCGCGGGTATCCAAACTGTCGTTATGCGCATCCGGACCAACCTCACCCCAGTACAGGTAACCATTTTTCTGATCTACCGAGATACGGTACGGGTTCCTGTCGCCCATTACATAAATTTCGGGGCGAGTTTTAGGTGTGCCTTTAGGGAATAGGTTGCCTTCCGGGATGTCATACGTGCCATCATCCTTTACATTGATGCGCATAATTTTACCGCGAAGATCATTGGTATTACCTGCCGAGCGGCGGGCATCAAATTGTAAATGTCCCGGCCTGTCATCCAGCGGAGCATAACCGCTGCTCACGTATTTCTGACCCTTTTCATCAAAAGGCGTTGAGTTATCACCGGCCGAGAAAAACAGGGTTTTATCAGGCCCCGGTCCGAAGGCTATCGAGCCGCCGGTATGGCAGCAGATCTCGCGCTGCGCCTTTACCTCCAATATTACTTTTTCGGTTTTCTTATCAAGCGTATCGTTTTTAAAGGTAAACCTCGATAAGCGGTTAACCGAACTATCCGCAGGGCTGTAGTAAATATAAATCCAGTTATTTTTTTCAAAGTCGGGGTCTTTAGCCAAACCCAACATACCTTCTTCTGCATTTACATTGGGTACGTGGGCTTTCCAGTACACATCAAAAAAACCAACCTGTTTTACCTTTTGGGTATCGTGCTTATACAGCATGATTTCGCCGCGGCGTTGCAGTACCAGTATATCAAAGTTAGGTAAGATGGTCATTTCGGTAGGCTCAAAAAACTCGCCGGTTGAGAGCTGGGTCTTTTTAAACCGGTCCTCATCGGGTGGGTTTTGTGTTTTGGCTTTGCCGTAATCCAGTTCCTTATTATCGCCAATGGCATATTTAATACCGGCAAGCAGCATTTTCAGGTAACCGGCTTCTTTATAAGTTTCGTCGGTATGGCCCATGGCGGTATAAAACGAGCGACCGCCATCAAAATCATGGTACCAGGTGGCAGGATGCAGACCCATACGTTTGCCGCCTTTGTAGGTGCTTTCGTCAAGGGTGATCAGTACATGCACATCCTCAGCCAGCGGTTTGCGGAAACTGTAAAACTCGTCGGTGCGTTTCCAAACCTTTGGCAGGTCTTTGGTGGCATCGTTATTAGCATCAACTATGTTATAGGTGCCGGGTTGTACGTTGGGGTTTTTATCGTGGATGCCGGGATGGTCATAAAACCAGGCGCCAACCAGGCGGCCATACCAGCCCCAGTCGTACTCGGTATCTGATGCAGCGTGGATGCCCACAAAGCCGCCGCCTGCCTGGATATAGCGCTCAAAAGCGGCTTCCTGGCGGTAATCAAGTACATCGGCGGTAGTGCTTAAAAATATCACTGTTGAGTATTGTTTCAGTGTATCGTCATTAAACATTGCCGAATTTTTTGTGGTATCCACGTCAAATCCGTTTTCGGCACCAAGTTTTTTGATAGCTACGATACCCGCATCGATAGATGCATGGTGAAAGCCCATGGTTTTTGAAAAGATGAGCACCTTTGGTTTATTGGGGCGCGTTTTGTTACAGGATAAATAAATGCAGCTAAGGGCCGCAAACATTATCAGCACGATTTTTCTCATATCGACTTTTGTATTGGTTTTGGGTTAATTGGTTTTATGCCTTTAATTTTTAGGGTTTGGGGCCGTAATTTACTCAATCGATTGCAATAAATTGCTGCCTATCAAATTTATAACTAAATATTTACGAAACAATAGCCAATGTGTAAAAATGACACGATAAATTATTGTGTTGTTTTTTAAAGCTTAAAATCAGGTTTATCTATTTGAATTGAGGTGGCATGAAGGCTAATAAAAAAGCCGGCCCTGTTATCAGGACCGGCTTAGCAAAACTACATAAAGTAAAGTTTATTAATGTTTTGCCCACCAAAGCGGTGTTAACACTGCATCGGCACCACCAAGGGCAGATACGGCTGTGTTATAACCGGCGGCGTTGCTGTTACGCAGGTTCGACGGATATTTTACACGTTGCGGCAAAAACTGGATGCTGCTGGTCATGTAGTTTGAACCGGTTAATGCCGGCAAATCGGTCAGGATATCTTCAACCGCCGGGTTCTCGAAGAAAGGTAATCCTAACCTTCTGTGGTCGCTCCAGGTTTCTAAAGGCAACCATGGCAGTTGTGCCAGGTATTTTTGGGTAATGATTTTGGTTAGGTGATCATTACGTACAGTACCCGATTTATACAGATCATTTTTAGGATAGGCAACATCAACAGTACCTGCGGCTCCGGTAATACCATCTTCATAGTTCATGGTGTGGGTTGCAGCTGGTTCGGTGGTGTTATCCCAGTTAACAGAGGTACCTACGCGGTTGTAATCAGTAGAAGCGAGGTAAGTGCTAAGGTTAGCTGTCGTTCCGAAATATTCGAAACTTTTAGCAATACCTGTTTCATAAGCAGTTTTAGCAGCAACAGGCGATGTCCATCCGCGTTCGGCAGCTTCGGCAAGCAGGAAGTAAGTTTCCCATGGGCCAAAAAATACCCTGCGGTTGTTGCCGCTGCGATAAAGCAGGTTTAACAATGGTTTACATCCGTTGGTAGTGATAGCCGCATTACGTGATGCTTTAGGGCCCCAGTTACCATCAACTTTGGCATTCCAGGTGTATTTTGCATCAAGTGTTTTAACAACTGTGCCGGCTGTGTTTTTCAGATCGCCTTTTGATGTTGTAAAGCTTGTGCTGATTGACGGATAATTGATATCAGTAGTATTGCCCGGGATGCTGTATATTTTATATGCACGCGGATCGATAGTATTCGGCAAGCCGTTTAACCAGTAACCAGCCATAGGGTCGTTGGTTTTTGTAGCAAACTGATCGGTATAGCGTTGACCAAGCCAGTTGGCAGGCTTAATAGCCGATTGGAAGGTTGCACTTAACTGGTCGGCCGATTTAACACCGCCCAAACCAACAGCAAGGTTGTTATAAGTAGCAGAGATTGGCAGGCCCATCCATGATGATTCGCGACGGAATACGCTGGCCAATGCATCCCAGCCATGCGATTCGGTTACACTGAAGATATCGGTAGCATCTGTAATAAAGTCGCTGTTTTTGGCAGCATCTTCAAATTCGGTTTTTGCTTTTGATGCATCAACCTCAGATAAACGCATGGCTAAACGCATGCGCAACGAGTTGGCAAATTTACGCCATTTAGCATAATCATAATTGTAAGCAGGATCTTCCGATTTAACCTGTGATGGATTGGTAACGTTCAGATCCAGTTTTGACGAAGCATCTTTAAGCTCGCCCAAAGCAAAATAATATACCGTTTTTACATCTTTAAACTGTGGGTTTGTTCCCTGGAAAGCATCGGTAGGCATTGGGCCAAAAGTATCCGAAAACTCGCTCATCAGGTACGCTCTCCAGATCCTTGCAACCTGGATAAGGTTTTGTGTATAAGGTTTTGATGTACCCTTAGCTATTTGATCGGTACCTACCTGTATAGCAGTGTTGATATTATTTTGCCACTGCGATGACTGTCTGTAGTATTCAGATGCCCAATCATCAACAAATGAACCTTGCGAAAAAGTATCGCCATCCTCATCCTGCAGCGAATGACCGCCAACAACCCAGTAAAGGATAAACATACGCTCGGATAAACCGGGGTCCTGCTGCGCACCGATGATAGCGTTGTTTATAAAATATTCTGTTTGAACCTGATCGCCGTTTGCTGCAAAGGGATCGGTATTCACATCATTAAACTTCTTGCACGATGCCAGCATTGAAGTTGCCAACAGCACGATGCATGATTTTTTTAATATCGATTTCATATCTATGAATTTTCTTTGTTAGAGTTAATTAAAAGCCTACGGTTAGGTTAAGCAATATGGTACGTGTTGTAGGCGCACTTCCGCTTTCAAAGCCGGTTGCATTGCTTCCGGTTGCAAAAACAGATTCAGGGTCCATACCATTCAGGTGGCTCTTAATTAACCATACGTTATTGGCAGATACACCTATTTTTGCCCTTTGCATACCTAAGCTTGTCATCAGGCTTTTTGGCAGATCATAGCTAAACTGAACGTTACGAACGCGGATGTTTGAGGCATCGTAAATGTTAGCTTCTGTGATACCTAAGTTACCGCGACCGGCAACCGCAGCCCAGTAATTTTGAGGAGATACAGCAACTGTATTTTTTTGGTATTGGTTAGTAGATGTATTCAATACCACACCATCAACTACAAAATCTTTCCTGTCGCCGCCAACAACGGTGTTGCTTGCGGTACCAAGGGCCTGCATTTTTTGCAAAGTTCCGGAGAAGATTTTGCCGCCAAAACGGGCATCAACCAGGAATGAGAAGCTGAAGCTTTTGTATGAGAAAGAGTTGGTAACACCTAATAAGCTTGAAGCTTGCTGGTTACCCAGGTTGCTTTTTACGCCGTCATCAGTTTGTGGTAAACCTGCGTTCGAAAGGATCAGCTGGCCTTTGTAAGGGCTGTTGGCATCTGTTACGCGTTTAAATGTTGTACCGTAAATTGTACCGTAAATCTGTCCGGTTTGTGCAACTACAGCAATGTTATCATAACCGCCTAATGCGTATTGTGATACATCGGCTGTAAGCGATTTAACAAGGTTGCGGTTCATAGAGAAGTTTACCAGCGTATTCCAGTTAAAACCCCTGCCGGTGAAAATCTTGCCGTCAACCATTAACTCCAAACCTTTGTTCTGGATATTACCTGCGTTGATTTTGCGCGAAGTGTAACCGCTTAGGTTATCCATTGGCAGGTTGATGAGCTGCCTGGTTGCGTTAGTTTTATAAACCGAAAAGTCAAAACCTAATCGGCTGCCGAAAAAGCGCATTTCCAAACCGGCTTCGTACGATTTAATCAGCTCGCTCTTAACATTCGGATCAAACAACACATCATTTCTGCTTGCGGTGGTGTTGCCAAGCGGGTCTTTGCTGATGGTGTAGGTATTTACCAGCTGATACTCATCCATATCGTTACCAACGGCAGCGTACGAACCTCTTAATTTACCGTAAGTGATCCATGATGGCAGGTTGCCATTTCTGTTAAGCAATTCAGAAAATACCAATGAGCCGGTTGCCGATGGATAAAAATATGAACGGTTGGCAGCGCTTAATGCCGAGCTCCAATCGTTTCTGAAAGTGCCGTCAAAAAACAGGAACTGATCATAATTGATACCTAACGAACCATAAACCGAGTTGATGTTGTGGCGATAGAGACCCTGGCCAAGCACCGGATTGCCTACTACGTTGTTTATAGAGAACAGGTTAGGTACATTTAAAGTACCGGCGCTTGCACTAAGGAATGAACGGTTCCTGTCCATAAGATTACCACCTAATGTTGCAACGCCGCCCCATTTGCCAAACAGGTTATCTTTTTTGGCAGTGAACAGCATGCTGTAGTTGGTTTCGGTGAAAGAGGTTCTTCTTACACCGTATGAACCGCCTGTAACACCGGGAGCACCTGCGTACAGCCTGTTTTCGGCATTGGTGGTATATTTATCGGCACCGGCACGGCCTTCAACATTTAACCATTTGTTAAATTGATATTTGATAGATGCGTTTAATAAAAACCTGTCCCTGATATCCTCGTTCAGACTGTATTTTGATGCCCAGTAAGGGTTCAGGTCCGGTCCGTCATGCCACCAGCGCATGTTACCGGCAGAGTTCAACGGATTTTTATAACTGGTAACATCTATTGAATTTGGAAGTGTTTCCAGGTAATAAAAATAGTTGTTAGGGTTGTAGCCAGACTGCGGACGGTTTTTTGCTGTTGCGTTGATGTATTGAACTTTGGTATCAACTGTCCACCTGTCATTACTGCCAAATTTGCTAACCGTACGTGCGGTAAGGTTATTGCGGATCAGCTTGGCACCAGGGATGTAGCTTTTATCATCCAAACGGTTGTATGAAGTATAAACCGATGTTGATTTATACTGTTGCTGCCATGAAATGCCTTGCATTGATTGCAAACCTGTTTGAAAATAATTGGCGATGTTATCGTTATAGTTTTGTGCAAACTTTGTACCATCAAGAGCGGTTTGGCTTTGCCCGCCATTTTTTTCGCCCCAGCTCTGATCAGAGGTGTTTACAAAACCACCGCCTGTACCCTGGCCAAACACGGTTTGCATTTTAGGCCTTGCAAATATGCTTTCAAAACCAAATGATGAGGTGAAGGTAATACCTAAACCGTTTTGGCTTTTACCTGTTTTGGTAGTAATTAAAATGGCACCGTTACCAGCCCTCGAGCCATAAAGTGCAGCTGCAGCCGGGCCCTTTAACACGCTCATACTCTCAATATCATCAGAGTTGATATCGGCCAAACCGTTACCCATATCCCTGCCGGGGTTGTAATAATCGTTATTGTTGTTTTCGTTACCTATAAAGTTATCTAAAGGCGTGCCGTCAACCACAATGAGGGGTTGGTTTGTACCTGTAAGCGAGTTGTTACCCCTTAAGGTAATACGGCTTGAACCACCCGGGCCATTGCTTGAACGGGTAATTTGTAAACCCGCTACCTGGCCCGAAAGCGCGTTAACAATGTTTGCTTCCTTGCGGTCGGCAATGGTTTGTCCTTTTACTTCCTGTACGGCGTAGCCTAATGATTTTTTTTCGCGCTTAATACCTAAAGCCGTTACCACTACCTCATTCAAACTACTTTCCCCACTTTCCATTACCACATTAATAGTTGTATTTTGGCCAACTGCAACTTCCTGCGTTTTATAGCCTACAAACGAAAACGTTAATATGGCACCCGGTTTCACAGTAAGTGTAAACTTGCCATTAACATTGGTGGCGGTGCCATTGGTTGTACCTTTTTCGGTAACATTGACACCAGGAGCGGCCTGCCCCGTTTTTTCAGTTACCGTACCGGTAACTACTTTTTGCGCATACGCTGCCATTGTCATCAAACTGAATAACAAAACGGCGGTACACCTCAGGTACATTTGTTTCATGTTTTTTGGGATTATGTAGTTATTAAATAATAGGTAGTGTTTCTTTTTAGTACGATGTATTGCATTAATTAAAGTCGCAGTGCTCAATCACTAAGGTTGCTGCGCCTAAAAGCTTTGCATCCGAGGCCAGCCGCGAAACCTCAATCTCTGTTTGCTCGGCCAGCCAGGGGATACAAAATTCATTTATGGCCTGCTGAATAGGGGCCATCAGTATTTTACCGGCTATGGCCCCGCTTCCACTCAGCACAATAAGCCCCGGATTCATGATATGGATCAGGGTGGATATGCCCTTGCCAATTAAAAAAGCTGCATCCGAAAGGATGGAAACCGCCAATGGGTCGCCGGTGCGTGCAGCGTGCAGGAAAGAATCTACAGGCAAATCGGCTGTGCCCTTATAAATTTTTTCCATGCTTGAACTTGCCCCACCATCCATCTCGGCTTTTGCACGCGCAATCATTACCAGCAGCGAAGTGTCAACTTCCAGGCAACCCCGCTTGCCGCATGAGCATATTTTGTTGGTTTCCGATAATGGGATATGGCTAAACTCGCCTGCATAACCTGTATGCCCTCTGAATAAAGATCCGTTAACCACCATTCCCAAACCAATGCCCCAGCCAATATTAACTACCAGTACATCCTTATGATTTTTGCCCACACCAAATTTTAACTCGGCAAGTGCTATTAAACTCGAGTCGTTATCGATGCTCACCGGCAGTCCAAAAACATCGCTTAAATATTTTTTAAGACTGATGCCACCGTCGGGTTTGAAAAAGGTATGGTTTATGCCCTCAGTTGCGTTAACAAAACCCGGCATGCCCACCCCTATACCAAGAATTTGGTTATGAGGGATCCCCGACCGGGAGATGTAGCCTTTTATAAAATCAATAAAAGTTGCCAGCGAAGAGTTATCATCTCTTAAAAGAGTGATCTCTTTAGTTTCGGGAGTGATTTTGATATTGTTCATCATATCGTAAATCACTACCTGGGTAATCAGCTGATCAACTGCCACGGCAACAACATAACGCTGCAACTGGTGGTTAAGCAGGTAAGACAAAGCACGCCGCCCGCCGGTAGATGGGGCCAGCCCGTGCTCCTGTACATAGCCTTCTTCCACCAGGTTATTAACTATCGTGGTTATCAGGGGCAGGCTTTTATGAGTAAGCTTGCTCAACTCGTTAAGCGTAAGATACTTGTTATAAAAAAACTGCTTGATCAGTTCTTTTCTTAAAAGATCGTGCTTGGTTACAATGGCCATTAATTGGGGTGGTTATTAATTCAAACTTAGTGTTTTATTTAAAATATCCAATAGACTTTTTATTTTTTTTAAAAACTTTTTAAAGGTTTATAAAATTATGGGATATAAAGTTTTGTGGCTTGATAGATTTTTTTGGTGTGGCACAGATATAATTAGCCCTTGATAATGCTTTGAAACTTAATAATTGCAGGAAGAATATGCTGTTTATCAGCTCAGAAGCAAGAGGATGGGGGAGGGGGAGTGGTTGCAATGGGCTAAACAGGCAAGCCTGGCAATATGAGTTATTTAATGCAAGGTGTTGTTTCAAAAACCTATAAAAACAGCAAAGCCCCTGATGGGCAGGGGCCTTTACTAACCAATTATAAACCTAAATTATGAGAAGAGCTGTAGGAGAAGGAGTCGAACCTTCACGGAGTGGTTATTTTTATTGCTAAAAGTTTCCCAATTTCTCCGCCACCGCGACAAGGAGGTGTGTCTGCCAAAAATTTCACCATCCTACAGTGAATTAAGTTTTTAGTTCGCAGTTTTTAGTTGGCAGTAGCCATCTTTAAACCTTGTACTTAAACTTGCTGTTGGGGAAGGATTCGAACCTTCACAGAGTGGTTAGCCCTTACGGGTTTTCCATGATCTCCGCCACCGGGACAAGGAGGTGTGTCTGCCAAAAATTTCACCACCCAACATTGTTTTTCGTTTAAAGAACAGTAAGCATTTCCCTTTTGCTTGATACAAATTTAATAGGACTATCTATTTCTTGCAAATATTTCAACAAAAATATTTTATTTTTAATCGAATTTTAATTAAACTTGTATTTCAATATAGATATTCAAATTTATGTCCCACAGAAAAGCTCAAAATTTAGAAATTGATAATCTCGACATCCAGATTTTGTCAATATTAATGAAGAATGCTACCACTCCGTACACCGAGATAGCTAAAGAGTTGATTGTTTCTGGCGGAACCATACACGTGCGGATGAAAAAGTTAGAGGAGATGGGTGTAATAAAAGGTGCCAGCCTTGAGGTTGATCCACAAAAGTTAGGATATGACATCACCGCATTCCTCGGGATTTATCTTGAAAAAGGATCTCAGTATAACGAAGCCGTAAAGCAGCTAAAAACAATTAAAGAGATTGTTGAACTGCATTACACCACCGGCGAGTGGAGCATCTTCGCAAAAATTGTATGTCATGATACCACCCACCTGCGCGAGGTTTTGAACGAGCAGATCCAAGGTGTGCGCGGCATTCAACGTACCGAAACCTTCATTTCGCTCGAAGAAAGCATCAGGAGGCAGATAACGCTGGAATAAAATTTTACGCAACTTATTGAAAACGCCCCTACCCTGGTTTTACCGGGATAGGGGCGTTATTTTTTTATAATTATTTGGAAGCTTGGAGTTTCGAACTATCACGTCATTGCAATGACGCGTGGTGAGTAATGAGGATTAAATCTTAAACTTACCCTTCAAAGCAGCCAGCTTCAAAGCCATATCTGTTTCCGGTTCACGCTCCTGGCGTTTGTTGTTAAAGTTTGGCTTGTTACCACCACCTTGCGGTCTGCGGTCATCATTCCGTCGCGGCTGGTCAGGTGCGCTCTTATCATTTTCTTTCATCGATAAGGCGATACGTTTACGGTTCACGTCAACTTCGGTAACGGTAACCTCAACTTTTTGGTGCACTTTCAGTACCTCGTTCGGGTCTTTAATATAGCGATTAGTGATCTGGCTTAAATGCACCAGGCCATCCTGGTGAACACCGATATCAACAAAAGCACCAAAAGCGGTGATATTGGTAACAATACCAGGTAGTTTCATACCCACTTTCAAATCGCCAATCGCGTTTACGCCATCGGTAAAGCTGAAAGCCTCGAACTGCTCGCGCGGGTCGCGGCCTGGTTTGGCCAGCTCGGCCATGATATCATTAAGCGTTGGTAAGCCAACCGTTTCGGAAGTGTATTTTTGTAGCGGGATGCTTTTGCGCAGGGTTGGGTTACTCATCAAATCTTTTACCGTGCATTTCATATCGGTAGCCATTTGTTGTAATAAACCGTAACGCTCGGGGTGTACTGCGCTGCTATCCAACGGGTTTTCGGCATCGTGGATGCGGAGGAAACCTGCCGCCTGTTCAAATGCTTTATCGCCCAAACGCGGCACTTTTTTCAATTGATCACGGCGTTTAAACGCGCCGTTTTGATTACGGTAATCCACAATGTTCTGCGCCAGTTGCGGACCAAGGCCTGATACATAAGCCAAAATCTGTTTGGAGGCGGTATTTAATTCTACACCAACAGCATTCACAGCACTGATCACGGTATCATCCAGTGATGTTTGCAATTTATTTTGATCAACATCGTGCTGATATTGACCAACGCCAATTGATTTTGGATCGATCTTTACCAACTCAGCCAATGGATCCATCAAACGGCGACCGATTGATACCGCGCCCCTAACGGTAACGTCATAATCAGGAAATTCTTCCCTGGCCACTTCAGATGCCGAATAGATAGATGCACCACTTTCGTTTACCATCACTATAACGGCACCCGGTAAGTTCAGCTTGCGTACAAACACTTCTGTTTCGCGGCCTGCTGTACCGTTGCCGATGGCAATAGCTTCGATGTTATATTTTTTGAAAAGATATTCAACAGTTTTTTCGGCCTCGCGTGCCTGGCCTGCGCCGGTGTGCGGGTAAATGGCCGTATTCTCTAACAGTTTACCCTGCTCATCCAAACAAACCGTTTTGCAGCCTGTACGGAAACCAGGGTCAATCGCCATAACACGTTTCTGCCCAAGCGGTGCAGCCAACAAAAGCTGGCGGGCATTCTCGGCAAAAACACGGATAGCCTCTTCGTCGGCTTTCTTTTTGGTAAGCAAACGTACTTCTGTTTCCATCGATGGCTTCAACAAGCGCTTGTAGCCATCGGTTATGGCTAAGCGTACCTGTCCGGATGCTGCGTTGTTCGCTTTTACAAAGCTGCTTTCCAGTATTTCAAGCGCGTCATCTTCTTCTGGTTTCAGGTCGAGGTATAAAATCTCCTCCTTTTCGCCGCGGCGCATGGCCAGGATCCGGTGTGATGGGGCCGATTTAACAGGCTCGGTCCACTCAAAGTAATCTTTATATTTAATGCCGGCCTCTTCCTTGCCTTCAACCACGCGCGATGCAAAAGTGCCTTTCTCTACAAATAACTCGCGAATTTTGGTACGAGCTTCTACATTCTCGGCAATGGTTTCGGCAATGATATCCCTTGCACCGGCCAAAGCTTCTTCCACACTGGCAACCCCTTTTTCATCGCTGATATATTCGGCAGCAATCAGTTCAGGATCTTTATTTTGTTGTTCGAGGATGATATCAGCCAGCGGTTGTAAACCTTTTTCGCGGGCTGCGGTAGCGCGGGTTTTGCGTTTAGGGCGATATGGCAGATAGATATCTTCCAGCGTAACCATGGTTTCGGCCTCGTTAATCTGCTTTTCCAGTTCGGGCGTTAGTTTGCCCATATCGGTAAGCGATTTCAGGATGGCTTCGCGGCGTTTATCAAGTTCGCGTAGTTGCTGCACCCTGTCGCGGATGGTGGTTACCTGTACCTCATCCAAACTGCCGGTAACCTCTTTACGGTAACGGGAAATAAACGGAACGGTTGCTCCTTCATCAAGCAATTCAACCGTAGCGGTTACCTGCTTCTCGGCCACAGAAAGCTCCGTGGCAATTATTTTATAATGAATACTCATAATCAAAATTCGGATTGCGAAGTTGGGGCAATCGGCTTACAATTCAAAAAAAGGTTGTTAACAATGGGTTGAAAGATTTTGATTGGCTTGTTTTATCTTTTAGACAAGGTACAAAAAGAACGTCATTGCGAGGTACGAAGCAATCCCGAACTGTGCAGGGCGGATTGACTTGGTTGCTCTGCTTATTGGGGATTGCTTCGTACCTCGCAATGACGCGTGGAGGTTTCAAGCAATATCAGCCCTTCAAATCAATCAACTTCTCCGCCATCACCTCGCTAATCTTCCTGTACGAATCAAACGTCCACCCGGCCACATGCGGGCTCAGAAGTACTTTACCACTTTGTTTCAACTCATCAAACCAGCTTTGCTCGGCCAGCGACGGGAATTTTTCAACTTCCAGCACATCCAAACCGGCACCTAAAATTTTGCCTTCGCGAATGGCGTTCAGTATAGCCGATACTTTAGCGGTTTTTCCGCGCGATGTGTTCAGGAAAAATATCGGTTTTTTAAAGTGGAACAGGTATTCATCATCCACCAGTCCGTCGGTTTCGGTGGTTAGGGGGATGTGGAGGCTGAGCACATCGCTATGCTTAACAATTTCTTCCATGCTCACTTCACGTGCGTATTTATCGCTGAAACCGGTTTTATATTTATCGTAAGCGATAACATTTACCTGGAAGCCCGAAAGCTTGCGTGCAAAGCTGCTGCCCATATGCCCATAGCCTATAATGCCCACGGTTTTACCTTTCAGCTCGTAACCACGGTTGGCTTCACGCTTCCATTCGCCATTGCGGATCTCGGCATCGCCACGGTTTAAGTTGTTCATCAGCGAAAGCAACAAACCTATAGCATGTTCGCCCACTGCATCCGAGTTACCTTCGGGCGCGTTAATGAGGTTAATGCCTTTTTCAAGCGCGTAAACTTCATCAATATTATCCATCCCGGCACCGGCACGGGCTATGAATTGTAAATTGGTAGCCGCATCGAGCACAGCCCTATCAACCCTGAATTTTGAACGGATCACCAAACCGGCGTAATCGCCTATAATTTGCATGGCTTCGTCAACCTTAATCAGCGGACGGTAATCGCAGGTGTAACCTTTAGCTTCGGCCATTTCCATAAATATGGCGTGCACATCATCAACAATCAGAATATTATTTTTCAACGCAGTATTAATTTTTGTATTAGGGGATAAAAGTACGAATTGCTACCGTATTAGCTGAGAGGGTTTTATAATAGGAGAGCGATTTTTACTTTGGGGATAGAAAAACGTTGATTCTCGCCACCACGTCATTGCGAGGTACGAAGCAATCGCACATAAGCTGGTCCGCTCTGTATAGTTCGCGATTGCTTCGTTCCTCGCAATGACGTGGTGTACAAGGAAAATAACAAAGCCCGGCATCTTTCAATACCGGGCTTCAAATTATGTAATCAGGCTGCTTAGTTTGCAGGCTGCCCGTTAATGCTGGTAAACTTGTTATCCAGGCTAATGTAATCAGTCATGATCTGCCCTGCCTCGCGTTTTACAAAATCCAGGTCTTCGTTTTTAGGTTTGGTTTGACCTTTTTTAAGTGCAGGTAAACCTAAAGCTATGCGGCGCAGGTTGTTACGTTCGAAGGATTTTTCCTCATCATCGTCACGCTGTTTTTTCAAATCCGATTCTTTCAATGAGATGCTGTCGTCGGCATCGTGCTTTTTGAAATCTGCAATATCTTCCAGTAAGTATTTATAGCTGTCGCTGCTGCTCATACGCTGATCATGCAGTTTTTTAAGCTGCGGTAGCACGGTGCTGAAATCGCCAATTTTGGTATAATCAGATTTCGCGATGATATCAAACGGCATGGCCGATGGCTCGGTATCTTCACCATATTTATCCAACGGGATAACCGAGGGGAATGAAATATCCGGCGTTACACCTTTATGCTGTGTTGAGTTACCGCTGATGCGATAAAATTTGGCGATAGTTAAGTTTAGCTGGCCATAAGTGCTTTGGCTGCCGGTTGAGGTACTTTTTTTAGCACCACCAACCATATTGCTGATCTTGTTACGAAGCGATGAACCGATCACCCTGTCCAGATCAATAGCGCTTTGCACTGATCCTTTACCATAAGTTTGGGTCCCCAAAATCAACCCGCGGCCGTAATCCTGTATAGCGCCCGAGAAAATTTCGGAAGCTGAGGCGCTGAAACGGTCAACCAATACCGCCATAGGGCCGGTGTATGAAACAGCCGGATCTTCATCTTTATCAACCTCAACCTGGTCTTTAGTATCACGAACCTGTACTACCGGGCCGGTTTTAATAAACAAGCCGGTAAGCTCGATAGCTTCCATTAACGAACCACCGCCGTTTTCGCGCAGGTCGATCACCAGGCCATCGATGTTTTCTTTCTTCAACGAATCGAGGATAGCCTTAACATCGTGCGTGGTGCTTTTATAGTTAGGGTTGCCTGCTTTGTAATCGTTAAAATCGATATAGAAAGCCGGGATCGAGATTACACCGATTTTAACCGTTTTGCCATTGCTGTTATAGGTACGGATCTCCTTTTTGGCCGATTGATCTTTCAGGATGATTTTTTCGCGCACCATTTCAACCACTTTTGGTTTGCTTGAGGCACTTGCACCGGCAGGCAAAATTTCCAGCCTAACGGTTGTACCTTTGGTGCCGCGGATGATAGCGATGGCATTATCCACACGCCAGCCCACTACGTTCTGGAACTCGCCGGTTTTTCCCTGTGCTACGGCAACAATGCGGTCATCAACACTAATCTGGTGGCTTTTATCGGCAGGACCGCCCGGTACAATGGTTTTGATGGTTACGTATTCGTTCTCTACCTGTAGCGAAGCGCCGATACCTTCAACCTGGCGCGACATTTCGATATTGAAATTGGCCGCGTTTGATGGGTTAAAGTAGTTGGTATGGGGATCTATAGCCTCGGTAAAGGCATCCATAAAGTATTGAAAAACGTCTTGATTTGATAACTTGTTGGTTTGAGTTAGCAGGTTTTCATAACGTTTTTTAAGCGTTTCTTTGTTTTTGGCCATATCTGCATTGGCCAGTTTAAGGTTCAGCAGGTCGTACTTAACGCGTTGGCTCCACATGGCATCCATTTCGGTTTGGGTGGCTATCCACGGCAATTTATCGCGATCGTAAACAAAAGTTTCGGTTTTGTTGAAATCGAAGTTTTTATTGATCTGCTCCAGCGAATATTTAACATGCTCGATATACCTTTTCTGAAAAACGTTGAAAATGTAAAAAGCATCGGCCAGGTTGCCGGCTTTAATATCATCATCCAATACAGTTTTATACTTTTCAAAATCCTTGATATCCGATGCTAAAAAATAACTGTGGTTTTCATCAAGCGATTTGATATAACGATCATAAATAATGGCCGAAACAGAATCGTTCAGCTCAACTTTTTTATAATTATAGTTTGCAATAAGCGCTGCAACCTGCTTGCAAACAACGCTTTGCTGTTCGTCGGGTTGCAAATCGTTTGATCCTGTTACTTTAACCGGTTTTGATGGCGATGCTTTACATGCGAGGGCGGTGCCGAGCACCAATAATAAATATAGCTTCTTAAACATATCTTTAACAGTGGTTAAATTGGAGTTGTTGTAAAACATCAATACTTGTGCCTAATATTAGATTGCTAATGTAAAATAAAAAAGAGACAGTCAAAATGCTGTCTCTTAATAACTAATAACAATATTACGATTATGTTTTGCTAATAGTATGCAGGCAACACCATTTTACGCTTTTGTTACAAAAAAATTATTTGTTAGCCGTCTGCGTAGTGGCTTCGGCAGTTTCGGGGAACCGACTTACCGACTGTAGTGGTTTAAATTTAGTGTCCTGTAAATAACGCGTTTTCTTTTCAACCTGGGCCAAATCGTAGGTAAGGCCTTTATTAACAGCCAACTGGCGGGCTTCGGCTAAATCTTTTTTAGCCTGCTCATAATCGCCGTAATCGGCTTTTACGGTAGCCAGGTCCATCAGGTTGGCAATGGTATGCCTGTCGTCATTTTGCTGGCGCGATATGGTGATGCTTTGCAGCAGGAACCATTTGGCCTCGGCCAGGCGCTTTTGTTTCATGTACATTTGGGCCAGGTCGCTAAAATTATAGCTGGCAGCATTGTAAACATGAAAGCGCATATTATGCTGCGCCGTTTTCATTACCGATGCCTCAATCATGGCCATTACATAAGGCGTATGCTCAATAGTAGTAGGCGGGATTTTTACTTTAGCAAAGGAAGCGCCCGGCAATTTTGCTACCGAATGATTAACCGGCTCATCAACCTGCGGGTAGCGGGTATGCTTACGGAAAGGGTTGTATTTGTACCATTGCGCTGATGCATTTAAACCAACGGTGCACAAAATAAGCAGTAGGAAATACCTCATCTAATCTTTTTCCTGGGTTTAAACTGTATAATTTTAAATTAATCAGCTTAACAAATGTAATTATTTGTTAAAGGGAAAACAATACCCACAAAAGGGTAACATTAGCGTAAACGCCTAAGTGCTACGGTTATTTTACAAGGATTGTTTTTTAATCTTTCTACGGAAAAAATAAATTTAGGTTTTAGTTAAAAACCTCCACTTCACCATCGTGCAGCGCCCAAACCATGTAAGGGTGGGTATCCGAGTGATAGATCTGCCCATCTGCGGTAATACCTATAATACCGGCAAAACCATCGTAGGGTTTCATTTCTTCAAGCGTTTTTTCGGTGGCAGCCATTAGCGGCATGCCATCGGTTACGCGTGTAACAATTTTGGTGGCTACCGATCCGCTTACAATATCTTCACCAACGCCTGTACACGAAATGCCCGCAAAAGCGTTGGCATAATTACCGGCCGTAGTTGCCGAATCGCTTACGCGGCCGGGTATTTCAAAGCCTTTGCCTCCGGTGCTGGTTGCCGCGGCCAGGTTGCCGTGCATATCCAGCGCCACGCAGCCCACGGTGCCAAGCCTTATCGAGTCGCTTAGCTTTTGTTCGTATTCGCGGCGGCGCTGAGGGGTTTCGGGATTATAGTAGGTATGCCCGTTTTCGATGGCGAAATCGCAGGCACCTTTGCCGCTTAGCACACGGTCATCGTACTTTTGCAGCTTTTCGGCAACACAAATGGGATTTTTTACATCTTCGATATTGATAACGCCCGAAAAACGCTGGGTTTTGCCATCCATCAGCGCGGCGCTGAGGCGGATCTTTCCATCGCTTTGTATTTGCGAACCTGTGCCGGCATTAAACAGTTCGCAATCTTCCAGCAGCCTTACAGTGTAAACCGCGGTTTCTAAAGCGGTATGGGTTTGCAGGTGTTTGTAACCTAACTGCACTATGCCGCTCAGGGCTTCCTGTTTGGCCAGCTTTACTTCCTGGTTGGTAAGCGATTCGCTAAAAAAACCGCCGTGAATAATTATTTTCATAATTATAATTTAAGTAGATGTACCTGCATAAATAAGGCCAGGCTATTTTGTAAAAACTTTATGCAGTATAAATTATTGTAACAGGTTGCTGCCCGGCACATGTATAAAAGTACCTTCTTCAACCTTCATGCTTTTTTTAATGATTAAACGGTGCTGCACCAAATCGTATTTATCAAATATCGACATCACATGCACTTTCAGGTTTTCGATAGATACCGGCGAACCCAATTCCACATCATATATATTGGTAGCAACTATGCTGCGGCCATCAACCAAAATAATTAAACCGGAGCCAATGGCTTCCATCATGTATCCATCGGTAATCAACAAGCCCGTATCTTCGCCCAAACCAATGCCCAAAATTCCGGGATTGGTAGCCACGGCATACATCAGCCTGCCAATACGGCCGCGCTGTACAAAGTGCGTATCAACAATTACCGAATCGATAAATCCCAACCCGGCGGTGATTTGTACTTCGCCTTTTACCAGGGCCGCGTTGCTTTGCCCGCGATAAATCATGTGGGTGGATGCGGCGGCAGCACCTGCGGATGTACCTGCTATTACAAAATTTTCTTTTTGGTAACGATGTTTCAGGATCTGCAAAAATTCGGTACCGCCGAAGATGGCAGTGAGCCTGAGCTGGTCGCCGCCGCTAAACATTACCACATCGGCCTTGCGGATACGATCGAGGTAGGCCTTGTTGCCCGCGTCTTCGCGGTTGCGGATGTGCAGCACGTTTACATTGGTAACGTTTAATTGGCCGAAGGCTTTGATATATTCTTCGCCAACCAGCTCCGGAATTTGCGAGGCTGTAGTGATCACCTCAATCTGCGATCCTTCCTGTTTGGCCGACTCATTAATGATACGGCGCAATATGCCTTGCTCAAAAAATTTGATATAATCGGGCTGTAAAATATGCTCCTGCAGGGTAACGTTACTCCCCATATCAACAGCACCACCAATAATAATCAGCTTACCTTTCGGGACAATCATAATTTTTTTACAATATCTTAATACATCCTGATACAAATTAAGATAAAAACATGCACAAACACAGGATTTAATAATAAATAATGCCTTTTCGCCATCAAAAGTTTCATTGAACTGTTATGTTTTTTTAGTTTTAAAGGAAATTTACCCCACAAATTAAACAGGAAATCACAATCTATGAAGATCGAAAATATACAGGTACTCCGCGGACCGAATATCTGGAGCATAAGGCGCAAAAAATTAATCCAAATGCGTCTCGACCTGCAGGAAATGGAGCATCGCCCAAGCAACGAAATCCCCGGCTTTTACGAAAGGCTCGAAAAACTACTGCCTTCGCTTTACAATCATCGCTGCTCGCCAGGTGTACCCGGCGGCTTTTTTCAGCGGGTTATGGCAGGCACCTGGATGGGCCACGTAATTGAGCATATCGCCCTCGAAATACAAACCCTTGCCGGCATGGATACAGGCTTTGGCCGCACCCGCGAAACCAAAACAAAAGGTGTGTACAATGTGGTGTTTGCTTACCTTGAAGAAAAAGTTGGCGTATTTGCTGCCGAAGCTGCCGTGCGCATTGCCGAGGCTTTAATTGCAGGTGAAGAATACAACCTCGAGGCTGATATTCAGCAAATGCGCGAGATCAGGGAAAACACCCGTTTGGGCCCAAGTACCGGATCGATAGTAGAAGAGGCTATAGCGAGGGATATTCCCTGGATCAGGCTCAACAACCAATCGCTGGTACAATTAGGTTATGGCAAAAACCAGGTACGTTTCCGCGCCACCATGACCGAGAAAACCAGCAGCATTGCCGTTGATATTGCCAGCAACAAGGAAGAAACCAAGCGTTTACTGCAGGAACAGGCTATCCCGGTAGCGAAGGGTGTTACCATATCATCTGCTTCAGCCGTGCCCGATGCTATTAAAAAAGTGGGCTTCCCGCTGGTGTTTAAACCGCTTGATGGCAACCATGGCCGCGGCATATCCATCAATGTAAAAACCGAGGAAGAAGCTATTGCAGCTTATGAACACGCGGCCCGCATTTCGCGCCGTGTAATTGTGGAGCGCTATGTTACCGGGTTCGACTTCCGTGTTTTGGTGATTGATAATAAAATGGTAGCCGCCGCCCTGCGCAAACCGGCCCATGTTACGGGCGATGGCCTGATGAACATACAGCAACTCATCGATCATGAAAATACCGACCCACGCCGCGGCTATGGCCACGAAAATGTGCTTACCGAAATTTCGGTAGACAGGGATACACTCGATCTGTTAGAGAAAAAAGGCTACACCCTCGAAACGGTGCCCGCCAAAGGAGAGGTGGTTTACGTAAAATCGACCGCCAACCTTAGCACCGGCGGTACATCTGTTGATGTTACCGACCATGTGCACCCGCAAAACATTTTTATTTGCGAGCGTATCTCCAAAATTATCGGTCTGGATATATGTGGTATCGATATTATGGCCGAAAACCTTACCGAACCGCTTACCGATACCGGCGGCGTAATTCTGGAAGTTAACGCGGCACCGGGTTTCAGAATGCACATTGCACCGAGCGAGGGCCTTCCCCGCAACGTTGCCGGGCATGTGATTGATATGCTTTACCCGGCAGGTAAATCGGCCCGCATCCCTATCATTGCTATTACCGGCACCAACGGTAAAACTACCACAACCCGTTTAATTGCCCACATAGTTAAAAATAACGGGCACCGCGTGGGCTTTACCACATCCGATGGTATTTACGTGCAAAACAACATGATGCTTAAGGGCGATACCACAGGCCCGGTAAGCTCAGAGTTTATTTTGAAAGACCCTACGGTTGATTTTGCTGTACTGGAAACCGCCCGTGGTGGCCTGCTGCGTTCGGGCCTTGGCTTTGGGCAATGCGATATAGGTGTGATCACCAATATCCAGGAAGATCACCTCGGTCTTGCCGATATCCATACCCTCGAAGATTTGATGCGGGTGAAAAGTGTGGTGATTAATTCGGTAAAAAAAGATGGCTGGGGTATTTTAAATGCTGATAATGAATACTGCGTACGCATTGGCAAAAAGGCCGAATGTAACATCGCTTATTTCAGTATGAACGAGAACAATCCTATTATTAAGGCGCACTGCAAAAAAGGCGGTATTGCAGCCATATGCGAAAACGGCTTTATAACCATATTAAAGGGCGACTGGAAGATCCGCGTACAGCGTACCATCCTCATCCCGCTTACTTTTGGCGGCACGGTTCCGTTTATGATCGAGAACGTGCTGGCCGCAACTTTAGCTACTTTTTTGTGGGGATTTAAAACGGAAGACATCAAAATCTCGCTCGAAACTTTTATTCCATCGGCTTCGCAAACACCGGGCCGCATGAACATTTTTGAGTTTAAAGATTTCCGTTTCATGATTGATTTTGCCCACAACCCTGATGGCTATAACGGCATCAAGGAGTTTTTAAGGCATATCGATTCGCCGCTTAAAATAGGTATCATAGCCGGCACTGGCGACAGGCGCGATGAAGACATCCGCGAACTGGGTAAAATCTCGGCCGAAATGTTTGATTACATCATCCTGCGCCAGGAAAAACACCTGCGTGGCCGTACGGCCGAAAATATTATCGGCCTGCTGAAAGAAGGGATCTATTCGGTTGATCCGGAAAAACAGGTTGAGGTTGTGCCTAAAGAAGTAGATGCCATTAAACATGCAATGGTTATGGCCCGTCAGGGATCGTTCATTACGGCGCTTAGCGATGTAATAGATAATGCTATCGAAACCGTACAGGATTACCAGGAGCAGGAAAGGAATGGCTTGTTTGCTCCCCCCGCCCCCTGAAGAGGGAGCTTTTGAAAAGCATATTTTTAATGCGTCGGCGAAGCCGACGCATTTTTTGTTTTACCCCCTGCTGGAACTGGTCGAAGTTTAGCGACAGCGTAACTTCGTCCTAAACTGTTGGAAGCATTCTGCTTCCGTAGTTCGGCATAAAATATCTCTTAAATTTTATGCGGTATTCACATATCCTGTTATGAAGTTAAGCTGAAAGCTTAACACAGTTTAGGACGAAGTTACGCTGTCGCTAAACTTCGACCAGAAAAGTATTTTTTCGGCGTTGGCAAAGCCAACGCCATTTTTGTTTTATGCTTTGGGCTATTTCACTACACCTTTAGGGCCTATGCTTGCGACAGGTAATAATGCCACAACAACATCGCGGCTACCGTTCGGTATGGTTTCCATTGTTCGGTTACCGCCAATAGCTCTTCTCTTGTAGTTTCTTTTTGCAAATTTTTTACCCGTTTAAGTGCATTTACGGCTGCCAGATCGCCAATTGGAAATACATTACTGTGTTGCAGCACAAACATCAGGTACACATCAACCGTCCAGTTGCCGATGCCTTTAAGGGCGGTTAACTGCGTGCGGATCATATCATCGGGCATCTGTTCCATCGCTTTCAAATCAATCTGACCGCTGATGATGGCTTCGGCGAGGTAGCGGATATAGGTCGTTTTTTGGCGACTACAGTAACAGGCTTTAAATTCATCGTCGGTAAGTAATAAAACCCTTGCCGGGGTAATTTCCTGTACCCTTTCGCGCAGTTTATTCAGTGCGGATAATGCCGAAGCGAGAGAAACCTGCTGCTCGAGAATAATATGCACCAATGTTTCGAAAGTGTTTGGCCTTGACCATAGTGGGGGATATCCGTGATTTTGGATGATCTGTAAAAGGTCGGGATCATCGGCCGCGAGTTTATCGCAGATGTTATGATAATTTGCGTGGGAAAATTGCTCGAACATAGGTTGATGTTATGTTGCGCAAGATGCAGCATTGGAACGAAATTTACAAAGAGTTTCAACGTAGAGACGCATCACATGCGTCTCCTTTAGGACAAGCCGCTTTGTACATTGGCGGCTCAGCATGCGGGAGACGCAATTATGCGTCTCTACGGTAAAAAATCTATTTACTCATAGCTATGCCGCTCAAAATCATAATCAGATTGTGAGCTGATGATCTTCTTTCGCCGCTGGATATCGGTATCCAGGTTATGATCATAAATATTATCGGTAACAGCTATGTCCCGTTCCTTATCCCGCTCGGCCAGGTGAATATTTGCTTCTGCTGTCTTGGCAATTGCCGTATCATAAGGCCCTTTAGGCGACATCAGTTTTACAAATACCGGCAAGCATTCAAACAAAATAAACAGGTAACCTATAAATGAGATGGCGAGGTAGGTATCCAGATCGCGGGTGCCGTTATCATTATAGGTTAGCTGGCCTAATGCCCAGTTACGATCAGAGAAACCGGCTATATTAGCCAGGCTATCCAGCTGGTGCTCGGTGAAAAGGCGGGTGCTGTTCAGGCCTTCATAATCTTTTCGGGCGCTGAGGTATTGATCCATCTGCCCTAAATCGCCGGTTACTGTTTTAAGGCGGGCTTCCTTTTCTTCTAATATGGCCTGTTTTTGTTTGGCATACGTACCATAACCTGTAATACCGGATGTTTGGTTGGTTTTATCGCCAAAAACCTCCTGGTTTAATTCATAGCGCGACCTGTTGATATCCCGCTCCAGCGAATCTTTTTCTTTTTTCAGATCGCCATTTTTACCCAGCTCCATGGCATATTTTTGCATGTAAGTTTTTTCGAGGGTATCGATCTTGCTGTGCTGGCCTTTAAGATAGGCCGTTTTTAATTTCTGGCGGATTTCTTTATCAAAGATCTTAAGTTCCAGGGGGCGCGATATCACTATACCTATCATAATAGCCAGCAAAACACGTGGCGAAGCCTGTAAAATTTGCTGCCCGGTGGTGCCCTCTTTATTAATGCTGGATACGATGTACCTGTCCATATTAAAAATGGCAGTGCCCCACAGCAGGCCGAACAATATGGCAAAGCCTACAGCAAAAGCATCACCGTTAAAAACAAAGTACATGGCGTAACCGCCCGAAAGCGCGGCAAACAGAGCGGTAAAAAATATAGTGGCCCCTATGCCTACATACTTATTATGCTCGATAGGGTATTTTTTTAAGGTATCGATATGTGCACCAGAACAAAACCAGAAAAAGCGTGTAACTTTTTTCATTAAGTAATTATTATGTCAATATTGTATGAAACGCTCATACACATTGATTGTTACAAATAACAAGCCTAAATTTTTGATCCGGAAAAAAACTACCTTTGGATTATAATTATAAAAAATAACATGAACGAGATAACCGTACAGGAACTGAAAGAGAAGATCGACAACAAGGAAGATTTTCAACTGATTGACGTAAGGGAAGATTTTGAATATGAAACCTCTAACATCGGCGGTGTGCTGATCCCGCTGGGTGGCGTACTGATCGAATCGGACAAGATATCGAAAGATAAACCGGTAGTGGTAATGTGCCGCAGCGGCAAACGCAGCGCAGCAGCCATTATGCAATTGGAGCAGCAAGGTTTTACCAACCTGACCAACCTGCGCGGCGGCATCCTTGCATGGCAGGCCGAAATTGATCCCGAAATAAGCGTATACTAAAATGGGCTTTAAGTTAGTGCTTAATGTGCTGTACACCATGGGTGTGGCACTGTGCTTTATTGTTGCCTATAAAATGGCTACCGAAAAAAACTACCTGATTATGGCAGGTGCTATGGTTGTTGGTACGGTAGTTATATTTTTAAAGCTGAGGCTTTTAAAAGAGGTTAAAGAAGCGCAGCAGCCTCCGCAGAAACAGAATAAAGGCAAAGGAGTGAAGTAATTAAACCTTGCCCGGGCAGACTTACGAAGTTTTTAAAACTTCGTAAGTCTTGACATACCCTAACAAAACTAACTTTTCCCTGGCGCAAGTTTTGTGCGTCGGCAACAAGCTTCGGCTAACTTGTGCCCGCCCGCGTTGCCAGATACCTCGCTTGCATAAATGTTGCAATCACCTCTTAAAATCATTCTTTCGCTTCTTACTTGCAACATCCAAAAAAAGCTTAACTTCATTATATGTTTATAGCAGTATTAGGAGTAATTGTGCTCATTGTGGGCATCGTGCTCAAACAATCGCCCCCACCCGCAGGGCGTTTTAGCGGCGTAGTAACCGGTGTTGGCATTGCCGTGGTAGCATTAGGTTTACTACTCAATATTTTTAAAGTAATTGAACCTGGCCAGGTTGGCGTGCAAACCCTTTTTGGCAAAGTGCAGGACCAGGTGCTTGAAAGCGGTCTGCATATTATAAACCCCGCCATGGAAATAACCGTTTTTGATGTGCAAACCCAAACCTACACTATGAGTGCAGTGAGTAACGAGGGCCAAAAAGAGGGCGACGATGCCATCCGTGTACTATCATCAGACGGCCTGGAAGTAACCATCGACCTATCCGTACTTTACAAAGTTAAACCCGACAAAGCACCTTACATTATGCAGAACATAGGCAAAAACTATGTTGATAAAATTGTAAGGCCGGTAGCCCGAACCGCGATTCGTGATAACGCGGTTGCCTACGCCGCGGTCGACCTGTACTCTACCAAGCGCCAGGAATTTCAGGATAAAATAAACCTGTACATCACCGCCAGCTTTGAAAAACGCGGACTGGAACTACAACAAATCCTGGTGCGGAACATTACTCTGCCTGCATCGGTAAGGGCCAGCATCGAATCGAAGATCAATGCCGAGCAGGATGCCCAGAAAATGCAATTCGTGCTGCAAAAAGAAAAACAGGAAGCCGAACGTAAACGCGTGGAAGCACAAGGTATTGCCGATTACCAGCGCATTCTTTCGACCGGGCTATCGGATAAACAGTTGCAGTATGAGGCTATTAAGGCTCAGAAGGATATTGCGCTGTCGCCTAATACAAAGATCATTATCATTGGTGGAGGAAAGGGGAATCCTATTATGTTGAGTGATAAATGATGACGGACGAAAAAGTGGAAATCAAAAAGATAGATAAACTATCAACGGCGCTATATTTTTATATCTTTTTAATTGTGGGAGTGATTATGGGGCATGCTGTTTCAGCAACAAATCTGGCCGGTCCGGGGTTGGATATGTTGTTTTTATTGGTGTTGGTGATAGGGATATTGTTCTTTCTTTACCGCTCTGTTTTCAATTTAATTAGATATGGTAAAGCTTTTTTGCCCAACCTGGCTTTGAACTTGTTTGTGTTGGTGGTGTTTATTGGGTTGTGTGCTATTTAAAATTCGCTGACAGCCTGCAAAACGTGTTCAGACTTACGAAGTTTTAAAAACTTCGTAAGTCTCCTTAAAATTGGGGCTAAAACCTCAATCCCAACCCGTCATCCTCATTCAAAATATACTTCCCATCGGCAAACTCAGGCATTATGTACGGGTTATTGCTCACCAAAAACGGCCCGTCCAAATCAACCCAATCTGCCTGCGGGGCAATGGCTAAGCCTGCCAGGGCGGCGCAGCTGGTTTCGGTCATGCAGCCTATCATTATTTTTAAATCCAGCTCGCGGGCTTTGTCTATCATTCGCTTTGCTTCATACAGCCCGGCCGATTTCATTAGTTTAATATTGATGCCGGTGTAAACGCCTCTGGCTTTTTCCACATCTTCAAACCGTTGTACGGCTTCATCTCCAATAATATGAATTGGGCTGCGTTCGGTAAGCCAGGCGTTACTATCCGGGTCGGTTTTTAGCATGGGCTGTTCTATCAGTTGTACGCCTTGCTCTTGTAGCCAGTAGGTCATATCGAGGCTTTGCTGTAAATCTGTCCAGCCCTGGTTGGCATCCACATACAGCGGCACATCGGTAACTGAGCGAATGGTGGTGATCAATTCCTTATCGGTATCGCGGCCCAGCTTTACTTTAATCACTTTAAAACCTTCGGCTTCTTTTATTTTTTTGATGATCATTTCGGGCGTATCAATGCCGATAGTGAAACTGGTAACTGGCATCAACGCCGGGTTGCTACCTAATAATTGCCAGCAGGGCTTGCCTTTCAGTTTACCATCTAAATCGTGCAGGGCAATATCAATGGCCGCTTTAACAGCGGGATTACCGGGGGCGATGCTATCCAGATACCTGATGATCGACCCAAAATCAAAAGGATAGCTGAATTCGCTAATATCAACCTTATTCAAAAAATCCGTAGCCGTTTCGTGGCTTTCGCCCATGTAGGGCACCATAGATGCCTCGCCGTAACCGGTTTTACCATCATGATTGATCTGCACCAGCATTACCGGCGTTGAGGTGCGCGAAAATTTGGCTATTGTAAATGCATGCTTCAACTGAAGCTCGTAGGGTTGATATGTCAGTTCCATGTTAAAAACCAAAGCTAAAATTTTAGTACCAAAATCGTGCTTATCTTTGCGGCCATGCCGGCACAAATTTATTCACCGTTCACCAACTTTAACTTCAGTAATAATAAATGCTTCCTTACGGGCCAAAATGTTAACCCTACAGAAGAGCGTATCCAGGTTTTTCCGCAATGGCTTATGAGCCGCTACGAGCTGGAAGATAAGCCTTTTAAATTGCTTGACGAAAGTATGGCCACCTACAAAGACCTGAAGCTACCCTGCACTGCCGAGGTAAATGAGCGATATATCGAGCCTCTCGAAAACGAAATAGCTGCTGCCTTTGATGGTGGTTATGAAGCTGTGAAGGCCTTAGATGAAAACAAGCTGTTTCAATGGGCCGGTAAATTATTGTACGGTATTATTTTTAATGAGGTTCAGGCCGGTATTAAGTTACAGCATTCGCAGGGGGAAGAGTTTAATATTTCGCAATCTATCATCCATAAATTCAATAACCTGCACATGATGTTGCAGAGTTTGAATTTACCCATAGAGTTTGATGGTTTTAAGCCTTACAGCCTGGTATTATTTAAGGTAGATAATGCTGATAATGTTTTTGGCTACCGCGACGAGATCAATACCATGACTTTCTCGTTACGGGTTAACGATTTCGGCCTGATTATTTGCCTGCAGGATAACGGAGCCAACGCCCGTTACCACCAGGAAGCGCTGGATAAAATTGCCGGCCAAACCCTGCATCCAATCCAGTTTGAGGAGTTGAATGCCCGCTTTTTTTACTCGGCCTACCTGTTTAACCGCCTGCCCGAGTATGATATTTTTACCATTGAGGATACCATATCGATAGAGGCCCTGCCCCTCCGCGGTACCAGCAGCAAACCCCTGTTTGATGACTGGATGAATAAAACCTATGGCCAGGTACTGGAAAACTTCTGGAAAAACTGGGGATTCCTGCTGTTAGAGATCATCAGGAATCCCGAAAAACCTATGAGTTTTTTATTTGATGCTGACGGTAGTTTTAAAAACGGAAATGCTCTGGAGCTTCCGAAATAATCCGCTGAATAAACTCGCCCAAAACATGGTGGTTAAAAACGATGGTGATCATCAGGCCACTTATAGCGCCAAAAAAGTGCGCGTCGTGGTTAATCTGATCGCGCGAGTATTTCGAGGCGTAATGGCAGTATACCAGGTATAAGATTCCAAATACCCAAAACCAGATGGCCACAGGAATAGGAAAAATCAGGATCTTATTCCAGGGATCGAATAAGATGGTGCTGAAAATTACGGCACTTACCGCGCCCGAAGCACCAAGGCTAAAATAATTATAATCGTTTTTATGCTTAACCACCGTTGGCATATCGCTTAGGATAAGACTCAACACATACAGCATTCCAAATTGCCAATGCCCGATAACCGGCTCGAGGTTGAAAGCAAAAAAGTAATACGACAGCATGTTGAAAAATAAATGCATCCAATCGCGGTGAATCAGTCCGCTGGTAATTACGGTGTGGATATCCTTGCCCCGGTAAACCGTGTATGGGTGCAGCATCATCCGGCTGTACAGGTTGTTGTTTGAAAATGCCAGTAATGAAGTAATAATAGTTATAATAAAAATAACGCAGGCCACGGGGGCCGTTTGCAGAGCTTCCATTTATTTGAGATCGAGTTTAGTTTCAGTTAAGATACGGCCCAGGGGGTAACGTAAAAATGTTTTTTCAAAATAAGGCGAATTGCGGTATACCCAAAACAATTGCGCTTCGGCGCTTTGGGCCAGTTTGGGATCGTTCTTTTTAGCCTCTTCCAGTTTTTGTTTGATGGAGGGATCTTTTTTGATCAGGTCGGCGGCAATATCCTCAAATACATAGTCTGAAAAATACTCCTTTTCGCTCAGCATCGAATCAAAAAAGTTCCAGGTAAAAAACGAATCCACACCCTGTGGCTCCAGCGTTTCCACGATATAACGGTTAATGGGCTGGTTAGTATATACCACATAATCGCCGCTGTAAAATTTAACAGGCATATCAACCGGATTAAGTTTTACACCGCTATGCATATAGTGGCCTTCAAAAGGGCGGGGAGCGGTTTTGTAATCGGCAATGTAATATATCTGCAGTTTAAGCGTGGTGTCATGTGCCAGTTGTTTCATCTGTACGCCGTTCAGCTTAAACAGATCAATGATTTTACCCCACGCCTGTGGAATTACATAAGCCAGCGGCTTATCGGCTGTGGCGGTAACTTTATAGCTGTTAAAATATTTGATTGTTTTGGTGTAGGGTTTATCCCTGTCGTAATATAAACGCTGTAAACCGCTTACCTCGCTGGTTTTGTATTTGGCTTCGTAGCCTTTAAAGGTGATGGTATCCACCCGGCTGTTATCAACCGCCCAGCCCATGGCAAAAGTTTTTTGTTTACTTACATCTTCATCAGCCTTGCGTTTCAGTTCGCCTACCAGTTTGGCATCGCGTTGATTGATCTCTATCAGGTGCTGCATAAAATCATAAGTGGCATACACGCGCTTATCAAAAGGTTTAAGCATGTGGGTTTCGGTAATATAGCTGATGATATTATGCTGGGCCGTAAAGCCGGTGGCAAAACGGGGTGTTTCTAAAAAGCTAACAATGCCCGAGTCGGGGAGGCCTTCTTCACCTGCACCATACGGGATCATTTCATACCCGCTTTTTTTCATTTTACTATACAGGTACGGGGTGAGTGTTTTGGTGGTATAATCGGCCAGGATGGGGTTTTGCTTATCCTTTTGGGTTTCAATCAGCGTCATCACATACTGGTAATCGGCACCATCGCTGGTATGGTTATCTAAAAAGATCTCCGGTTTCCAGGTAGTCAAAATTTGCGTAAACGTCAGGGCATTGCGGCTATCGGCCTTAATAAAATCGCGGTTCAAATCAAGGTTACGGTAATTGCCCCTGAAGCCATAAGCCGAAGGGCCGTTCTGGTTAACGCGGCTTAAACCACGGTTAAGGCTGCCATCAATATTGTAGAGGGCTATAAGGCAAATCACCACATCTTTGGGCAGGGCATTGTTTTTAAGCATATCGCGCACCAGCATCATACTGGCATCAATACCCTCCGGCTCGCCGGGGTGGATGCCATTGTTGATGAGCAGTACCCGTTTGTTTTGCTTTTTGATGAGTGTAGGATCAAATACTTTATCTTTGGATAACACGATCAGCGTTAATGGTTTGCCGACATCGGTAGTACCATAGTTAATGAGCCGCATTTGTTGCGGGTATAGTTTGTTAAGTTTTTGATAGTAATCAATAACCTCGGGGTAGGTGGCCGTATAGTTTTTATCCTTGCTTAACTCAAAAGGCGTAAGCTGGGCTTTTGCCTGCAGGGCGATAAAATAAACCAGTAATGCTGATAAAAATCTCTTCATAAAAAGCTGTAATGCTCAAATATAGTTTAAGTATGGTAAAGCGGGAGGGTGTAAGGGGATTTTTACGGGGTGAAGTACACAATTTAGTCATGCCGAACTTGTTTCGGCACCCATTATATAAGGTGTACGCTATGCATCTTCACTTGTCCTGTGGGATCCTGAAACAAGTCCAGGATGACGTTTTCTTATAACTCTGTTATCTCCGCCTGCACTTTCTTCGGCAAACTTTTCACCACCTGCTCATACGAGTGGTCAATCATTTCGCAAAGTTGCTTGCGGGTAAGCGAGCCGTTCATGTACACGGTATTCCAGAGTTTTTTGTTCATGTGGTAGCCTGGCTGTACTTCGGGGTAGCGTTCGCGGAGTTCTACGGCCCATTCGGGGTCGCATTTTACATTAAACCTGTCGCCGGTTTGCAGGTTGGTGAGCAGGAACAGTTTTTCGGCAATTTTAAATACAAGGGTATCTTCGCCAAAGGGGAAACCCTCTGTAGCACCCGGTTTTTGCAGGCAGTAATCGCGCAGTTCTTCTATGTTCACTATCTGAAATTGCGTACCAGTTTGGTGTATGATACTGTGTTGCCAAAGTTGTATTTAAAGCCGAGGGTAAACATGGCAAACTGATCGGGGGCGTTGTTTTTAAATTTTTGCGAGTTATCGTTATAACCATCAAGCCCTTCGCCAAAAGTATAGGCATGTTGATAACCAAGGGTTATGGTATAACCCACCTGGTCGTAATCATCGTATATTTTAAATTCGTAGCCCAGGCGTATAGGAACCATCAGGTTAACGCTGCTGTTTTTACCCGGGAAAACATAAGTATTGGGGCCGTTATACAAATAAAGATTGGTGCGTTGGATATCATTCCCTTTCATGCTATTGGATATTGCACCGATACCGGTTCCTATGTAAAAATTTTTAATGGCGTTTAAAAAAAAGCTATTGTCGTAATCAATTATCTCACCCATCTG